>CAIPFY010000230.1 GCA_903864435.1 uncultured Chloroflexota bacterium | reverse complement strand
CAGCGTGGGGCTGCCCTGCGAGTTTTAGATAGGTTGGCGTTAGAGGGCGGCGATGCGCTGTGCCGCTTTGAGGGTGTTGGCAAGCAGCATGGTGATGGTCATGGGGCCGACGCCACCCGGCACTCTGGTGATCGCGCCGGCGGCATTGACCGCACTGGCGAACTCGACATCGCCCACGTACTTGTAGCCTTTTTCGTCGTTGGGATCATCTACTTTGTTTGTGCCGACATCAATGACCACCGCGCCCGGTTTCAGCCAACTTCCTTTGACAAATTCCGGTTGACCGATGGCAGCGATGACAATATCCGCCTGCGCCACGAGTTCGGGAATGTTGCGCGTGCGGCTGTGGCAGACGGTGACGGTGGCATTGGCTTTCATCAACATGAGCGCCACCGGCAGGCCAACGATGTTGCTGCGCCCGATGACGATGGCGCTGGCGCCTTCGGTCTTTACGCCCGATTCTTTCAGCAGCACCATGCAGCCAGTGGGGGTGGCTGGCGTGAACAGCGGTTCGCGGCCTTTCATGCCCAACATGCCGATGTTGATCGGATGGAAGCCGTCCACATCTTTATCAATGCTGACGGCGCGCAGCACCCGTTCTTCGTCAATGTGTTTGGGAAGGGGCAGCTGCACCAGAATGCCGTGAATGTGCGGGTCGGCATTCAGCCCCGCGACCACATCTTCGACTTCTTGCTGCGAACTGTCGGCGGTCAAAAAATGGGCGTCCGAGTGGATGCCTACCTTTTCGCAGGCGCGGCGTTTCATGCGAACATACTGTGCCGAGGCCGGGTTGTCGCCCGCGAGGACTGCACCTAATCCCGGCGGAAACCCGAATTTGTCTTGAAATGCTTTTGCTCCGGCTCCAATTTCGACCTGCATCCGGTCGGCTACTGCTTTGCCATCAATAATTGTTGCACTCATCAAAGATGCCTTTCTACGGGAGAGAACGATTTATTGGAAGCATAGCACACCGCCACATCGTAAACGAGTGATGAAGATCACGCCTATGAGTTGATGAATTGTCAACGCATTTGAACAAGATGCGGACAAAAAAATCGCTCATCATCAAGTAACATAGTTACAGGGAAAACGGGCGAAAAACGCCTATGAACACCACTAACCGAAATCCAAAACTGTGGATGAAGGGTTAAGGCTATGGCAGACCGAAACAATCAGCAGCACTCTACCGAACGTGGTCAATCGCTTATCGAATATGCGTTGATCCTCGTTCTGGTGGTCATGGCCCTGACTGCCGCAGTAGTTGCGACAGGGCCAGCGTTGGGCAACATTTTCAGCAATACGGTGTACAACCTTATTGGCATTACCGGAACGCCCCAGAACATGCAGACGTTGGGCGGCCCGGATTCGTTCTGGAAGACCGTCACAGCGGTGGCGCTGAATCCGCCGCAAGATCGCGGTTTCCCGCCCAACCCGCCGCAGCCGCCTTCCGCGACACCGACGGATGGGCCGTCGCCCACCCCCTCGCCGACTGTTCCAACCAAGACTCCGACCCCGACTTTTACGCCGCCACCGACCAGCACACCGGCGGATTTTAGCTTTGTGGCGCCCTTTGAAGACCCCATCAATAACCCCGAATGGTGGCGCGTGGATCAGAGTGTGTATCTGGGCGGCGAAGGCTGGCGCGGTCAGTATTTCAATGGGCGTAATCTGGACACCGCAGGCGCGGTGGCGGACTACAATCTGTGGAATGCGTCGTTGCCGCCCATCAACACCTATACCTATGATCTCAACTTCCTGTGGAACGACAAAGGCCCCATCGAGAATTGGAATGTGGATGAATTCTCGGTGCGATGGACGCGCAATGTGACCAACCTCACCGCCTCTAATATGACGATCAATGTCAGCATTCAGGCGGACGATGGCGTGCGTTTCTATCTGGACAACACGGTGGTGGCGGCGCTTTCCAACTGGAACACGTCCTGTATGGATTGCACGACTCTCAGTTCCACCATCACACTGACCCCCGGCGCACATGCGCTGAAAGTGGAATACTTCGAGGCAACCGGTAGCGCCGGTATCATCGTGAAACTCACGCAACCGAAGGGGAATGTGCCTGCCGACCGTTTGGTGACTGGCTCTGGCGTCCCTAACTGCCCGTTCACCCAGATTTCCGGCACACAACCGAACTCGCTATCGTATGCGTGGAAGGAGAGCGCGGCGACCAATACGACGGGCTTCTCCACCAACATGCGCTGCCATCTGGAACTGCGTGGTTATGTAGATGTCCGTCAGGTCACGAACCCGGTGATGAACTGGTGGGAAGTGTGGGACTTCCAGTCGCAGACAACGGTTTCCATCCAGTTTGGTGAGTATGCGCCCTATTCGTATAACCCCGATGGAACCGTGGTCACAGGTAGCGGCCCTTCGTGGCAGACTGCTACCCAGTTGCGAACCGGCACGACCAAGAACTACGCATGGAGTCGGGCGCAGGTGGCTATTCCGACATTCCCCAGCGGTAAAGTGGCTTATCGCTTTATCGTCGAGAGTACTTCCGCCACTGGCGTGCGCCGCTGGTTCATGGATGATATTCGCATTGATGGGCGTAACAGTGGGACTACATTCGGCGTTTGTACGGTAGACAAGGCCAGCTGCGGGAGCTACTGGAATCTTGACTCGGTCGTTCAGAAGAAGGATTTCATCACCAGCGCCCGTTGGGATTTGACGACTACCAATGCCGCGACGAATGAAAATGGCAGCGCTTCGATGAGTTGGGACCCCAGCAGCGGGCCGAACAATGGTACCTACTCGAATTTCGGCAGCCAACAACCGCAGGTGTCGCCCGTGAACCGGCTCGATCTGCGCGTTCATTATATCGAACTGAACGGGCAGGTCAGCCTACCGTTGAATGCCAACGGGACAGGCGGTACACCGGACTATCAGGGCGATGATGGCTATCCTCAGCTGTCGTTCACTTATGCCTATGATCTGGATGTGGGCGACTCGATTGAAATTCAGTACACCCGCGATGCTATTGACACGGTGGATGATACGTGGACGACGCTGCAAATACTCCAGCAGGTTTCGCGCAGCGGGTCAGCGATTTCGGGGCCAATGGACGAAATCGAGGTGCCGCTACAAACCATCCCGAACTGGAACACCTCTCCCTTCCGGTTGCGTTTCGCGCTGCTGGTAGACCGCGATAACAATTCGCGAGATGGCCTGTTCCTTGACAATATCCGCATTGACCGGAAAGGCGTATCGCGTTTCAGCAGCTACCCGTTCTGCGATGGTGCTGAAAATGGCGCAGGCCAATGGTTGATGCAGGGGCAGTGGGGGACGATTGCGGGCGGCGCAGTTGGCAGTGGTCGCGCCTTTACCGACAGCCCCGGCGGCAACTATGCGCAGCAACAGACTTCGATGGAACTGCGCTACCCGATTGACTTCAACAACGACACCCCGGAAAACTTGAACGTGTGGGGTGGCAATAAAGACTGTAGCGGCGCAGCATCCAGCGCGGCGACCAAGCCGATGCTCTCGCTGTGGCACTGGCGACGTTTGGCAGCGAACGACAGTTTCTATGTGGATTTGTTCCGCAATGCCAGCACGCAATCCGGGACGGCAGCGATTGCCGCGACTCCGGTCTGGTCGTGGGTTTATAGCTCGAACACACTCAACCGTGAACAGATGGCGTGGGAGCGTTTCGAGGTAGACCTTCAAGGGGCGATAGAGCAGGTTACTGGCCTCACTTGGACAGCTTTGCGTACCAATGCCGATCCACGAGATGACGATTTCTATATCGCTATCCGGTTGGATGCACGTTCAGATGCGTCCTCTAATGACGGAATCACGCTCGACAATATCACGATCAGCAACTATACCGAAGTGGTGCATAAGCTGTGGAATACCACCACCAGCGTCACGGCACTCACGGGTTCACCGACAGCGGGTACAGGAAATGGCCCGCGCTATGTGGACGACATTGACGCGCCGGCGGATTGGTGGTCACGCTGGACACTGGGCGGTCAGTGGACGGGCATTGACTGGGAACAGCACAGTGGCACATGGTCGCTGCATGACAGCCCACCCCAAAGCACCACCTACCTCCATGCGACCAACAATGTGCTGGAGATGAACCGCATCATTGATTTGCGGGGTACGCTCACAACGGATGCGCCCACCCTGTACTTCTGGACGCGCTTTGATATTGGCGACAGCGATACAATCCGTGTGGACATCGCCCAGCAGTCGCCGTATGAGATGACTAAAGCGCCTATTCCGCCTTCGACAACGGCTTCTGCACGCCGTACTCGAATGGGCTACAACTACTTCTATGATTGGGGTTCGACAACCGCGTATAACGTGTCCAGTTCGTTCGACAAAATGTGGACACGTGGGCCGAATGTGACCCAGAACACATGGGGACGCGAACAGATTGATCTGCGGCAGTACGCGGATGACCCCGCGACCGCCAATGTGAATGAAGGTGAGCGTATCCGCATTCGTTTCGTGCTGGATGCGACCCAGAGCGCGGCGCGACTGCTGGACGGGTGGTACATTGATGATATTCGCATCGAGTTCCGCCAACCGCGTGTGTTCGGTTTGCCGTTCTT
>CAIPFY010000229.1 GCA_903864435.1 uncultured Chloroflexota bacterium | reverse complement strand
CGAACCGTGTGATCCCCGTCATCTACATGCCCCCCCGCGCCGCCAGCAGTTCGCGCAGCCGCCCCTCGAACCCCTCAGCCGCTGCCCGCCCTTCCGCCGCGCTGTTCGCATGAATAGTCACTCCGCTAATGTTCACCGCGCCGCCGCCGCCGTTCTCGCCGCCGCCCATCATCTTGTCCGCGTTCGGATAGAACCGCCCCGCGCTGGAAGGTACGAACAATTCCGGCTGCGCCCCTGCGCCGATCAGATACGGTTGCCCCGCCTCGCCCATCCCGCCGCTATCGCGGTTGAACAACCCGCCCTGCGCGAACGGGTTCAGCATAATCCCGTTACTATCGAACGGATTCAGGTCTGCCGTCGCAATCGTGTTGATGAGGCTGCTAATGCCATCCGAAACGGGTTTAATCACGTTATCCGTAACCCACTTAAACGCGCTTTCAATTCCGGTTTTGAAGTTATCAATCCCCGTCCGCACGCCTTCCCAGATACCTGCCAGCAGGTTAATCAGTGGCGTGATGAAGTTATCCATCAACCCCTGTATCGCCGTCTGGATTACTGGAATACCCGTCGTTACGAACCAGTTGAACAGATCGCCGAGGAACGGCCCAACCCCTGCCCAAATACCCGCGATCAAATTAATCAGCGGAGTGATGAAATTGTCCATCACGGCCTGTATCGCCGTCTGGATCGCTGGAATGCCAGTTGTGATGAACCAATCGTACAAGTCCTGCAACACCGGCTGCACCAGCGTCCAGATCGAGGCCAGAATGTCAATAAAGTCCTGCACGCCGGGGATCACTGTGTTCGTGATGAAGTCCACCACCGCCGGCAGCGCATCGTTGATGAACCAGTCGGCCAGTTCCAGCAGGTACGGTTTCACCGTCTCCCAGATGCCGAGCAGGATCAATCCGAACTGCTGAATAGCCGGTAACACCGTACCAGTGATAAACGCCGCAATTGCCGGTAGTGCGCTGGTAATGAACCAGTCCGCCAGCGCCGCCAGTGCCGGTTGCACAATCGCCCACAGACTCGCCAGATACCCCACGAATGACTGCACCGCCGGGATAACCACTGTATTGATGAACGTCACCACCTGCGGCAGCGCATCGTTGATAAACCAGTTCGCGACCGCTTGAATTGCCGGGATTACCACCGTTTGTATAAATCCCGCAATCGTCGTGAATGCGTTGATAACGCCATCCACAACCTGCCGCGCCATATCCATTGTTCCCGATTCGGTGCCGCCGAAGAACTGCAACACGTTGGCTAGAACGCTAGAGATTGCTTCTCCAATACCACCGTTCGCCATATTCGTTCCGAAATTCTGGATACTGCCGATCAATCCCTCAAGTTTGCTACTAATCCAGTCAAGAATCGGTTGCACCAGATCGCGAATACCCAAGAAATTGCTATCGAACGCCAGTTTCAACCCCGCCAGTGCACCAATAATCAACCCGATAGGCGAGAACAGGATGCCGAGCAGCGCCCCCACCCCGCTGATGATCGGGCCGATCACCATCATGGCCGCGCCCGCCGCGCCCACCACCGCCACCACCATCGCAATTTGCTTTACCAGTTCGGGATTCTGCTTCACCCACGCGATCACGCCATCAATCACCGGCCTGATCTGCCGGATCAGGTCGGTCAGCACCGGCGCCAGCGTCCCCCCAATGTTGATCGCCAGTTCGCTCACCGTGCTATTGAACAGTGCCATCTGGTTCGCGTCCGATTCCATCTGCGCTTTTAATGCGTCCGATGTGGCGCCCTCGATGCCTGCCTGATACGTATCGAAGAACGATTGCGCCCCGTCCGCCGTCAATGCCAGCGCGCCCGTCAGCGCCTCCTGATCGGTGATCAATCCGGCGAACGATCCGCCGCCGAACGTTTTAATCTTGTTCAGCGCGCCGGTCAACCCCTCTTGCTTCACCATCGCCTCGCCCGACGAATACCCCATCGCGGCGATAGCATCTCCCAGTTCTTTCGAGGGGTTCATGAGCTTGCTCAGCACCCCGCGCAGCTGCGTACCGCCCTGCGCTACCGTTGCGCTTTTCGTGGACATATAGGCCATATACCCGCCCACGTCCTCGAACGAGATGCCCAGTGCCCGCGCCTGCGCTTCCACATCGGGCAGCGCCGCCGCGTATTCATCCATCGTCCCCATGCCTTTATTCACGGCCTGCGTCAGCACATCCCCGGCGAAGCCCGCCTGTTCTGCGCTAAATCCGTAAATGTTCATGGTCTTGGTCAGCGCGTTCACCACGCCGCCCAACTCCGCGCTACTGCCCGTGCTCACGTCCAGCGCCGTTTGCAGGATGTCCATGTGCGTGCTCGTATCCGCCACGCCGCCCGCAATATCGTAGAACGCCTCGGCCACCGCCTGCGGCCCCTGTACCGAATTGCCGCCGATCTCCAGCAGCTTGCTTTTGAGGCCTTCCACTTCATCGCGGCTCATCCCCAACACCGCACCCACGTTCGTCACCGCCGCGTCAAAGTCCGCCGCGCTCTTGGTCGCCAGTCCGAACCCTGCCAGCGCCGGAGCCGCCATTCCTGCCAGCGACCCGCCTAGCCCGCTGATCTGGCTGCCGATCTTCTCAATCCCCGGCCCGATCTGTGACAGTCCCGAATCGAATGCGCCGCGTGCCTCCTGCATTCCCGCAGTCACGCCGCTGGCGTCAATTTTGACCATCCCGAACGCAGTACCGAGATTAACCGCCATCGTTCCCCGCTAACATCATCAACATGCTTTTGCTGACCGGTTTCATCTTGAGCGGCTCTTTCGGCAGGTTCAGCGCGTCCTCCATGCTCTTATAAACAGGAGAACCGTCCTTCCGTTTTTCTTCGATCCGCGCTTCCACGCGGATTCCGAGCGCCGCTACTGCATGATCGAACTCCCACGCCAGCCACGTATCCTCGATCCCGAATAGCGTGGCCGGCCGCTGTCCAAACGTCTTACAGGTTTGGTACAGGTTCCATAGTGCCGTTCTGTTTTGCACGAAATCGCGCCGCCGCTGCATTTTCGTTCGGCATCGCCCAGCCAAACAAAAATGAGCGGTCATCCTGTCCCAGATCGGCGATGCTGATCTGCCCCGCGTCATAGTCCGGCTCACCCGGCACAATCACCGGCCACACCAGCGCCGCCCGCACCACCATGTCCATGAACCGCGACATGGTGCTCAAATCCTCGGTGCTAGGATCCCACGCCTTCGTGTTCTGAACCTTGCCCGACAGTCCGGCCACCACCTGCTGCGTCAGGAAAGCCGGGACGCTTCCGTCCTTGCTTTCCATCACCAGCCGCGCAATGTCCGGTCGCCGCACTTCCACCGTCAGCCCGCTAGGCAGCGTCAATTCCTCGCTGCGCTTGAATGCCGCCGCGCTCTTGCTCATCGCGCCTAGCCTGTGAAGTGCGCGAGGAAGGTTGCCCCGCTGGTCGGCGCGGTGAATGTCGACGCGGTTTCATAGAACTTGATGCGCGTCAACTTGCTATTGACCGGCACCGCGTAGCCTTCGGTTTCGCTCAGGTTGAACTTGTT
>CAIPFY010000228.1 GCA_903864435.1 uncultured Chloroflexota bacterium | reverse complement strand
GCGTCCGTGCTGGCCTTCGACCCCGCCCGTGACCCTGACCCGCTGGACTGGCTGACCTTCCCAACACAATCGCTGCTGGAACTGACGGCGGGCGCGGTCTATCATGATGAGGTCGGGCTGAACAGCTTGCGGGCGCGGTTCGCCTATTACCCGGATGCCGTGTGGCGCTATCTGCTGGCGGCGGGTTGGACGCGAATCGGGCAAGAAGAACCGTTTGTGGGGCGGACGGGGGACGTGGGCGACGAGATCGGCTCACAGGTGATCGCGGCGCGGCTGGTGCGCGATGTCATGCGCCTGTGCTTCCTGATCGAACGCCGTTACGCGCCTTATCCCAAATGGTTCGGCACAGCCTTCGCCCGTTTGGACTGCGCGGCGGCGCTGCTGCCCCCGTTGCAGGCGGCGCTGCGGGCGGAGTCGTGGCGCGAACGCGAACGGGCGCTGGGCACGGCCTACGAGGGCGTGGCGGCGCTGCACAATGCGCTGCGTTTGACCGACCCGCTGCCCGCGCAAGTCTCCCCCTTTCACGGGCGGCCTTTCAACGTGATTCACGGCGAACGTTTCGCGGCGGCGCTCAAAGCGACGATCCACGACGAGCTACTACGCCGTATCCCGTTCGACATTGGCGCGGTAGATCAGTGGTCAGACTCAACCGATCTGCTGGCGGCGCGGTCTTTGCGTGAACGCCTGCGCCTGTTGTACGAGGGTTAGAGGTGTAACCGAATGCGGCTTTTCTTCGCTCTCCTGCTGCTGGCAACCACGCTGGCAACGATCATCCCCGCCAACGCGCAGGCCGTGCCGGATGCGCCCTGCGGCGTTGTGGACAGCATCGGCGCTCCTGTCGAGAACATGGTGGTTGGCTATGACGACTTCAACCGCTACCGTGAACGCTTCGGCGGCAACCATGTTGGCCTCGATACCGGCTTTGACCGCTGGGGCGATCCGGTGCGGGCGGTGGCGCGGGGGCGCGTGACCTATTCCAACCCCGAAGGCTGGGACACCGAGAAGGGCGTGGTCATCGTGGAACACATCTTCCCGGATGGTAGCCGCGCCTACAGCCTGTACGGGCATGTCGAGCAAACCGACACGATTGGGCTGGCAACAGTGGGCGCGTGTGTGGAAACCGGCTCGATTGTGGGCGCGATTGGCTGGCCTTCACGCGGCAGGCCGCATCTGCACTTCGAGTTCCGCAACTTCCTGCCGGATGACGGTGGCCCCGGCTACACGACGGGCAACCCGCTGGAGGAAGGCTGGTATAACCCGCTGGAATTTACCGCGCTGTGGCGGGCGCGTTTCACCCCCGCCTACCTGAGCAGCCTATCCTTCACTGCCCCGACTAGCGCCCCGGCTGTCGTGCTGGATAGCGGCACAATCGCCGCTGCCGAAGGGGATATGATCGTCGGGCTAGATGCTACGGGCGCGGCGCTGTGGCGGGTGCGCGCCGAAGGGCAGATCAACCGCCTCGCGGCGCTCCCCGGTGATCGCGTAGCGGCGCACACTGTCACCGGACAGGCGCTCGTTTTGCAGGGCGGACGCTACGCGGCGGTCTGGAACGTGGCAGGCGCGTCCGATCCGTTCCTGCTGGCCGGCGATACGCTGGTCTTTCGCACGGCAGAAGGCGGCCTCGCTGGCTACGATGCTGCCGGAACGCTGCTCTGGTCAGCAATCACGGCGGCGGATAGCAAACTGGTTTCCGTTGATGAAGGCGCGGGCGGGCGCGTGGGCGTGGTGCTGCGAACGCCCTCCGGCGGACAGTTCCGCGTGCTGGATGGTAGCGGGCAGGCGCTGGTCGAAATCCCGCTGACGGGCGTACCGCTGGCCTCTCCCGCGCCGGATGGCAGTTGGTGGTTGGTGCTAGGCGGCGACCTGCTGCGGGTCGCCGGCCTCACCCCGCAGCCTATTGCCAGCGGACTACCCGCCGCCGGAAGCCGTGCCGCGCTGCGCGTGGATGGGGGCGGGAACGCCTTCTGGTACACGGGGGACGCGCAGAATACACTGCTGGCGCTGGATGCCGCCGGAAACACCCGCTGGCAAATCGCACACCGCGCCGTTGACTCCGCCGCGCCGCCACTGCTGGCTGTCGGGAACGGTTGCCTGCTGTACGCGCTGGATGCGGACGGCGTGTTCAGCGCCTATCGCGCCGCCGATGGCAAACTCGCCGCGCAACTCGCGCTGTATCCGGGCGGCAACCGCGTCGTCAATCCGGCAGCACGCGCCCTGCGGGTGGACGGCGCAGAACAGGTTACGGTGTCAGCGGGGTATCTGTCGCAGATCACCTTCAACGGCAGCGCGTGGTGTACGGCGGGCTGACCATTCGACGCGCCTAATAATTCCATGAGTAGACT
>CAIPFY010000227.1 GCA_903864435.1 uncultured Chloroflexota bacterium | reverse complement strand
CGCACCACGACCAGCCCTTGCGCGAACCAGACGGTAGCGACCACAAATTCACGGGCGGCGCTGTCCACGCGCAGCAGCGTGAGCGCGATCACACTCAGCACCACCAGCAGCGTCGCCGGTCCCAGAATAGACCAGCGACGCATGACAGACGGGGTGCTGCGCTGCTGGTAGCGCCTTTCAAGCCATTCGATAGGGTTTGTGCTGGCAGGCAAAACCGATGTCACAAAATGTCTCCTGTGCGGGGATGAACAGCCCCACCCGTTCGCTATGCGGTGGGGCTGCGGGTAAGGCGCTTACTGCTGTGCGGCTAGGAACGCATCCACTTCGGCGCGGGTGGGCATGGCGGGCGCGGTGCCGGGGCGGGTGACGCTGAGTGCGGCGGTTGCGTTGGCAAACTGGATGGCCGCTTCGAGGCTTTTTCCTTCAGCCAGCGCCACCGCGAAACCGCCGTTGAAGGCATCGCCCGCGCCGGTGGTATCCACCACGTTCACCTTGTAAGCCGGCATCTGGGCGCTGCTGCTCTTGCGCACGAAACACGCCCCCGCCGAGCCGAGCGTGACGACGGCGGTTTGTTCTTCGGTGGTGAGCAGCGAACGAGCGGCCACGCTGACTTCCGCACCGGGCATCCCGCTGAGGACTTCCAGTTCGGTTTCGTTGGGCGTCAGGTAATCCGCCAGCGCCACCACTTCGGCGGGCAGGGTGCCAGCCGGCGCGGGGTTCAAAATCGTCCGCACGCCTTTTTCTTTGGCGACTTTCAGCGCGTAGGCCACAATGTCGTAGTTGATTTCCAACTGCGTGATGAGTACATCGGCGCTGGCGATAATGTCAGCGGCAGAGTCCACATCGGCGGGTTTCATGTTCAGGTTGGAACCGAGGACGACCACGATGCTATTTTCGCCGCGATCATCCACCCAGATCGGCGCGACGCCCGTCGCATAATCGGGGTCACGGATGACAAATTCGGTGTGGATGCCTTCCTGCTTCCATGTGTTGATGGCGGCTTCGGCGAACACATCTTCGCCCACGCGCCCGATGAACCACACTTCCGCGCCCAGCCGCACCGCCGCTACCGCCTGATTCGAGCCTTTGCCGCCCGGCCCGGTGACGAACTTGCGCCCGTTGACGGTTTCGCCGGGGCGCGGCAGGCGCTCCATATAGGCGGTCAAATCCATATTGAAACTGCCGATCACAACAATCTTGGGTGCCATAATCTTGCGTCCTCACAAAAACGATTTCTTCACCATGCAGCGCATTATAACGCCCTTCTAGCAGGTGGACAGCCGGATGGTCTATGTTTTTGCTTGGGTGGGAGGCCGCCGGATGTTGAACGGGTCGGTGAACGGGACTTCTGACGGGCTGAAGAAACCTTCGACCGCTTCCCCGGACGTGTTGAATATTTCAAAAACCCGATCAAACTTCGCCAACCGGATGATGTCCTGCGCGTTTTCCAGCTGCGGCCAGACCAGTTTGACATCCCCGCCTGCCTGACGGGTACGCTTCAGGGTGCTGACCAGAATCGCCATGCACGAACTATCCATGAAGGTGACGTTCGTCAGGTCAATCACAATGCGCGATACGCCGCCAGCGATAATCTCATAAAGCTGGTTGCGAATGGGGGTGATGTTGTAGCTGTCGGCGCGGTCACGGAGTTCAGCCACCACGATACGAATGGTATGCTCGGTTAATGTGATGTCCATAGTGTCTCCAATAATCGGAACCCGGTGGGGTGGTCAATAACTATTGACCGCTTCGTCTACAGTGTCGTAAATCTGGAACACCACATCGAACTTCGCCAGCCGGATTGTGCGCTGCAAGTCTTGCGACTCCGGCCAGACCAGCTTGAGACTCCCCCCGGCGGCGTGGGCGCGTTTCATGGAACTGACCAGAATGGACATGCTCATGCTGTCGAGGAACGTCACTCTAGTGAGATCAATCACCAACCGGTAAGCGCCGCCATCAATCAGCGTATAAATTTTCTCGCGGACTTCAGCCACATTGAAAGCATCTACCCGGTCTTCCAGTTGGATGCTGATAATCCGCAAAAAGTATTCATTTGATTTAATCGTCATCAAAAAACGGCGCGAGATACCCCCACCTTTAGGTGCGGGGAGGGATAGCGCCTAATCCTTTCGTATAGCTGTACCCATCGGAATGATGGATAGTGTTGATATGTTTGTGCGATACGGTTACTTTTCCAGTGGCGGT
>CAIPFY010000226.1 GCA_903864435.1 uncultured Chloroflexota bacterium | reverse complement strand
GATTGTGCGTGCCGATGGCCTGTTCCGCGCCGTGCGCCTGCCCGCTGGCGAGAGCCGTGTGACCTTCGCTTATCAACCGGCGTGGTGGCCGGGGGTGCTGGTGTTCGGCGCAGCGGCGTGGCTGCTGTGGGCGGCGGGGGTACTGATCGCCCGAAGGCGCTAAACTTGCCGCTTTGAAACAAAATCTACGAGTTTCATCCAATCTATTTGTTTCTCAGGTGTCAAAAACTTTGCCATGAATTTAGAGTCAAATTCGTGGACTTTGGCATTGTAAGCTCGCTTAAATTCTTCGTCCTTCAAGCGAGCCTCTTGATCGAAAGGTTTTATGATTTCCCGATACAAATGGTCATCACCCGATAAAAATGCCCAGAAATCTTGACCTGCATATTTGTAGTAAAGTTCATCGGGGTCTAAAACCGTCGGCGTGACAGCCTTTCTGGAATGGGGTGATTTTCTGGGATGCGCCTCTGTGCCGTACATGCAACCATTGACCGCTATGATTTCACCTGCCACGCCATCTGCTCGGAGTTTGGCTTTTGCCTGTTTGAAATTCCCGATCATCGCATTGATCTGGTCCGCATTCCCCCAGTTCGTACCAGACTTGATTCCAACAATGTAATAAATGCCATCACGTTGGAACTCAAGATCAATGCTTTTTAATTTGGACTTAAATCCCTGATCGGATTGATGAGAAACAAAAATGGCAAATGTTTCGAGTAAATTGCCGAAAGTTGTTTCTTCCTGCGACGATAAAAAAGCGTCAATGATACCTTTTACAAGATCACCTGAAATTTCTATATTTTTCGCCTTGAATAAGTAAGGGTTCTTGCGCTTCAGGACATCTTCCAGCTTTAGCTTTTTTAAGCTCTCAAGCCTTTTCTGGTAAAACGGAATCAGCACACGCTCTCGCAAAAAATCGTTGTAGCTTTCATAAAGTGCGTTCATTACAGGAGTCTCGGTTGCGTATCTTCTTGATTGAGAGACGTGATGTTGGCGACGGCTACCTGATAGTATTCTTCTTTTTGTTCGATTCCAAGATACTTGCGGCCTAAAATCTTCGCCGCCTCCGCCGTCGTACCCGATCCCAAAAACGGGTCCAGCACCAAATCGCCTTCCTTTGAAAAGAGCTTAATAAACCATGCCGGTAATTCTAGCGGGAATGCCGCGCTATGGTTTTTATTACCCGTTTCGGTGGCTAAATACAGCACATTATCGGGATAAACCGTGTCGCGCCCTAGCCAGTTGGAAACCTTTTTCCCGAAGCCGCTACCGACCTTCGAGTTGTCTCTGCGTTTATCCGTTTCGCTCAGATTTTTGAGCCGCGATTTTGCCCAATCGCCCATTGGGACTCGCACATTATCTTGATACATGTTGAACTTTTTATCTTTGTTGAACTGCAAACAACGTTCCCAAGCGTCCCGGAAACGATTAGGCCATTTCCCCGGCGAACTGTTTTTCTTATGCCAGATGTATTCTTCGGTCCAAATCCACCCGTGCTGTCGTAACGCGAGGATGAGTTCCAGCACATATGTGTGCCGTTCTCCGTCCACAACCCGTTCTTTAATATTCAGGATGAACGTTCCATCCGGCTTTAACACCCGCTGAAGTTCTGCGGCGACGGGTAGAAACCATTCCACATATTCGTCCGGGCTAATGCCACCATAGGTGTTTTTTCGGCTGTCGGCATAAGGCGGTGACGTGACGATTAAATCCACAGAATCCTGTGGCATCTGCCTCAACACCTCCAAGCAATCCCCCCAAATAATCCTATCGTGCCATTGGGATAGGTTCATATTTTCGGCATTTGGAGAAAAGGTTGTATCAGGCAATGATTGAAAATCACCCATTTCAGATACCTTCACTAGAATAGGTACACCTGTTCTATTTTACCCGACATGATAAATAATGCCTATTTTAGATCAGGCATTCAACCATCAAATTCTGAAAAGCGAAATAGGTTGTTAATCACCCGCCGCGTTCCCGCCGCTGGATGAGGGTGTTGACCTGCGACGCCGCTATCTGGCACGATGACCACCACCCCCGCCCGACTCGGCGGTTGCCGACAGCCCCACCTCGCCGCCTGCGGCACCTGACTATCGGCGCAGGGGAGGTTGGTTTACAATGAGAAGCAAACGGCAAACCCCCGACTGAAACCAAAGGAGAAACAGCGATGCGAACCCGCTGGTTCACGCTCTTGTGGATCGTCCCCCTTCTGCTGGCTGCCTGCGCCGCTGCCCCCTCTCAACCCGTTACCGATGGTGCGGCTATCCAGTGGGATCGCAGCGCCGCCACAGTGGTATTTCGTGCCGATGTGACCGGTGGCGCACAAGACCCATTCGCGGCGCGCAACGACATCCCGCCCTGTACCCTTTATGGCGATAACCGTGTGGTGTGGACGAACGATCTGGGACAGTACAACACGCAGGTCTTGGAAGACCGCCTGACCGACGATCAGATTCGCACGTATGTCAATTATCTGGCGCTGAATGAGCAGTTGTACAGCTTTAAGGCGCGGGCAGAGCTTCCGAGCAATCCGTCGCCCGTTGTAGAACGCCTGACGTTGTTCGTCAACGGCGTGAACCACGTCACCGATGCCTTTTCGGGTTGGGATACGCAGGTCTATCTGCGGATTCTGGATAACTGCCGCAAGATCAGCATGCGGCCTGTGCTGGTCGTTCCCGCCGCCGCCTATCTGTCGGCACAGGTGGAAGATTATGATCCGATGGCGATCAGCATCTACTGGGACAGCGCCGCCAACGGTTTGAGCCTCGCGGAACTGGCGGTCAGCGGCGAACGGAAATGGTTGACCGGACAGACCGTTACCGCCATCTGGAATGTGCTGCGCGGGTCGCCGCCCAGCGTGCAGTTCACCGAGAACGAGATTACTTATGCGGTGGCGCTGGAAGTGCCGAACCTGACGGCGCAATCGCCCGCCGCACCCGCCAGCTAGAGCGCGTTAGGCATTCCCCGGAGCGATAGAGTGATCGGCAGGTGGGACACGACGCAGGCCGTGTCCCACCTGCTACGAAACCGATGGCCTTTTCGCAACGGGGCGCATCCCCTATCCTTCGCGGCGGATGTCCACGAACTCGCCGCTGGTGATCTGCTGAAGCTGTTCCAGCGTCACCTTGAAGATGGCGTTGCTCGAACCGCCCGCCGGATACACGTCCGCATAGCGTTGGAGCGAGTCGTCCAGCAGCGTCGCCCGCAGCGGTTGGCGGTGGCCGATGGGCGGCACGCCCCCCGGCGCATAGCCGTAGTACAGGATACATTCCTCCGGCGAGGCCAGTTTGATCTGCTTGCGGCTGATGTTGAAATAGCCTGCCAGCTTGCGGTCATCCACGCGCTGATCGCCGCTGGCAATCACAATGACCGGCTTGGTTTCTACCATGAAGCAGATGCTTTTGGCGATCTGCCCCAGTTCACAGCCGATATTGTCGGCAGCCAACTGCGAAGTGGCGGTTGAATTTTCAAAGAAGCGGATTTGAATGCCTAGCCGGTGTGAATCCAGCGCGAACTGCACATCATTGGGGGTCAGCGGTTCCATAGCGGCTCCTATGCCTCATAATGCAAAACCGCTTTATTGTACACGCCAACGCGCAAACCATTACAGCCAATTGCTCAAAAATTCACAAACTCTTTGCAGAAAAGCCGCAGTATCCGCCACTCATCGCCGGGGCGGAGGAAAAAAGAGGCGTTCAGGTGTGTGCATTTTCTCTGCTGTCCCTATGTAGGGGAAAAGGGGACGGGGAATAGGGGATTGAGCCTCCCCTCGCCTAGCTGTACGCAGCAGTTAGGCGAGGGGGCAGACGGGGTGCGGCAGTGTATTTACGACAGATAATCGCGCAATTGACGCGCCCGACGCGGGTGACGCAGGCGGCGCAGCGCCCGCCCTTCGATCTGACGGATGCGTTCGCGGGTGAGGCCGAACTTCTGCCCCACCTCCTCCAGCGTGTAGCAGCGCCCATTCTGCAAACCGAAGCGCAGGCGCAAAATGCGGGCTTCGCGGGGCGACAAGGTGCTGAGGACTTCTTCGATCTTCTGTCGCAGCAGGTTGTCATAGGCGTGCTGGGCCGGCGTGGGCAGGCTGTCATTCTCGATGAAGTTGCCCAGTTCGCTGTCCTCATCATCGCCAATCGGATGTTCAAGGCTGAGGGGTTGCCACGATACGCGCAGCATCCACTGAACTTTGCGCGGTTCGACATTCATTTCGCGGGCGATTTCGTCCGGCGTGGGCTTGCGTCCGTATTCCTGTTCCAATTGACGCGCCACCCGGTACAGGCGGCGGATACGGTCGCTCATGTGAACGGGGACGCGGATCGTGCGCCCCTGATCGGCAATCGCACGGGTGATCGTCTGGCGAATCCACCATGTCGCGTAGGTGCTAAAGCGGAACCCGCGCTGATAGTCGAATTTTTCGACGGCTTTCATCAGCCCCAGATTGCCTTCCTGAATCAGATCGAGAAAGGGAACCCCGCGTGACATGTATTTCTTGGCGATTGATACCACAAGGCGGGTATTGGCTTTAATCAAATGTTCGCGGGCGCTGATGCCGTCATCCACCCCCAAGCGCCACTCGGCGGCCTGTTTGTGATACGGGTCTTTCGCCAGCTTCTTTTCGTAGTCGAGGCCCTTTTCCAGCCGCATCGCCAGATCAATTTCTTCTTCGGTACTCAGCAGCGGAACTCGCGCCATTTCTTTCAGGTACAGGCCAACCGTATCGTTGGAAGCCATCGCCAACAGGTCAATTTCGTCCCGTTCATCCTCATCGTCTTCGTCAAAATCATCTTCAAAAGTGTCGTCTTCAAAACCAAAATCGTCGTCGTCGGATTCCATTGTGAGCAGCATATCGTCGAACGGTTCGGGTTCTGGGCCGCTGTCCTCGTCCGCAAAATCCATATCAGCGGCGAAGTCGAGATTATTATCGTAATCCGTTTTGTTATAATCTGCCACGATACCCCTCCCAAACAATAGTGATACGGGTTTTCTATTCCAGAAATTTGCGGAGCGATGCCAGTCTTGGATCTACCGCTTCATCTGCACAGGTGCAGGTGTTATAGTTCCAATTCGTGCCACAGGTCGGGCAAAGGCCTTTGCAGTCCGGTCGGCAGAGAAAACCGCGTGCGTTTTCGATGAGGATTTCGGCACGCAGCAGAGGAGCAAGGTCAAGAACGCCGTCTTCCAGCACGCTAAACTCGCTGGTACGGGTGGTATCAAACGTAAAAAGTTCTTCAATCTGGATGGTGACAGGTTTTGTCACACGATCGAGACAGCGGTAACACTCGTCAACCACACCGGCTTCAAGCTGTGCCTGCACCAGAATGCCTTCGGTGGTACGGCTCATACGCAAAGGGCCGTGCAGGTGTTCCAGAATGAGATCATCCGACACGATGAGTGCCGGAAAATCGAAGCGCGAGTCGTTAGTCGTTCCTAACCCGCTGCCCAGCAGAAATCCGGCATTGATCTTCAACACCCGGCTGTGGACATAGGGACTGTCATGCGGCGGTTTATCCACGAAGTCCTCAATAAGCCTTTACAGACTTTGGACATGACGAAAAAAGTAACCATAAACACAGTATAGGAGAAAAATTTGGCTTGTGTCAAGATGTGGCACAGTCTATTAGTATTTTACCCAACCAAAGTACCCTTTTCAAGGCTCTTGTGACAATTTGTGTCACATCATGCGGTGAAAGTAAAAAACTTTGCAATACTTTTGTAGACCTTTCAACCGTTTTCTAACGCAAAATCTATGCCAGAAATGCTTTTGTGCTACACTTTTTTGTAAAAATAGGACTAAAGTCAGGTATCTCTACAAGCGGGGCGCGGTTAGGGGCATGGGCAGAGAGTGGCCTAGCAACCGTGTACTGATGCGCTGTCTCGAAACCGTCACCCTCAAAAGAGGCGCGTGCAGCGTCCCTTTCGCCACACTACAAGTTGTCACAGGAGCATACACCGTGATGAATCCCCTGCATCTGATCTCTAGGCTCGTGGTTGTGCTGCTGACCGTGTTTCTGTGTGCCGCGCCCGCCGCCGCCCGACAGATGGCAGACTCCACCCTGCCGGAAGGAATCGCGGCAGGCGATGTGACGCAAACCAGCGTGATCCTGTGGGCGCACAGCACCGCGCTGGGGGCGCTGACGCTCGAAATCGCCACCGATCCGGCCTTTAGCACCCTTCTCTTCACGCAAACCCTCATCGTCACCGATCCGGCGCTGCCCGTCAAAACCCTGTTCCCCGATCTCACGCCGGGAACGGCTTATGTGTATCGTGTGCGGGATGCCGCTGGCACACAGGCCGAAGGGCGCTTCCGCACGCCTGCCGCGCCGGGGACTCGCGTCCCGTTGCGCTTCGGGGTGACGGGCGATTGGCGCGGCGAACTTTCGCCCTACCCTTCCATCGCCAATGTGCCGGTGCGCGAGCTGGATTTTTTCGTGCAGCACGGTGATACCGTCTACGCCGATTTTCCCTCTCCGGCGCTGGGGCAGATGGCCTTTACCGTAGAGGACTTCCACCTGAAATATGCCGAGAGCTTGGGCGCACGCTACGGGCTGAACACATGGGCGGCACTGCGGGCTTCGACGGCGATTTTTTCGATGATAGACGATCATGAGGTGCGTAACGATTTCGCAGGTGGCGCACCTATCGCCAGCGATCCGCGCTTCAGCGGTGACGGGCAAACGCTCATCAACGACTCGGCGCTGTTCGAGGCCGGCTTGCAAGTCTTTCAAGCCTACAACCCGCTGGCAGACGAAACCTACGGGGAGACGGGCGACCCCCGTACTGCCAGCGAACGCAAACTGTACCGCTACCGGACATGGGGCGACACAGCGGCGATCTTCCTGCTGGATGCCCGTTCGTTCCGCGATGCCGCAATCCCGCTGGATTTGGGCGGCGGCTTTTCGGCAGATGCGCTCAAAGCCTACATCCAGAAGCTGTACACGCCCGGACGCACGATGCTCGGCGCAGCGCAGCTGGATTTGCTCAAGGCCGATTTGCTGACGGCACAGGCGGCGGGCGTGTTGTGGAAGTTCATCCTTGTGCCAGAACCTGTGCAAAATCTGGGGCCGTTGAACGCGGCTGACCGCTACGAAGGCTATGCCGCCGAACGCGCCGACCTTCTGCGCTTCATCGTGCAGAACCACCTGACCAATGTGGTGTTCGTGGCGGCGGATATTCACGGCACGCTGGTCAATAACCTGACCTACGCCGACTCGCCGGATGCGCCGCAACAGCCCACCGGAACATGGGAGATCAGCACCGAATCGGCGGCGTTCGATGCGCCGTTCGGCCCGACTGTCACCAGTATCGCGGTGCGCTTGGGGCTGGTGACGACTGAGCAGAAGCAGGTCTACGACAGCCTACCGGCGGGGTTCAAAGATGTGAGTCTGCTGCCCATTCTGAACGCTCAGATCACCGCCTTCAACTATGACATGATGGGGCTGGAAGATTCGGATGTGGATGCCACGTTGCAGCGCGGCCTGTGGATCGCCACGCAGACCTTCGGCTGGACAGAGTTTGAGATTGACGCGACCGGATCGCTACAGGTGACAACCTACGGCATTCCGGCTTACACACAGGCCGAAATGACCGCCGATCCCGCCGGGGTGAGCAGCCGTGTTCCCGCCATCGTGCAGCAGTTCAGCGTGCAACCGCGCTGATGTCCTGCTTGCCGCGTGCGGGGAAATCGCTAGAATAGCCGGAGTGTTCAGTGGTCTATTCAGGAGATGTTATGAAGAAGTGGCTATGGGTAGGGGCGTTGGTGGGCGTGTTGATGGTGGCGGTGCTGGCGCTGCCCGTGCTGGCGCATGAAGGCCGTGAAGTGGCGGAGGAATATCTGGTGGTGTTCGGTTGGCGTGAGGAGCCGGCCTATACCACCCTGTTCAACGGCCCTGAATTTTCCGTCAAGCTGCACACTGACGAATCGGCGGTGGTGGGGCTGGAAGAAACCCTGAAACTGGAAGTGAGCTACGGCGGCAAGACCAAGACTCTGCGGTTGCGGGCCGTGAACGATGAGCCGGGCAACTATACCGCCGATATGATTCCCACACAGCCCGGTGATTACAGCTTCCGTTTGACCGGAACGATCAACGGCACCGAAGTTGACGAAACCTTTTCCTCGGCAGAAGGCGAATTTAGCAGCGTGGAACCGATCAGCGATATTCAGTTCCCCTAAGCGTTCGCAAGCCCCGATTCATCACGCAAGCGATAACCATGCTCCCCCAACGTCAAGCAAGGCGCTTGTGACGATTTGGGGGAGATTGGTTGTATGGTGCGGATGTGATGGAAAACCAAACATAAAACAGGCTTCAGATAAAAACCTGTTTTATAGACATGAGGATATGAATGCGGCGACCATTCATATCCCCATGTGTAACCAGAAAGGTCGCTGATCTTTCCAGTGCTGATAGTACCCGTTGTTCCCCACCATAACGGAGGTGGGTATCATGGCAGGGAACAAAGGATATGAACGCAGCCCCCCCCCATCATAAAAGGGCTGCACCGGTTTTCGCTGCGATCACGTCATGGTGCGACAGGCGCTTTCGCAGCATTCGCTGCCATCAACGGATCATTAAAGTAAACCTGAACCAATCCGAATGGAAACGAAAATTAAACCTATTTCTATCCTACATTGAAATAGATGCAGTATTCGCACAGGTTCTGTGAATTTATTTGAAACTTCGTAAAAATATCTCAATTAAAGGTTCATGATTCAAAGTCAGAGGGCGCTGCCGATTTAGATTGTCTTGCGGTGCGCCCCATTGTGTACCGATAGGCATCGGCTTTTCCGCCAACGCCTGTACCCTGTTGATCGTCTCTAACGGGGGATGGTGGGCAGCACGATGCGCGACCCCTGCGCACTGCACAGCACATCCCAGACCGGAGTCCCCTGCGCGGGAACGCGGGCGAAGGTGTCTTTGTCCGCGCCAGCCAGCGCCACGCGCAGGCATTCCCCGCGCCGCAGCAGCGCCGACACCGGCAGCAGGCCGAAGCACAGTTCCACCGTTTCGCCGCGTGGCAGCGGGGCGCTGTCGGCACGGCGGAAGGTGTGGCGGGGCACGTCCGTCCAGTACGGCGCAGGTTCATCGGTGGGCTGACGGTGAATCCCGCGCAACTGTCCTTCGCTGAGATAACGCACCACGCCCTGCGGGTCTACCGCTTCCAGATAGGCGAAGAACGCGCCGTCGGTTTCGCTGGACGCAACATACAGGCTGATGACCGGACTACCGGTGATTTCTAAGTCGGCGGTCAGCGGCGCGGAGGTGTAAGTAATCAGGCGTTGATCGGCACGAGCGCGATCGGGATAGGCCAGCGGTTTCGCCATCTGCGTGTGCCAGCGGTTCGTGAGTCCGGTGGTCGCCTCGAAATCCACTGTATAGCGGTGGGTGATGTTGGTTGCAGGTGCGTCCGGCGCTAGACCCCGATCCGACTGGAAATACCACGTCTGATGGCGGGTGGTGGGTAGCGGCCAGACCGCCGTTTGCTTCCACGTTTCTTCGCCTAGCGTGTAGTAGAACAGCGTTTTGCCCTGCGGCGGCCTGTCCTCCACCAGCGTTTGCGCGAAGAACTGCGCCAGCGCCGCCCATTGATCTTTGTGGGCAGGAATCGGCGGGCTTTTCGGGCGCTGGTACGGACTGCCATGTGCGGTCATTTCGTGTTTCCATGCGCCGATCACCGCGATCTGCGGATTGCTGAACCCGTTGAAGGTGCGCAGAACGGCACCGGCAGTTACCGCGTCCAGCCAGCTGCCCCATGAGAACAGCGCCGCGCCGCCCGCTTCGATGGCTTGCTGGTGCGGGAACACGCTGAAATCGTCCAGCGTGACTCCGGTGCTGCCAAATACATCGTCGCGGTAGGTGATGCCCTGCATGGCCTGATACACGTTGGTGTTGGCCTGATGGTCGCGGATGGCCTGCGCCAGCCGTTCCCGGTCGCCCCCGACCGGGCGCACGCCCCGCGTGAGCAAACGGGCGCTAAACGGGAACAGTTTAGACGGCTTACCGTTGTCCAGCAGTTGGTTGCTGGTGTTCCACTCGTTGATGAAGGCTTGATTGAACAGGCCGCCGGGGAGCGCGACATCGGTATACACATCGTATTCGATTTCCTGCGGCACGATGGCTTTCACACCGTCCACGCCGACGGCGGCCAACCGCAGCGCGGACGCGCCTTCGTAGGAGATGCCGAACGCGCCCAATGCGCCGGAACACCACGCTTGCGCCTGTACCCATCGGGCGATTTCGGCATAATCCGCCACTTCTTGCGCTGACCACGGACACAGGCTGACTCCGGTCGAAGCGCCTGTGCCGCGCACATCCGCCACCACCAGCGCGAACCCACGCGGGATGAGATCATCGCCAACCGGCTCACGCGGGCCGATGAGCGCCTTATTGGGCGGGTTGGGGACGCGCAGTTCGAGGCTGCGCCAGTACCGCGCCAGAATCAGCAGCGCCGGAATGCGGACATTGGCAGGCAGGCCAACCGGCAGCATCACGTCCGCCGCGATCTGTGTGCCATCTGGCATGGGGATGTAGTGCGAGGTAGCGGTCACGCCTTTGTATTGCGGCGCGGGCGGTTGTGCGAATAAGTCGTGTATAGATTTCATGAGGCAGCCTTTCAGGTCGCGCTAAAACTCGTTTTCGATGCGCTGAATCGTTTCGCCCAACCAGCGGATCACCATTTCTTCCGCCAGTTCGCCCTGACGACGGGCAATATCCCACATCAGCGCGTCACGTTGGCGTTCGGGGTACTGTTCGGCGCTGGTGCGGATGATGGCGTGGATGTCGTCACGCAGGAGTTTGTACTGCTGCTGATGCAAAGCGCGTTGTAAGCGCAGTTGCGTCAGGACGGTTTCTTTGTCAATCTGTGCGGAGAAGAATAGGCGCACCAGCAGCGAGTCTTTGGTCGGCTGTAGTTCGGTCATCGGCTGTGCCAGCCATTCCAGCAGGTCGGCGCGTCCGCTTTCGGTGAGGTGAAACAAACGGCGGTCAGCCACATCCCCTGTTTCGGGGCGTTCGTGACGGATGAGACCTTCGGCCTGAAGCTGATCCAATGTGCGATAAATCTGGCTGGTCTGGGCGTACCAGAAATGTTTGGCGGAACGATCTATGAACTGCTTGATCTGGTAGCCGGTAAGCGGTTGGTAACTGAGCGCACCTAAAAGGACATATTTCAACATGCTTGGAACTCGAATGCCACAGGCGATATTCCACTTATTGTATTCCACTTGTGGAAACTGTCAAGCGCCCGCATCCTCAGAGTCCCCTTATCCCCAACCATGCGGCAAGGGCTTATAAGGGTAGGTTTTTGAAGAATCTCACCCCTCAATCTCCTCACCATCACACGGAGTATGGGAAGCAAGACGCATCTATTTGTTTTGCCCCCTTCGCCATGACGCGCTGCGAACGACGGGGGATGAGGGCGCTCTCAGCGCAGGCTGGCGGCGGCGGCTAACAACCGCCCCGTATGGGCGCGGTACGAGTCGGTGGAGAAAAAGGCACGGGCGAAGGTTTGCGCCCGCTGCCCCATGCCGTCCAGATCGGGGTTGGCGTATAGCGCCCGCAGCGCCCCCACCAGCGCCTCCACATCATCCGGCGGAATCAGGTAGCCGGTATCGTCATCGGTAATCACATCGGGCGTGCCGGAGACGCGGCTGGCGATCACGGGCAGCCCGTTGAGCATGGCCTCGATCACCACGCGGGGCAGCCCCTCCGAGAGCGAGTCCAGTACCAGCCCGCGCCCCCGTGCCATATACCCCGCCAATTCACTTTGCGGAACCATCCCCACGAAATGCACCCGTTCGGTCAGTCCCAAGCGTTGTGTTTGCTGGCGCAGCGCGGCGGCATATTCGGCGTTCTCGTCCTTGCCCACCAGCCACACCTGCGCGGCAGGCTGTTCGGCGGCGATGCGGGCGAAGGCATCCAGCAGGATGTGAACGCCTTTGCGCGGGATGAGCGTGCCCGCATAGACCAGATCAGTACAGGCCGAGGGTGGCTGCACCCGCACCGTTTGCTTGAAAGCGTCGGCATCTGTCCATGTCATGAACTGTATCTGCGGTGTGTTCGGGGCATAGCGTTCGAGCTGGGCGCGGGCGCTGCTGCTGACGGGGCGCAGCAGGTCGGCATGGCGCAGTCCGAAACGGGCGGCAGCGCGCATCAGCGTCCGGTACAGACCGGGCAACGAGACGCGGCGGTGTTCCAGCACGCCCACCTCGAAGTCTCCATGACTTTCCACCGCCAGCGCCACCCGCACCCCGAACAACCGCGCCGTCAGTTTGACTACCGCGCCCATTGCGCCCTCGAACGGGCTTTGTGCCACGATCACGCGCACGCCGCGCAGCAGCACCAGCGCCAGCAGCAGCAGCGTCCCCAGTGTGAACATGGTGGCATAGCGCAGCAGCGACACGGGCAGCGCGGGCAACAGGTAGAAGCGGGCGTGCTGGTCGAAGCGGCGCGGACGTATTCCTTCCGCGAAGGCCACCACGAAACGCGCTTCGCCCAAGCCTTCAAATAGCGCCCATTTTTTGGCATCGGTGGCGTTCAGCGGCTGCGAATAGCGGTGGTTGCCGATCCAGCAAGCGCGCAGGTCGGGCGGTGGGGTGTCCGGGAAGGTGGAGATAGTCATGGTTGGAAGAATCTTTCGTACAGTATGTCACCCACCAGCCGGTGAAAGGCCGCGCTAGGGTGTGCGTCCCGCGTGGAAACCAGCAGCGTTGAAGGGTCAGGCCATGCGGCGACGGCATCGAACAGTTTGAGGATGTCGGTCACGCCCTGCGCCTCGAACGCTTGCGCCACGCGGTCTACATACGGGATGCTGCCGATAGGGTCTTGCATGTTGGGGAAGATGACCACGATCAGCCGCGCCCCGATGCGATTCACATCGTCCACGAACGCTTTGATCTCGGTTTGATGGGCGTTCCATGCGCCGTAGAAGTCGTCGTAGCGGGCATATTCCCACGCCCAGTAGGACGGGCCGAAGCCGCCGCTGCCGAGCGAGAACAGGAAGTTGCCCAGATACGAGTCCCGCGCCCAATCGGGCATGGGCGGCGGCTCTTGATACTGACCGATGCTCAGGGCGGCATCCTCGATGTCGTTCAGGAAATATTGCAGGATGACCACATTCGGCTGCACCGGATAGGCTTGCAGGTTCTTCAATTCGCTGGACATGGCAATCCCCGGCTGACCGAGGTTGAACATGGCGTAACCGTCGCCCAGTTTGGCGGCCAGCACATCGGAGAAGCGGTCTGCCACGTTCGGCACACCCCAGCCCGCCGCGAACGAGTCGCCTACGACCAGCACGGTCTGTTTGCCAGCGTAACGCTCCGGCGTGGGTTCACTGTCGCGGTAGCCGAGCGAATTGGTCTGCCAGTGACGCGCCATCCAGTTCTGGCGGGCAAGCTGGCCTTCGGGCGCGGCGTGGAGATAGCGGAAGTACACTTCGCCCGCCAGCAGCAGCAGCACAATCGTGAAATATGACACCAGCAAGCCGCTGCCGATGCTGCGCAACCGCGACCAGCGCCGCTGAACCAGCAGCAGCAGCGGCACAAGACCCACAAGCACAAGGGTGATAAGGATAGTGGTCATGAGAAGTTAGCTCGCCGGGGCGAAATAGCGTTCATACAACTGTTCGCCCACATAATGATTGAAGTTGGCGCTGGCATGGGAATCGCGGCGCGACACCATCAAATCGGCCTGATCCCACGCGGCGGCGGCATCGAACAGCTTGAGGACATCGGTATGCCCGCTGACCTCAAAAACCTGCGCCACACGATCCACATACGGGATGCTTTTCACGATGTCAATCAGGTTAGGGAAGACGACCACGATCAGCCGCGCCCCGATGCTGTCGGTATAGGCCATGAAGTCCTCGATCTCCTGCTGATGCACGCTCCAGATGCCCACGTTGTCGTAGGCATCATACGACCACTGCCACCAGTCGTTGAACATGCCCGCGTTCGGGCTGGACTGCACCAGAATGCGCCAGTAGAGGAAGTTGCCGAAGTAGGTCTGGTTCACCCAGTCGGGCGTAGGCGTGGGCGAGGGCAACAAGCCCAGTTGCAACCCGGCGTAGTTGATGTCGTTCAGGAAATACTGAAGGATGACTACATCCGGCTTTTGCACCGGGAATTTCTTGAGGATGTCCAGTTGTTCGGGGGTGCTGGTTCCGTAGACGGCGGCGTTCATCACGGCGTAACCATCGCCCAACTTTTGCCCTAGCACATCGGAGAAGCGATCCGCCGTGTCCGGTAGCCCCCACCCCGCGCCGAACGAGTCGCCCAGCACGACGACCGTCTGTTTGCCGGCGTAGTCCGGCGCTTGCCATTCGCGGTCACGGAAGCCCCACGAGTTGGTGTGCCAGTGGCGATCTAGCCAGTTGAGCGTGGCGAAATCAATGATGTTGCTGGACTGCGCGAACACGAAGCGGAAATAGGCTTCCGTCCCCGCCAGAATCAGCAGCGTGGTGACGTAACTCGCCAGCAAGCCGCCCGCGATTCGCCGCAGACGGGGCGCACGTTTTTGCACCGCGCCGCCCACCAGCAGCGCACCGATTACGAGGACAATCAACCAGAAAACCAGCATCGAACCGCCTATCACATAGCGAACCGGGCGCTATTGTAGGGCGGCGCGGGGCGAAACACAAGCACTTAGCGCCGTCCGGCTCCGGCGCGGCGCTGGAGCAGCACACAGCCAATGCCCCCCGCCTGACATTGGGCTATGGTGCCGCTTCCCGTGATGGCAATTTGCACCCGCGCTCCACCCGCGCCGAACGGTTGCGCCGTCAGTGGCAGCGCAATGTTCACCACCACCGAGGGCGGCAGATTGCCGGGTGGTGTGAAGGTCGGCGTAGCGGTGGGCGGCACAGGCGTGCGCGTGAAAGTGGCTGTCGGCGGCACAGGAGAGGGTGTGAAAGTAGCCGTCAACCGCACCCCTGTCGGCGTGGGTGATACTTCGCCAATGATGACCGTGTTGCTGCTGCCATCGGTGATAGTGGCCTGCGTGGGGCGGCCTGTCACAGTCGGCGTAGGTGTCTGGAAAGGTGCAAGGGTGACGGACACCCGTGTCGGCGTGGGCGATGCTTCGCCAATGATGACGGTGTTGCTGTTGCCATCGGTTGTGGTCGCCAGCGTGGGACGGCTGGCAAGTGTTGGCGCGGCTGTCGGCGTGGGTGACACTTCGCTAATGATGACGGTGTTGCTGCTGCCATCGGTTGTGGTCGCCAGCGTGGGACGACTGGCGGCAGTTGGCACAGGAGTCGGTGTAAACGTGGCTTCGCCGATGATGACGGTGTTGCTGTTGCCATCGGTTGTG
>CAIPFY010000225.1 GCA_903864435.1 uncultured Chloroflexota bacterium | reverse complement strand
GATTGTGCGTGCCGATGGCCTGTTCCGCGCCGTGCGCCTGCCCGCTGGCGAGAGCCGTGTGACCTTCGCTTATCAACCGGCGTGGTGGCCGGGGGTGCTGGTGTTCGGCGCAGCGGCGTGGCTGCTGTGGGCGGCGGGGGTGGGGTGGCGCAGTGGGTTACGGCTGTGGCATAATTTGCGAACAAATATTCCTGTTCCCGGAGGTAGGGCGCGTGCCTAATTCTGACTATTTGCCTGTGTTGACGAATGAAGAATCCCGTGTGGTCTATTACGCAGGCACGGAAAAACCCACTCGCCCCGGTGATGTAACTGCCGAAACGCCGCTTTCGGAACTGTACCTGAATTGGACGGAAAAAGAACTTCCCGAACGAGAGCGCACTAAACACGTTCACCGTTTGCATCCCTATCTAGGGAAATACATCCCGCAACTTGTGGAGATATTTCTGCGAAAGTTTTTTACGGCGGGACAAACGGTGCTAGACCCGTTTGCAGGTTCTGGCACAACACTGGTGCAAGCGAGCGAACTAGGTATCAACGCCATTGGTTATGATATTTCGGCTTTCAATGTGATGCTGGCCCGCGCCAAAACCGCGTGCTATGATGTGGAAATTGTGGAACGGGAAATCCGGGACATTCTTGCTCGGATGGAAAAGCTCGCGCAGTCTATCACCCACACACCGCACCAGTTGAGCCTTTTTGATGAGGTTTCAACGCTGCCAGCCACACCAGTTACACAGGCCGAGAATGTGTATCTACAGGAATGGTTCGCTCCCGATGCGCTGCGGGAACTACTGTGCTTCCGATCTCTCATCAACGACTACCAGTATCAGGATTTGTTGCGGGTTATCCTTTCCAGAGCAGCCCGTTCAGCACGGATGACTCCCCATTTTGATTTGGATTTTCCCAAAAAACCACAGATCGAACCCTATTTTTGTTACAAGCATGATCGAATCTGCCAACCGACAACCACTGCACTGCAATTCATCCGTCGCTATAGTCTGGATACGGTCAAACGAATACAGGACTATGCGCGGTTGAGGACAAGTGCCACCACCGAAATCTGGCATCAGGATAGCGCAAATGCTCATATTCCACCGATTGATGGGGTGATTACCAGCCCACCGTATGTTGGGTTGATTGATTACCATGAGCAGCATCGCTATGCCTATGAGCTATTCGGGTTTGAAAATCGGCACGCTGAAGAAATTGGGGCGGCCAGCGACGGCACGAGCAAGAAAGCAAAGCGGGCTTATCAAGAGGGCATCATCAACGTTTTTGCGAACGTTTGTCGTTCGCTCAAGCCAAATGGTTATCTGATCGTGGTTGCAGGGGATAAGCACGATCTGTATGGGGATATTGCAGCGGCGCTGGACGTGCGTACCGAAGCAATTGTGCAGAGGCATGTGAACCGAAGAACGGGACGGCGTTCCAGTGAATTTTACGAGTCCGTCTTTATCTGGAAGAAAAATTAAATGCCCAAGCCTGATTCTCAGCGCATGAAACAGGCCATTCAGTCCGTGATTATCACGATGATGGACCGAGTGCTGCACAATGTACTGGTCAAAGACCCGTTTCTGGCAGATATACATCGTGCCAAGAAACCTCTCTATGCGGCGCTTGTCCCGGATGAAATCTTCAAGGCGGCGCATTTTGAACGGCGCTTTGTCACCCCGTTTGGCAGCGTATGGGAAAAGTTAGCGGTGGTGGCGGCACAGGAAGGTCTG
>CAIPFY010000224.1 GCA_903864435.1 uncultured Chloroflexota bacterium | reverse complement strand
GCAAAAACTACACCGTCGAAATGCCGGGGCAGTCCGACCCGACCCAGACGCTAGAAGCATCGCCCTGCACCACCAACAACGGCGCGGCGGCCATCACCTCATATCAAATATTCTTCCGCCCCGGCTAGGGCGAGGGCGGTTCAACCCGCTTTGATGATCCCCTCGAAGGTCTTAATCCACTTCTGGGCATCGGCGCGGCGCTTGTCGGCGGCGGGAAACGCCTCCAGCGCGGCCTGCATCAAACGGCGGGCGGCTTCGTGGTTGGTCAAACGATGATAGACGATGGCTAGAAAATACAACGTTTCCGGGCGGCGGGGATCAATTTTATAGGCTTCGGAAAGATGCGCCAGCGCCGCTTCATAATGATTCTCGCGGTACTCAATCACGCCTAAGCCGTAATGCGAAAGCATCTCCAGAGGATACAAGCGCAGCGCCTTCTCAAAATCCACCCGCGCCTCGATATGCGCCTGTTCTTCCAGATACATCAGGCCACGCGCCGCCACATATTCGGCATGAGAGGGCAACAGCGCCATCGCCTGCCCGATCAGGGTTTGCGCCTGCGTCACCTTCCCCTTGCGATAAGCATCCAGCGCCTGCCGGTAATATTCATCGGCATCATAACGGTTTACGCCCAAACGCTCGGTCAGCCGCGCCATACTCGCATCCCTTATATCTTGCACCTTGCTCAGTGTAACCCACCTGCCCCCACAGGGGAAATGTGCTATGATGGGCAGGCAATCGCCGTACTTTGAAAGCGGAGTTATGCCGGAGAAAAACGACCTCACCCAGTCAAAATCGGTACAGGATTTTCTGAAGGCCGTCTATCGTTTACAGCAGGATGAAGACCGCGTTTCGACGAATGCGCTGGCCGAAGGGTTAGCCGTGCAAGCGCCCTCCGTCACCGAAATGGCGCAGCGGTTGGTCAACGCCGGCCTGATTGATTACGAACGCTACAAAGGCGTGCGACTCACCCTGCACGGAGAAGCGATCGCGCTCAAAATCATTCGCCGTCACCGTTTGATCGAGCTGTATCTGGTGCGCGAACTAAACTACGCGCTGAAAGAAGTTCACGCCGAAGCCGAAAGCCTCGAACACGCGGTATCCGATCGGTTTGTGAACGCACTCGCCACCAAACTCGGCGATCCGGCGGTAGACCCGCATGGCGACCCGATTCCGGCAGCAGACGGCACCATCACCCTGCGCGTCCTCAGCGCACTCAGCGAATGGCCGCTGAACATGCCGGCCACCGTGTCGCGCATTAAGGCCGAAAATCCGGCGATGATCGAGCATCTTCTCGATCGTGGCTTCAGCTTGAACGCTGCCGTAGAAGTGCTGGCGCATGACCCCTTCGAGGGGCCAATGACGGTGCGGGTGGAGGGTGAGGAAAAGATCATCGGACACCATGCCGCTGCCTGTGTGCTGGTTGAAAAGCGTGGTTAAATGAACGGGACTCCTTTTCCCATCAATCACCGGGTTCGCGCCCTGCTGCTCACGCCGAATAAGCGCCTGCTGCTCATCAAGCGGGTGCGGGAGGGGCGCAAACCCTATTACGTCACACCGGGCGGGGGTGTCGAACCGCAAGATGCCAGTTTTCAGGCCGCGCTCAAACGCGAACTACTGGAAGAACTGGGCGCGGAAGCCGAAATCCTGCATGAAGTGTTCAGCACCGAACACCCCGGCATGGGCGAACTAAGCGGCTACTGGGTGCAGCATCATTACTACCTATGCCGTCTGAACAAATACAACCTAGCGCGGCGCACCGGGCCGGAATTTCTTGACCCCAGCAAAGGCTCTTACATCCCCGAAGCCTTTCCCCTTCGCTCAAGGGCGCTGAGTAACATCACGCTCGATCCGCCGGATTTGAAACGCTTCCTACAGGAATCCCTTCCGCTGCTCATCGCCAACCTGTGACTCAGCCGTTGCGCAGGAGTTTAGGCAGATCGCGCCAGCGGGGGCTATGACCCGCCAGCAGGGATTGAACGCGAAACAGGCGCCCCGCCAACCAGATCATCAGCACGTCCAGCAGCCCTAGCAGCCCCAGACTAACCACGAACTGCCACGCAGGAACCGATATGAGCGTCAGCCGCATCACCATCGAAATCGGCGCAGTCACCGGAAACAGGCTCAAAATCACCGGCAGCGGCGCATCGGGCGAAGCGATGAACAGGCTCAAGAAGTACAATGGGATCACGGCGGGCAGCGTGAAAATCACCGCAAACTGCGGCCCTTCCTGCATTGAACTGGAAATCGCGCCCACAATCCCGTAAGCCGCCGCGAAGAAGAGGTAGCCGAACACGAAATACACCACCAGCAGCACCACCCGCCCCGGATCAAGCTGCAACGTGGCTAATGCCGCCAGCGTCCCGCCCTGATCGGTTGCGGCCAGCCGTCCCAGCAGCACCACCGCGCCCAGCCACGAGGCCACTTGCAACAGCCCCAGCGCACCCAGCGCCAGAATCTTGCCTGCCAGAAGTTGCGTGGGGCGCATACTCGAAACCAGCATTTCGATCATGCGGGTTTCTTTTTCTTCGATAACCGTCTGCATGAGATACCCGTTGGTCATGAACACGCTCATCATCAACGTCACCGCGAAGATGTATACCATCAGAAAGTCGGTGTCGAAGTTGCTGGCCGTCTGACCGCTGGCATCCCGCTGAAGGTTGATCTGCGTGATAATGGCCGGCTCCACAAGGCGCTCGAACACGCCCTGATCCACGCCCTGCGAAAGTTGGCGCAAGATCAATTCACGAATGAGCGCATCCGCCACCAGATTCATTGAAAAACGCGGCATCACCAGTTCAACCCGCCCCGTCTGCATGTAATCCGCCGCGATCACGTAGTACACATCAATCACCCCGGCACTCAGCGCGGCCTCGACTTCTGCCCGATTGGCATAGCGGGTAATCCGTGCGCCCGTCCCTTCTGCCGCCGTGAATCGCCCGGAAAGGTCAATATAGCCCGCGTGGCGAATGCTGCCGAAGGGGTCAACCTGCACCATCGGCGGCGGTGGCGTGCTGGCGGCGGTTTCGGTGTTCAGCAAGCGGTATCCCAGATAAGCGATCATCGCAATCATCGGGATGCCGAAGGTGGCAAACAGAAACCCGCGCCGCCGGAAGTTTCGTCCAAGCTCGTACCAGAACACATGCGACAAATGCCCTATCATAACCGCGCCTCCCCACCCTCAGCCGTGCGGCTGGCACGCAACACGCCGAACACCTGCCACAGCGTGGGACGCCTGCCATAATGCAGCACCGCCCATTTGAACACCCGCGCCGAAGCCAATGCCACGCCAAACGTCGTCAGAAACAGCAACAGCAGGCTGGCAACCATCTGCACCGGCGGCACTACCCCAAATCCAATCCGAAACAGGATGCTCATAGGCGCGGTGAACGGGATCATCGTCAGCACCACCGCCGTCGTTCCATTCGGTTCAGCGATGAAGTTGGGGATGAAGAAAAACGGGATGATGAACAGGAGCGAGATGATGGTGGAATACTGGCGGCTCTCCTGCTCCGAACCGGAAATCGCGCCGATTCCAGCCATCAAAGTCGAAAGCAAGAAGTAGCTGAGGATGAAATATACCCCGAACACCAGCATCAGAGTCAGCGGGAACTCGATCCCGTTCAAAAACGGGACGGCCTGCCCGACGGTAATCAAAACCATGCCCGCCGCGCCCCAGATCAACAACTGGGTCAACCCCAGCAGGCCGAGGCCGATAATCTTGCCCGTGAGCAGTTGCAACGGGCTGACGCTCGTCACCAGCACTTCGATGATCCGGTTGGTCTTCTCCTCTACGATCCCACTCATCAGGAAACCGCTGGTCACGCCGGAAGACATCATGAACAGCAGCGCGAAAATCATCGGCAAAAAGAACAGCGCCGGAATATTGGCTTCGGTCAGGGTGCGTCCGGTATCGTTGACGTAGATTGACATCACCACCGGGTTTTGAATGCGATCAAACGGCATATCCAGCGGCGCGAACTGGCTCAAATTTGCCAACAGCAGTTGGCGCACGGCATCCTCCAGCGCCGCCGGAACAGTGCCGTAACTGTAGATTTCCACCTGTCCGCTGCGAAGATACTGAGCAGGCAGGCTGATGTAAGCGCCGATTGCGGCATCATCCAGTGCTTGCTGGGCATGAGTGGCATCGGCGTAAAACTCAAACTGCACAGGCGCATCCAACGGCACAATCTGCCCATCCAGCAGGCCGGACGCATCCGCCACCCCGACCTTCTCCACCTTTCCCAGATCGTTCTCGCTGTCCTCCATCACCGCAAAGATGATGAACCACATGGCAAACGTAAACAACGGCACGCCGAACACCGCGAACAGGAACGAGCGCCGCCGCAGGTTGAACAGGTATTCGCGGCGTGCCACCAACCCGACACGGGAAAACGAACTCATAGCCGGTTTTCCTCCACCACGCGGATAAAAATGTCATTCAAATCGGGAACGGCTAGTTCAAAGCGTTCGATATGTATCGAACCGGAAGAGGTAATCGCCGCCAGCACCGAATCGCTGCTCACCCCTTCCGCCAGATGCAGCACCGCGCTGCTACGCCCGTTTTCCCGCGTTTCGACGGAAACCACGCCGGGGAGCGCCGCCCAATCGCCGCGCCCTTCCACGATGATCGCATGTTGAGCGTACTGCTTGCGGATGGCGTCCACCGTGCCATACAGCTTTTGCTGCCCGCGATGAATCATAAACAGGCGATCAGCCATCTCCTCCACCTGTGTCATCTGGTGGGTACTCATCACAATTGTGCCGCCCCGCGATTTGAACTCCGTCAACAGGTCTTTCAGCACCAGCGAATTAACCGGATCGAGTCCCGAAAATGGCTCGTCCACAATAATCAGGTCAGGGTCGTGCAAAACAGTGACCGCGAACTGAATTTTCTGCTGCATCCCTTTGCTCAGTTCGCTGATCTTCTTTTTGCTCTGGTCGCCCATTTCCAGCCGTTCCAACAGGCGCTGGCTGCGCTGCTGCGCGTCGCGGCGCGAAAGCCCTTTCAACGTGCCGAGATAAATCATCATCTCGATCACCTGCACATTCCGGTACAACCCGCGTTCTTCCGGCAAGTAGCCGATGCGATCCCGCGCCGCGTCCACCAGCGGGCCGCCAAACACGGCAATCGTGCCGCTGTCGGGCTTCAGCAAATCGAGGATCATACGCATGGTGGTGGTCTTACCGGAGCCGTTCGGCCCCAGCATGGCGAAAACCTCGCCCCGGTGAACCTCAAACGAAACCCCGTCTACAGCGCGAAAACTGCCATAGTTTCGGAACACGCGCTCCACCTGAATGACCGACTCAGGCATTCTGAACCTCCTCATTTTATCCTGCGCACCTGCGCATCTGGTAAGTCAAGATGTACAGGCCAAACCTGCAAGGGGACAATGCTGGCACTATTCTCCAAGCCTGACTCTGATTATACTCCCCCTTTATGAGCGTTTTGGGAACGAGGATTTGTCACTTACACAAAAAAGATACGAAATCAACTTGTTCGCTTTCTGATAGCATGTTAGAATGCCGTGTGAGGCGAATAGGTAATCTTTGTTAAAGAATAGAGATTTTCGCTTGTAGCCCAAATACGAATGAGTGCTAAAATAAAGCAAAGGCAACATAACTTGGCCTTCTTAATCCTAGTCTATTCGCCATCAAAACGGTGTCATGCGAATAGCAGGGAAGCATTCCAGAACCATACCCTTCGGAGGATTGCATGAAGAAGCATATTCTAGTCGTAGACGATGAAATCGGCGCGCTGACGCTGATTGGAATTATGCTTGAGCGTGGCGGCTTTGGCGTGCTCAAGGCAAAAGATGCAAAATCGGCGCTCGGCATACTCGACCAGAATACGCCTGATATGATTATTCTGGATGTGATGATGCCCGGCATGGACGGCATTGAACTCTGCGGTGTCATTCGTGGTCGCGCCGACACGGGCAAGATACCGGTACTCATCCTATCGGCGCGTGGCGATGCCGAAAGCATCATGCGCGGTATCGAAGCCGGCGCGAATGATTACCTGCCCAAGCCAATCCTGCACCACGACCTCGTGGCGAAGGTTCGCAATATGCTGGGTCATACTGACGCGGTTTCGTAGTTTTTTCGACTGCAACGGTTGGTTTGTTTTTCCAAGCGCACTCCTGACAGTGCGCTTTTTGCTATAATCGCTTGTTTCTGGTTCGCCCCACCCCTACCCCGTCACCCCGTACAAAGTGCGGTAGATGTTGTAGAAACCGTAAATTCGCTGGACGTATGTCCGCGTGCTGTCAATCGTGATGGCGGTCATAAACTGGTCGGGGTCGCCACCGGAGAGTTCCAGCCAACTAATCGCCCGTCCGGGGCCTGCGTTATACCCGGCCAACGCCGCCTGCACATTGCCATCAAAGTATGAAACCTGTTCTTCGAGGAAGAATGCGCCGAACTCGATTCCCGCATACGGGCGGAACAGATCGCTATGCTGGTAATTCGGCCACTGCAATTCGTCCGCGATATACTGCGCGGTGGCCGGGATCACTTGCGTCAGCCCTTTCTCACCGGCGGCAGCCGTCGCATAAGTGTCGAACAGGCTCTCGTGACGGATGAGCGAAAAAATCAGCAGCGGATCCATCGAGCGCCGCTGCGCCACATCCAGCACCACATCCAGATAGTAAGTCGGGTAGCGCAGACGCGCCAAGAACGAAGGCGCTTCCAACGTGGCGACTCCGGTGGCGCGGATCACGTTCGCCGCCGCCACAATGCTCGACGGATAGGCACCAATGCCGCGCAGGAAAATCGCCAGCTGGTACGATTTCAGCCCGTCACTTTTATTCGCCTCGATCACATCGTCAAACTCAACGTCCGCCTCTTCATACGCGCCCACCTGCCACAGTTCATTCCCCCGGATCAAACGCGCGTCCGCTTGCAGTTCGGGCGACAGCGGCCACAGATCGCCGGTTTGCGTCAACGCGAACTTCTCGCGCATCCAGTTCTCGGCTTCAACGCGCTGTGTCGCATCGTCAAACTGAAAATTGAAACGCGCCGGACGAGCGAACGAATCCCGCCCAATCAATATGTCGGCGGCACGGGCGCTAAAATAGCTGTCTGGCGCGGCCTGTGCTGCCAGTTGCAGCGCGTCGGTGGCGGTACGCTGGTCGCCCCGCGCCGCTGCCAGCCGCCCCACCCACAGATACGCCGCAGCCTGATCTTCGCCGGTGGTAGTGGTCGCCAGCCGCGCATACAGCCGTTCCGCGCCCACCGGATCACTCTCATTGCTGGCGGCGCTGGCAGCGAGAAACAACCCGCTGTGCGCCTGTTCGGTGTCTGGATAGGCATCCGCTAGGCGTTCAAACACCTGCCGTCCTTCGGTGGGCTTGCCGTTAGTGGCATATAGATACCCCGCCCGCCACAGAGCCTCGGCAGCTTCCGGCAGATAGCCATAGTTATCGGCAACCTTCAAATACTGGTTGATCGCGCCGTCAATATCGTTCGAGAGGAAGCGCGTCCGCCCCTGTTCCAGCAGCGCCTCCCCGAAGGCCGCGTCCTGCGGATACTGGTCAATCACCGTCTGGAAAGCGGTAATCGCCGCCGCCGGATTGCCGATCTCGCGGTAGGCGCGTCCCAGTAGTAGGTGCAATTCGGCGGGAATGTCGGTCAGCGGGTGATTGGTGGTGTAATCGCTCAACGCCTGAATCGCGGCTTCATAATCGCCATAGGCGTAGCTCACCTTCCCCTGCGCATACCCATCCACCTCGCGGCCAGCGGCCAATAGCGCCTGCATCGCCAGATACGCCTGCGATTGCGTGGGATAGGTGTCGAACACCATCTGCATCCGTTGCAATCCGGCCTCGGTATCGCCGCTTTTGAGCAGCGTGTCCGCCGCCAGATAATCCATGCTGGCGCGATAAGGCACGTTCTTGGCAACCGCCAGAATCGCATCGTACTGTGCCAGTGCCGCCTGTGGTTGGTTGGCGCTCAGGTAGACCTGCGCCACCTTTTCGCGCAGCGCCAGTTCCGGCACGAGGCTGCGCCCCGCATCCGAGGAGGCTTGATAACTGGTGAGGGCTTCAGTCAACCGCCCCAGCGCCAGTTGTGCGTCGCCAATGCGTTCCTGTGCATAGCTGTCAATCAGGCCGGGGCGCTGTGCGAGAAAATACTGGAAGTCCGCCAGCGCCGGCTCCCACTGAGACAACCCCATATAGGCATCACCGCGCAGGAAATACGCCCGCACCACACGGGCATCGGCGGGGTACTGAGCGATGAAATTAGACAGCGCATTGACGGCATCCGCGAATAGACCTTCACGCAGCGCCGCCCGCCCCAAACCGAAACTGGCCGCCACGCCCACATCGGGATTGGCGCTGCCGTCCACAATCGTTTGATACGTGCTAACCGCGTTCTCGTAGTAGCCGTTGGTCAAATACTGGTCGGCCACCTGAAGCAGCACTTCGGGTGCGATGGTCGGCGTGGGGGGAATGGTGGGCGTGGGAGTTAGGGTGGGCGTTGGCGTGGGGCCAACAGGGCTGGGTTCCGGCGTGACCGTGATGTAAACCGGCTGCTGCGGCTCATTCAGGTTACAGCCGCCCATCACACCCATCAGCAGAACGAATGCCAAACTTACCCGGCGCATCTGTCGTACAGGCTTACAGATCATCGCGTCCTATCAATTCCACTATCGTTACCTGAAGGGATTATGATGGGGGGCAGCGGGGCTGTCAATAACGCTTGCCTGACGCTAAGCTGACGATGGTTGCAAATCCCCCGCCAACCACGACAGACCAAAACCCACCACCAGATGACCGGCTTCCGCCAACCCGTTCCCCAACGCCCCGGTATCTTTGAACATCCACCAGTGATCCGCCGAAGGCAAAATGGCGACGCCGAAATCTTCCACCACCAGCGCGGAAAGCGTGCGTCGGGCATAGGCCGGATGCGTCGTGGGGAGCGCGGGGGTCGGCTGATCGGTTCGTGTGAGCGTCACCCGAAACCGCGAGGGCATCCCGCTGGAAAAAGTCGTCGCGGCATACGCCAGCAGTTGATACTCGATAAACCCGTATAGCCCCGCTGGCAGAGCCTTAGCGAAACGGTACTGCCCGCCTGCCCACTGAACAGGCCGTTCTTCCAGTTCATAACCGGCGGCGCTAAAAGCCTGCCCTACGACTGCCAGCAGCAGCAACCGGAAATACTCTTGTGGCGTTTGTTCGGTATTCATCAGTGTTATTCGGCTGGAAACCCCTACTTCTAGGTACGGGGATGAAAGCCGAAACTCCTTTTTGGGTTAAGTGGACGATAATCCCCAAAGGAAGGGAGAGATTTAAGTTACCTATGGCCTCTCCCGTACCTGCCCCCTTGCGGGGGTGAAGTTCACCTTGACAATGTGAGTAGCCCGTACTATCCCAACCGCACACTGATTTAGACCTTCAATCTGTTTAATGCGTAGGTTCT
>CAIPFY010000223.1 GCA_903864435.1 uncultured Chloroflexota bacterium | reverse complement strand
TTGGTTAGGAGAAAGGCCGTGAAAACGACCTTTCAATGCGTCGATGGACGGAGTCTGAACTTTCATGTCGTTGTTCTACCAGCACAACGACACGTTCGATTAACAATTGTTACACCGACACGTCATTGAACAAAAATGTTATGCGAAGAATGCTCGCCCAAATCCAATGAAACAGATATTTTGGACTCTTCTTTTTACGTGGCTCATTCAATGGGCAATGGGAGCGCCACCGATTGCTGTATCCGCCGAGACCGCCACAAAGGTAAAATCTCTCCTCTCGGAGCTGCGACCCCAGGCCCAATTATGGCAATACCATTCTCTCGTGAACAACCCACCCAAGGAAACCGAAAATAACAGACAGAGCATCACAATAGCACGCCAAGAAGTAGCGAAGGCTCACGAAACAATACCCAAGATTCGCAAGCTCCTGAAGGTGGGTGCATCTGTATTCAGCTACCCAAGTCTTCTTGCACATGGTGACATTTCATACCAGGCTATCGGCAAGGGTGACCCGTTTGCGCTAAACGCCAATATCGAGATGGGCTACCGACTATACATGGGGCTTCCAGTTGGCCACACTCGCCATACTTTCGATGTTGAGATACTCTTTGACTCTACCGGCACAATTCGCGAGATTTCCGACGTTCATGGCAGGGAATGACGACAACCCTCAAGAAGACAAGACGCATAACCAGACATGGCTGGGCAACCGGCGTAAGCACATCAAGTTCATGACAATTTCCTTTCAATATCCGCCGGTGCCAGCATTTTGACGTTCTGCAAAGAAATGAAGATCCTTATTGCAACCTTGATCCTTATTTCACCCGTGATGACCACGGCGCAGTCAGCTTCCGAGAGCAACAAACCTGATGAGAAGCCTATGCGAGACACGAGATTCATTGCGGTTCACAGAGGTGGACCACTTTCGTTGGAAGATCACAGGCTTCTCGTGAGTTGGGCGGCGGACTGTGCGGAGCGGATGCTACTGCTATTCGAGGCTGAGAGTAACGACCGCCGACCGCGCGAAGCGATTGAGGTAGCCCGCGCTTGGGTTAAGGGGGAGGTGCCAACCGGCGCTGCCCAGAAGGCAGCATACGCAGCGCACGCGGCAGCTAGGGAAGCCAAGACACCCGTGGCTCAATCTGCGGCAAGGACAACCGGTCAGGCGGTTGCGACGGCACACTTTGCGGATCATTGTCTGGTAGCTTCTAACTACGCACTGGAGACGATTAAGATCTCAGGGCAGTCGGCAGAAGATGAATATGCCTGGCAGACTTCGAAGATTCCGGAATCTGTCCGCATTTTGGTCACTTCAGGCTTTGAACGGAGGTTTCCAAAGTCGATTCCAGACAAATGAAGAGGCAAGCCGAGACACACAACTTCTATCAGCCGCCCTGTTTACATGCTCTCCCGTAGTTCCAACCTTAACCCCGTGATCGACGCTCGCCCCCGCTGATAGGGTTGCGTGCTCTTTGACGTTCGGCAGAAATATGAAGTGTCGATATGTTAAAATTCTGGTTCGCGTCTTGGGAACTTTGTCCGGACTCTTCGGCGCGGCCTCGATTGCATTGGCGGCGATGATGTGTGCGAACCCAGGTGAAACCGGAAGTGAATTCAGTCTACTGTTTGTCGTCCCAATGGCGCTTTTCGGAG
>CAIPFY010000222.1 GCA_903864435.1 uncultured Chloroflexota bacterium | reverse complement strand
GCAGTTTCGACATCACAACCGCCACTGGAAAAGTAACCGTATCGCACAAACATATCAAGACTATCCATCATTCCGATGGGTACAGCTATACGAAAGGATTAGGCGCTATCCCTCCCCGCACCTAAAGGTGGGGGTATCTCGTGCCGTTTTTTGATGACCAATTGCAAACATACCTGGACTGCGGCTCATCTGATCGCGCTCACCAATGTGCGCTGCCGGATGGAAAAGCATCTGGATGAAGTGCTGGGAAACCATTCGGTGACCCTGTGCAATCTTGAAACTTTCACTTCTTTTGACCCCTAAACCGATGAGGCTTAACTCCTATGAACATTGATCGTGACCGGCTGAAACAACTGCTGGCGGCAGAACAACACCGCTTCGTTAGTGAGCATCCTCGCTCGCAGGCTCTTTACCAACAGGCGCACAAGAACTTGCTCGGCGGCGTACCGATGAATTGGATGGTGCGCTGGGCGGGCGACTTTCCCCTCTTTGTACAGGAAGCGCAAGGCGCTCATTTCACCGATGTGGATAACCGCCGCTACCTCGATTTTTGCCTCGGCGACACCGGCGCGATGACCGGACACGCCCCGGCAGCTTCGGTGCAGGCCATCGCACGGCAGGCTGCACGCGGAATCACCTATATGCTGCCCACCGAGGACGTGCTGTGGGTGGCTGCCGAACTCGAACGGCGCTTTGGCCTACCCTACTGGCAGTTCGCGCTCACGGCCACCGACGCTAACCGCTTTGCCATTCGCCTCGCACGGCAAATCACCGGAAAGCACCGCATTCTGGTTTATAACTGGTGCTATCACGGCACTGTAGACGAAACCTTCGTCACGCTGCATCCCGATGGGCAGGTGCTGCCGCGCAAAGGCAGCGTGGGGCCGGCGCTGAATCCGGCTATGACCACCCGTGTGATCGAATTCAACGATATTCCGGCGCTCGAAGCGGCGCTGGCGTTGGATGACATCGCCTGTGTGCTGGCGGAACCCGTTATGACCAACATCGGCATCGTTCATCCTGACCCCGGCTATCTGGACGCGCTGCGCGATTTGACCCGCCGCACCGGAACGCTGCTGATTCTGGACGAGACGCACACCATCAGCGCGGGGCCGGGCGGCTGTACCGGCGCGTGGAATCTGGAACCGGATATGCTCACGATTGGCAAGCCCATCGGCGGCGGTATGCCCGCAGCGGTATATGGCTTCTCGGAAGAAGTGGCGGAGCGCATTCGCCAGCACAGCCGCGCCGAAACGGCGGACACGGGCGGCATCGGCGGCACACTGGCAGGCAACGCGCTGTCCATCGCGGCGATGCGTGCCACGCTGGAGCATGTGCTGACACAGGAAGCCTACGATTACACCATCCCGTTAGCGAAGCGGTTCGAGGATGGGGTGGAAGCAGTGATCGGGGAATTCAATTTACCCTGGATCGTGAAGCGGTTGGGCTGCCGCGTGGAATACTGGTTTCAGGACACGCCGCCCCGCAGCGGGGGGGAAGCCGCTGCCGCTGTGGATGTGGAACTGGATCATTACATGCACCTCGCGGCGCTCAATCGCGGTATTTTGATGACCCCCTTCCATAACATGGCGCTGATCGCGCCGGCCACCACCGAAGCCGATGTGGATTATCACACCGACGTATTTTACGAGAGCGTGGCGGCGCTGCTGAACTAAGCCGCCCTCATTTGCGTGTTCCCCCCCTCCATGCCTGCCAAACGTAAAAAAGGCTGGAGGGGGGGACATGATTGGCTAAACGGGAATGCGCGTCACATAGACCATCAGGTAAGTGCCGTCCGGCAACTGTTGTATCGCCGGGTCTTTGATGTACTGGTCTTCGAGGGGCGATTCGGGATCATAGGCCAAGCGAACACCGGATTCTTTCTCCCACGACTGACCATCTACCGAGAAGAATGAACCGAAGGCTGCTTCACTGAACGAGAACCCATATAGACGAAAGCCACCTTCTACTACAACGCCGTTAGCCATGAAGAAGCTCTCGAACTTGAGAGACGTTTGAAAGGTGAAAGTCTTGCCATCGGAGGAGGTGGAATACAGTTGGTCGCCTTGACGGGCGGGCAGGGTGAGCATGTGCCACTGATCGCCCAAAAAGAAAGTGGTCGAGTCCACAGTGGAATCCGGTGCTTCCAACGCAGTACCTATTTTCTTGAAATGAATGCCATCTGTGCCTTCGGCATACACAATACCCAGTTTTTTCTGACCGATTGCGGATGTGCCAAACAACCGGAAAGTGCCATCTTGAAGCAGAACAATATCGGGATCAACCAACGGTGCCCGATCGAAGCCTTCGAGTTGAAGATATTTGAACACCCACGTTTCGCCCAGATCATCGGAAATGGCGACCGCTGTCGCATTCTGGCGACCCCCTAATTGCCAACCCGTGAAATACAGAAACAACCGCCCATTTTCATCCAACACCATATCAGGAACATTGGCCTGATCCGTAATAAGGTTTCCGGTGGGGGTGAAAGTCAGCCCGTCCTCAGAAGTGGCGGTGAGCAAACGGAAATGACCGGGGCTTTCGTTTGGAGATTGCAAGTCCGCACCCTGTGGCGGTTGAAAATCACTGGTGAGGGGTTCTTGCGCCGCCGCTGAAGTCATCAGTAAGCCGAGGATAAGCAAAACCAGCATGTATTTCATATGTTTATATTCCCGGACGGTAGAAACGATGCGCCCATTATATTTCGATTTTGCCAGCTATACGACAAGCGCAGGCACACAACGCTCGACATTTCGTGAATAATTAATGAAAAATTGGCTCTAAAACATAAAAAGTGTAAAATCTTGGAATAATTAACACAGAATCAGGAAAATGGGAGTAGAATGAAATTAATCAACAAAACAAGTGGAGAAGCACATGATGAACACAAAAATGAACCGGAAAACTGTAGTCGTCCTCCTTCTGCTCATCCTGTCGCTCACCATCATTGCACAGGCCAGCGCCGCCCGCATTTCTTGCCGCGCTGACCCCATCGTTATGCTGAGTGACGGAACCAAGCTCCAATTTGCTACTACCATTGAAACAACGATGAGTGATGTGATCGCTATCCGCTACGAGCTTCACGTTCCGGTGGGCGTCACCATCAACCGCGTGATCTACATTCCGAAATGGGCGGCCAACTTCGAGAGCATTGTTCTGGTTGCTGACCAAGCCGCCAACCATTATCAGATCAAGACCGTCGTGCAGACCGGAACAGCCAATGTCGCGGTGAAGGTGAACTCGATGGCGTGGGTGCCGCTGCGCAACGGCGGGCAGGGGTTACTCACCCGGACAGCATCCGGTGTGACCGGGCAGGTAATCACTATCACCTACTAAATGGTGGTGAGGTATAGTGGTCGTGTAAACTGCCAGTGCCACTTCAAGAAACTGAAAGGGTGGGCTTCTACGGAAGCCCACTTTGTTAAACACCACACAAAGGCATGGCAACCGTCATGTCTTTTGTTTATGTGGCACGCCATTGATGCTAAAATTTTATAATTAATTTTCAAAGGCGCAATATCGCATCGGACTGTGGATCGGCTAAAGCTCATGGAAAAGATTTTCACCTTTCTATTCACAGACATCGAAGGCAGCACACGCTTGTGGGAGCAGCAGCCCACGTTGATGTCGGTGTTGCTGGCGGAACACAACCGGATTCTGCAAGAGGCTGTGGAGTCTCATCAGGGCAAAGTCTTCAAAAACGTTGGCGATGGCTTCTGTACCGTCTTTGAGTCGGCCCCGGATGCGCTGGCGGCAGCATTGGCGGCGCAGCGCGGCTTATCGAAACTCGAAAACAGACATGCCCTTAAGTTTCGCGCCCGAATGGGGCTGCACTCCGGCCCGGCGGAAGAACGCAACAACGATTACTTCGGTCAAACCCTCAACCGTGTCGCCCGTGTGATGGGCGCAGGCAGCGGCGGACAAACGCTGCTGACGGCCACCGTAAAAGAGCATCTTGGCGACAACCTACCTGCTGGAACTGAACTGCGCGATCTAGGGAATCACCGGCTGCGCGATTTGAAGGAAGCCGAGCATATTTTTCAGTTGATGGCACCGGATTTGCGGGGGAGCTTCCCGCCGATCAAGTCGCTATCGCCACGCCCCACCAATTTGCCGGGGCAGCTGACCTCGTTTGTGGGGCGTGAACACGATCTGGAGGAAATCTGCCGGATTGTGCGCCAGCCCGGTGCGCGGCTGGTGACGCTGCTGGGGCCGGGCGGCATCGGCAAAACCCGCTTGAGCATTCAGGTGGGGTTCAATCTACAGGACGAGTACGAAGACGGGGTTTTTTTCGTCGCCCTTGCGCCCGTCAGCCACACCGACGGCGTGCTGGAAACCATCGCCCAAACCCTGAAGGTGCAAGAATCGGGCGAAGCGACCCTGCTGGAAGCCGTGAACGCGCATCTGCAAGATCGCCATCTGCTGTTGGTGCTGGACAATTTTGAGCAGATTATTGACGCAGCGCCGCTGGTGAATCAACTATTGGCGGCATCGCCCTATCTGAAAGTGGTGACGACCAGCCGCGAAGAATTGATGATTTACGGCGAGAAGGTGTATTCGGTCGCGCCGCTGACTCTGCCCAAAGTCGGCTCGATTGTGGTGGATATGCCGTCGCTGATGCAGTTTTCAGCCATCAAGTTGTTCCTTGATCGGGTGCAGTTGCTCCAGCCGGATTTTGTGGTGGATGCCAGCAATGCCCCGCATGTGATTGAGATTTGCAATCGCTTAGACGGCCTGCCGCTGGCGATTGAACTGGCCGCCGTGCGGATTCGTGATCTGCCGGTGGAAACCATCGCGGAGCAATTGAGCAGCCGCCTGCAAGTGTTGAGCAAAGGCCCGCGTGATTTTCCTTCGCGGCAGCGCACCATGCGCGGGGCGATTGAGTGGAGCTACGGCATGTTGCCCGCCGAAGAACAGCAGGCTTTCGCCCGCCTGAGCATCTTTGTGGGGCCATTTACCGCCGAAGCTGCCGACGCGGTGACAGGCGCGGAAAGCCTGAACCGGCTCAAAGAGAAAAGCCTGATCCACGAGGTTCAGGAAATTGAGCGAATCGTCACTTATGTGATGCTGGAAACCCTGCGCGAATACGCGATGGAACAGCTTATCACCCGTTCCGAACTGCCCGATTTGAAGCGCCGCCATGCCGACTACTACATGCAACTCACCGAAACCGCCGAACCGAACTTAACAGGCACGAGTCAGGTGGAATGGTTCAACCGGCTGGACATCGAAAATCATAATGTGCAGGCTGCGCTGGAATGGGTATGGAGCGAGCAGGATATTATCAGCGCAGGGCGGCTCACCGGGGTGCTGTGGCGCTACTGGGGTTCGCACAGCCGCTTGAGTTTGGGTAGCTACTGGCTGGAACAGGTGCTGGCGCGTCCCGAACCCATCCCGCCGCCGATCATGGCGAAAATGATGTATGGCGCGGGGCGCTTGCACTTCCTACAGTACCGCTATGCGCAGTCGTTAGCGTATCTGAAAACGAGCTTGTCGTTGTACGAACAGTGCGAGGATAAACCCGGTCAGGCTGCCATCTACTTGAGTCTGGGCGAAATTGAACTGCGGCAGTCGAATTACCTGTCCGCCGAGGGCTATTTTCAGGGCGGGCTGGCGCTCTATGTCGAACTGAACGATCAGGCCGGGTTCGCCCGCTGTCTGGCGCAACTGGGGCAACTGGCCGTCAGCGAAGGCAATCTGGTGGGCGCGGAAAGCCTGCTCCACCAGAGTCTTGATCTGATCCGAGAGTTCGGCAGCATCGAAAGCATCGCTATGGGGATGAACGATCTGGCGGAAGTGCTGCGGGCGCAGGGGAAATATGCCGAAGCCGCCGAACTCTACCGCGAAAGCATCGGACATTATCACACGCTGGATTTTGACATTGGCGTGGCGGTCGTTTCGCACAATCTGGGACAAATCGCACAGCAGTTGGGCAACTATTCCGAAGCCCTCCTCTATTTTCAGGAAGCGTTGCGCCTGCTGCAAGATATGGAAGAAAAGCAGATTATCGCCGAATGCTTGGCGGGGATCGGCGGGGTGTTCCTGCAAATCGGTGAGCCAGCGCGGGCAGTGCGCTTCTTGAGCGCCGCAGACACGTTGATGGTATCCACGCAGCGCCAACTGGAACTCGCTGACCAAGTGAACTATGAACGGCACATGGACGAGGCGCACAAGCACTTCGACGAAACCACATGGGCGGCGCTGTGGTCG
>CAIPFY010000221.1 GCA_903864435.1 uncultured Chloroflexota bacterium | reverse complement strand
TGCTGACCGCGTTGGGCAGCACCGGCATCGGCTCGATCGTGGCGGTTAAGATCGTGCGCGGCGGGCAGGTGCAAGACATTCCCGTAACTATTGGCGAGCGTTCGTAAGAACCACGCATCTCGCTGAACAAAAAAGGCGTTCCCAATGCGGGGACGCCTTTTTGATGTGCGCGAGTGCCGGATTAGTCCTGCACGCCGAACGTTTGCCCATCGGTGAAATAGGTTTGCCCCGGCGCGACCTTCAGCACCTTCATCTCGAAGCCGTCTGCGCCGCTGACAGCGGTTAAATCGCTGCTGGCGAACGATTCCAGTTCGGGGTCAAGCAGCACCACATTCCATTCCTGGTCGCCGCTGAATCCCAGATCGGCGGCGCTCACCGGCTGATTGATAAAATCAACATTGGTGGGCTGGCCTTCGGTGACTTCAAATTTCGCGCCGAGCGTATAGCGGAACAGCCGGTAGTCCGGCAGATAGAACTGGGCATGACGCCAGTTTGCCGCCAGAATGACCGTGTTTTCCGGCTGGAAGTTGGCGCGCACGGTGGCGATTTCGTTTGACATGCGTGCATCTTGCTGGCGCAGCGTGTCGTAGGTGAGCAGTTTGGGGCCGCGCCCTGCGCCGAGGGGTTGGGTAGGCACGAAGATGAACACGACAGCCCCCGCCAGCACGATAATCGCGGTGGCTGCCCGAAGGAGTACCGGGCGTGAGGCGAGCAGGCGGCGCAGCCCTTCCGCGCTGAGGACAAACAGCGCGGGCAGGAACACAAAGACCAATCCTTGCTGTCCCATGTGGATGAGCGCGTAAAACAGCAGTACCGGAATGAGCCACAGGATGAAGAACCACGTTTTGCGGCTGCGCAGCCAGCGGCGTCCGTCTGCCGGAAGGCGAGCGAACCCATACAGGGCGGGCAGTAGCGCCAGCGACCAACCGTAGAGCGTATAGGGAATCAGCTTTTCGATGATGTTGCGGCGCAGGCCGAAGGTTCCCGCACCGAGGAAGATCGAGGTGGTGCGCCAGAAACTTTCGGTGAAGGCCGCCGAGCCTGCCATATAGGATTGCAGGCCGCCGCTGTAGGCCAGTGTGGGGATGAGCCACGCAAGGGTGATGATCGCGCCTAGCACAGCAGCCAGCCCCAACCGGACGATCCCGATGCGGTAGCAGGTGAACAGGATGAGCGGGCCGAGGAACATCAAATCTTGCTGACGGAAGCCGCCTAGCAAGCCGAGGAAGACGATCGTCGGCCAGAGCCAGCGGGTGTCGCCTTCCATGATGCGGTACAGCATCCATGCCGAAAAGGTGATGGCGAACAGGTCAAGCGCATGCGGCAGCGCGATTTCCCCGTAGAACCAGAACAACGGGCTGGTGAGGAGAAACAGCGCGGCGATCAGGCCGGTGATCGGGCTGAACATGCTGCGCCCCAGATAGAACATCGCCACCACGCTCAGGCCGCTGCTGACCACGCTGATGACGACCATCGTGGTTTGCGGGTTGTGGAAAACCATGTCCACGATTTGCGCCAGCGCGATATACACAATATAGCCGGGATACTGGGGCGCACCCTCCACCACATTGTAGGCTTGCATCCCGATTGCCATGTTGACCGAGTCCCAGTGGTAGAGAGTCTGGCTGGCGAAGGGGATGCGCGTTATCAGCGTGAGAAGGAACAGCGCCAGCGCGACCCATTTTGCGCTGCGGGCTTCAAGGATATTCAACGGAGTCCTCCAGTGGTGGGCTGCTGCACAGACGGCGCAGATGAGCTTTGTTCACGGCGTTCTAGCCAGCGCGGGACGATCCAACTGATGAGCGCCAGCGCGACGATTAACGGGATTAAGCTCCACAGGCCGGGCAGTCCGGCGATGATCCCGTAGTTGCGGGCGATATTGCCCTGCTGGAATAAGGGTAAGGAATAGCTGAACAGCGGGTTGTTCATCATGTCAGGCGATGTGACGGGCGGGAACGACTGCCCTGAAATGGTCTGAATCCACACATTTGCAACCGAGAGCGCCGCCAGTAGGCCGATCCCGACGCGCCCCGTCAAGGTGGGGGCATAGCGATCTACAGCCCCGATCATGAACAGTGCCGCAAAGGGTAGCATCGGGATCAGGTAGCGCGGGCCAATCGTGAAGCCACCCCACCACATGGCACTGGATGAGTTGTAGACGAAGAAAAATACCACCACCAGCAGCGCCGCGATCAAACCGCTGCGGTACGGTCGTGCCGAACGCCACAGGATGAACACCCCCGGAATGCACAGCAGCAGCGCGGGCGACAGCACGAAGATGCCGCGAAACGGGCTGAAGGTGAGGCCAAAGAGCGTGGCGGGGTTCGGGATGGTCAGACTGAGGAAGCCGACCGAATGGACATCTTGCCACGCGGTTGAGTATTCGTAGCCTACCGGCATGGGCGTTTGGAAGATGGCGTAGTTGTAGGCGGCGAACAGCAACCCTAGCGGGATGGCCGCCAGAATCACGCGGTACAGGGCGAGGCGGTTGGGCATTTTATAGGCTGCCCACAGGAACAGGATGCCGAGCGCCGGCACAACCGGATACTCGGTGATGATGGCAAAGCTGAACAGCACCCCCACCGCCCACAGCCAGCGCAGATTCGCCGTTTCATAGATCACCCGCCACAGCAGGTAAAAGCTGACGAACAGGCCGAACGCCGCCAACTGATGCTGATACAGCACCCCGCTGTAGGGGAAGGCTATCGTTCCCACGCCATAGATGAGCGCGACGACGAAAGCATGAACGGGCTGGCTCGTGAAGCGGCAGGCCATCAAGAACACGATCACCCCTAACAGCGCGGACGGCACCGAGGAGGCGAAAAAGGTCACGAAGGTTAGCGCCATCGCTTCGTACAGCGCGTTCGGACGTAAGCCTTGTCCCTCCGGGTTCAGGGTGTCGCCCAGTGCGCCGAGTCCGCGTCCACTCTGGATGAAATTCTGAATGGGCGGGATGGAGGCGACTGCTTTGAATACCATGTAGAAGGGCAGCGCCAGCAGCGAGGGGCCGATGGACTTGTCGGTAAAGAAATGACCTTCGCACGAGCCGCCGGTGAGGTTGTTCGGATCGGCGGTAAAGGGGCCGGGGAAGCAGGCTTTATCGCCGGTATTCGTGTGATAGTCGTCAATATTCAGCGCCCCCTTGTCCCCGATGGCATATACGAGGTCAGCCCGCGAGTTCGCGCCCCAATCCGCCCATTTGGGCATGAAATAGCCATAACAAACGAGCAGAATCAAAAACAATGTAATCGCGTAGGTGCGTTTGGACACTGGATGGGTCATCCTGTGATCCCCTTGTTGGCATGATGAAACTTGAGCTTCAGGCTACCCGATTCGCCTTTCAGAAGGCTATCATTTCATGTTTCATTGGCGTGGCGGCTGAGAAGTTGGGAGAGCAGCAGCGCCCCCAGTGCCAAGACCACCAGCAGCAGCCCCGTCCAGAGCGCCCCGTTCAAATCTTGTTCTAGCACGTTGTAAACCAGCAGCGGCATGGTCTGGGTGCGCCCCTGCAAACTGCCAGCAAAGATCATTGTCGCGCCAAATTCGCCTAGCGCCCGCGCCCAACTAAGCGCCAGACCCGCAGCCAGATTGCGCCGTGCCAGCGGGAAGGTGATGCGGCGGAAAAGTTCCCATGCGTTCGCGCCATCCACCCGTGCGGCGTTTTCAATGTCCACATCCACCACGCGAAAGGCGGTTTGCGCGGCGCGAATGTAGAAAGGTGCCGACACGAAAATCTGCGCGACAATGACGGCTGCTGTTGTGAACGGCAGATGGATGTTCATCTCATCCAGCAGCGGCCCCAGCAGCCCGCGCCGTCCGAATGCGATCAGGAGTGTCAGACCGGCAACCGCTGGCGGTAGGACGATGGGCAGTTCCAGCAGAATGCTCAATACTCGTTTGAAGCGAAAGGTCGCCCGCGCCATTCCGTAAGCCAGCGGCGTTCCCATCGCAATCGTCAACAGGCTGGTGATCGTCGTGGTCAGGAACGTGAGCGTAATCGCTTCCATGACGCCCGCATCCGGGGCGCTTTCCCATGCGCGGGTTTGGATGACGCGCAGCAGCAACGCCAGTAGCGGCACTGTGAGCAGCAAAACCAGCGCTGTCGCCGCCGCTATGCTGAACAATTGAATTAGTCGGCTCATATCCACAGTCCACTGTGTTTTTGAATGGATACACAGGATACCTGATGCGGTTCTGAAAGAGAATTGTCACCCCTGCGCGTGTAATATTGGTTTTCGCAGTCCGCACTCTTGGCATACAATACTCACTGGTTGTGAGTAAGCGCATGAGCTATTCGGGGGTAGGGTGGATTGATGACGTATTCAATACTCATCGTGGACGATGATTGGATGAACCGCGAGGTTTTGCAGGCGCATCTGGAGAGCGTGGGCTACCGGGTGCTGACCGCCAACAGCGGCCCGGTTGCGCTGGAATTGGCCGCTGCTAACGAGGTTGATTTGGTGCTGCTGGATGTGCGTATGCCCGGTATGGATGGCTACGAAGTGTGCATTCACCTGCGTAACAACGAACGTACCGCTGCTGTTCCGGTGCTGCTCATCACCGCGCTGGAAGATGAAGCCACGAAAACACGCGGGTTGGAAGTCGGCGTAGATGATTTTATTACGAAGCCGTTGGATGCTCTGATTATGCTTAATCGGATTCGCGGCTTGCTGCGTATGCGTCAGTTTCAGCAGGAGTTGGTGCGCCGTGAGCGCGTGTTGTGGGATGTGCTGGTGCAGTATGTGCCGCCGGATGTGGCGCAGCAAATTATGGTGCATCTGGCTGAATAATCTGACGGTTTCCCTACCATCTTTTAGAGCGAGGTGGCAGCCTCCGGTGCGCGGTGGTACAACCATGTGCATGATCGGGCATGAGGAGGCAATCGGTGTCCAGAGGCAGACCGTATCGGTCGGGAAATAACGGCCCTCCATCGTGGTTTGTGTTTCTGGTGGGTACGGCTATCGTTTTTGGCGCGTACTACATCTGGAACGGCGCACAGAATTTCTTTCGCACCGGTGGTCGCGGCGTGGTCGAAACTACTGAGCGTGCGGTCATCGTGGCGAGTGCCACCGCGCAAAGCCTGCCTGTCACCCGCCAGCCCAGCCGCACGCCGTTCCCCACGCCCTTTCCCACCTGTCAGGATTTTGTGGTGATCGTGCCGAATGCGCGGGTGCGGGAGCAACCGAACGAGACTTCCGCGATTGTGGAGTCGTTTTTCGAGAACGATGCTGTGTGCGTGGTGGGTAAGCCGGCTGCCGATAGCGAATGGTTTACGATTGACCTGCTTCCGCAGACGCGCCGCCTCGATGTGGCCTACATGCACGAAAGTGTGATTAAGGCGCTCAACCCCACGTTAACCCCTAGCATGACGATGACACCGCTGCCCACCGTGACGCCGTTGCCGACGCTCACGCCCAGTTTGACTCCCGTCCCATCCCTTACGCCGACCATTGACCCCCGTGCAACGCCTGTGCCGCTGCCCACCGCGATTCCGTCACCGACTCCTGAAGCCACATCTACGCCGCCGCGTCAGAGTGCCTAGAATCCAAACAAAAAGTGATCCATCGGGATCACTTTTTGGAGTTTGAGTATGGAGAGGAGATTAAGCCGAGGTGGTGGAGTGGCTGCGGAGCGTTCGCTGCATCCACTCGACCGGGTGCGCTTGCGTCAGAATGCCGGCCACTACCCGCATCCCCGCCGCGATAATCAGAATGCTGACCAGTGACAAGCCCATGCTGCTCAGGCTTTTGCCGATCAGCGGGCCGACGAACATCGCAATATAGATGGACTGGTTGTAGGCGACGGTGTAGGGCGTTCTTTCATTAATCGGGGTGAGTTCGCTAAAAAGCGAGAACAACCCGATGGCAGTGGCTGTCCACGAAGCACCACCGATTGCGCTGCCGATGAGGGTGACGGGCAGGCTTATGGCGGAGGCCACAATCAACAAGCTCATACCGGTGCCGACCATGCCCACCGCGATCATGGTACGGCTGCCGAAACGGGCGATCAGTTGCGCGGTGAACAGGGCGATGGTGGCACTGGCGGCCAATTCTGCTAACCCAAACAGCCCCATGAAACTTTCACTCGCGCCTAAGTTTTTCACCAGATGCAGCGGAACCAGTGCCGCAACCGAGAAGAAGCTCATGTGGGTGACGAAGATGATAAACCCGACCAGCTGGAACACCGGGGATTTGAACGGGTTGACTTTCGGACGGGCAGCATCTTTGGCGGCGGGCTTGGAATGTTCCGGTGAGGGAACCACCCGCGTGATGTGCCACGAACTCATGAGCGCCATCAGGAACGCGAAGCCGAACAGAATTTGATAGTTCAGCGGATAGGGAGCGCGTTCCAGCCAAACCCCCATCAACAAACCGCTAATCGCCAGCGCGATGCTAAAGACCATCGAACGCCGACTCGCCAGCGCGGTGATCTGTTTCTCGGATACCGATTCTCGTATCATGACCAGAAATGTCACCCCGGCGATCCCCTGCGGGATGGCGGGTATGGCGATGGAGAGAACCAGCCATGTGCTTTGGAACCCGGCAGGCATAAACGGCGTGAGCGCCGGCAGCAAGAACGCCAAGCGATACCCCAGCCCCGGCAGCAGCGTGGCACGCGCCGAATCCTCGTAACGGTTCAGCCAGCGCGCCCCCATCGAAGCCGCGAACAGCAGGACGAACGACGGCAACGACGCCATCCATGTCAATTGTGTGGAATCTGCACCCAGATGAATAGCATACACCGACAGGAAACGGTTGATCGCTGGGAAAGCGATTCCGAACCATGCGATGTCATAGACAAGATGATTGAAATTGGAATCTTCTTGAGTCTTGGGCGCAGGCAAAGCAAGACGCATACAACAACCTACCCTCACCGTGAACGATGACCTTATAGACGCAGACTAATGTACAGGATAATACGGGATGCAGATAGAGGTGGCGGACTGCGTTTGGCTAACGATTACCCAACGCGAAACCGACTGGTGATCTGCATTACTCCCTATGCTACAACCATTTTATGAATCATTCATAGTGCCATTGATGGGTATATCGGGCAGGCGGCGTAGACTCGGTTGTGCGGCCTGCTATACAATCAGGATGTTCTTATTCCCGTTGCGTGTTGTTTCGAGAGCCTTTTATCTGCCGGAGTACCTATGCCTGACGAACAGCCGAATGTGCCTTTGCCGGAACTACCGGATGATCCCACATCGCTTGATACCAGCCCTCTCGATCCTGATGTGCCATTTCATTTGCCCAAGAGCAAAGACTATGCTGAGGATGATATTCCCACGCCGCCGCAGGTGAATCCGGTGACGGGGAAGGTGTGGAATCCGGCGCATCCATTGGACGCAGGCAATATGCCCACGATTCCCGCCGAGCCGCATGACCCCAATGCCACACTGCCGGGAACGGGCGGGTTGGATCCAAATCCCGATTTACCGCCGGTTCGTATGCCAGAAGCGCGGGCAGGCTATACCGTTCCGCATGTGGTCACGCAGCAGCAGTCCCACGTTTCGCCACCGGAACATCAACGCTTTGTGCTGCCTGCCGCGACTATTCCGGTTCCGCCTCCGGTTGCGGCGGGACGGCCTGCTGGTCAGCCGTTGCCGCGCCGGAAAGCGCCCCGGCGCGGGTGTCTGGGCTGTTCGCCCACCTGCCTTGCGATTGTGGTCGGGTTTATGGCGATTTTTTGCGGCGGTTCGGCGCTGCTTGGCTTGATCGTGACCGCCACTGTCGGCTCGCGGATCGAGAGTCAGCTTCAGACGCAGGTGGATGCGGTGGATCGTTATGAGCAGTTTCAAAGCACGTTCATCTATGACCGGATGGGGCGGCTGTTGTACGAGTCGTTTGGTGAGGGGCGGCGCACGGCGGTAAAGTACAGCGAATTCCCCCAAATGTTGATTGATGCCACCGTTGCGATTGAGGACGATTCGTTCTTCACCAATCCGGGGATTGATGTGGCTGCTACGTTCCGCGCTTTCGCGCAGTTCGTGGGTGTGGCACAGGGCGCGACTGGCGGTAGCACCATCACGCAGCAGTTGGTGCGTAACGTGCTGTTTGATTTTGAATACCGCGCCGAACGCAGTATCCAGCGCAAGTTGGAAGAAATCGGCCTCGCGCTCATCCTGAACCAGCGGAAATCCAAAGAAGACATTCTGGCGCTATACCTGAACGAAATTTACTACGGCAATCTGTCCTATGGCGCGGAAGCAGCGGCGCAGACGTTTTTCGGCAAGTCGGTTGGCGCTCTGACGCTGGGCGAAGCGGCGCTGCTGGCGGGTCTGCCGCAAGCGCCGGCTGAACTCGACCCGTTGAATCCCGATCCGGTGGTGCAGGCGGCGGTGGATGCCCGCTGGCGCACGGTGCTGGATCGGATGGTGACGATGGGCAAGATTACCAACGAAGAACGCAACGATGCGCTGCGGCAGGGTGTGACGTTCGTTAGCCCTGATATTTCGCTCAAAGCGCCGCATTTCACCGTGTATGCACAGGCGCAGTTGCAGGACTTGATGGCTGAATTGGGCTACAGCCCGGAGCAAATCGCACGCGGCGGGTTGAAGGTCTATACCACGCTTGATCTGGATGTGAACGATCTGGCACAGGCGGCAGCCCGCGATCAGGTGTCTCGTCTGGCCGCCAACAACGTCGGTAACGCGGCGGTGGTGGTGCTGAAGCCACTGACGGGCGAGATTGTGGCGATGGTGGGCAGCGTGGACTACAACAACGACTCGATTGATGGGCGCGTGAATGTGACCACCGCCGTCCGGCAGCCCGGTAGCACCATGAAAGCCTTCACTTATTCCGCCGCGATGGAAACCGGTCAGACGCCGGGGGATGTGATCTGGGATACACCTACGACGATTGGCATCCCCGGTCAGGCCGGTTATACCCCGAAGAACTACGATGGGCGCTTTCATGGGCCGATGAACATGCGCACCGCGCTCTCCAACAGCTATAACATTCCGGCGGTACAAACGCTGCGCCGTTACGGGGTGGATTACCTGCTGGGGCTGATGCGGCGCTTCGGGGTGGCGAGTTTGAGCATGGACAGCAGTCAGTACGGCCTTTCGCTGACGCTAGGCGGCGGCGAGATGTCGCTGCTGGAACTGACGAACGCCTATGCGGTGTTCGCCAATCAGGGGGCGTATGTGCCGACCACCGCTATTCTGTGCGTGTTGAAAAGCGACGATACCATTCTCTATCAATATGAAAATGGATGTTCGCGTGGGAACTTGTCCGATCAGTCGGTCGTCCGGGGCGGGTATGGTACGCAGGCGCTCGATCCGCGCATTGCCTTCATCATTGGCGATATTTTGAGCGACAATGCCGCCCGCAGCGAGGCGATGGGCGGTCGTAGCCCGCTGTACACCCCGAACATTGACAGCGCCGTTAAGACCGGCACGACCAATGACTACAAAGACAACTGGACGGTGGGTTATACCCGCAATCTGGCGGTGGGGGTGTGGGTGGGGAACAGTCGCGGCGAGGCGATGATTAACTCCTCCGGTCTAACCGGCGCAGCGCCCATCTGGAACGCGGTATTGACCAGCATATACGCCAATCCGGGTGTGATGGCGCAGGATTTCGCCATCAACGGACAGTTGATGCCCGATCAAATGGATCCGCCTGCGGGCGTGTCGCTGCGCGAAATGTGTGATGTGCGCTCCTTGCTTGATCCGGCTGCGGACTGCCGCCGCATCAGCGAGTGGATGCTGGACAGCCCCGCCGCTGTGCCGGATGCTGAGGGCAACCTGATTTATCCGCCCGCGCCTGCGCCTACTGTGCCTGCGCAAAGCGGCCCGCAGTTGATTCAGGTGTCGCCGGGGGTGTATCAAGTGCTGGCGTTCCGGTTAGCGCCGGAAATCGCCAGTCTGATTCAGTTTTCGGTTGGAGTAGGCCAGCAGCCGCCTCCCACGCCGCTTTACTGTCAGGTTCCGGTGGAACTGGCGAGTATGGCGACGGGGGCGCAATCGCTCTTGTTCATCGCGCCGCCGCCTGTGCCGGAGGATGCAGTCGCCGCCGAACAATATGCTCGCGGCGCGGGGCTGGCGTACCTGCCGACGATTGCCTGTACGCCGGAATTGCTGCAAAGCGGCGGTGTGCCGGGGTACGGGCCAGTGGTGACGACGGCGGTCATTACCTCGCCGCAACCCGGCGCGGTTTTGAGCGCGGAAACGCCGATCATCGGGACAGTGCAGTTTACGCCGGATTTGGGCAAGTTTTATAAGGTCGAAATCATTGGCGGCGGCTTTGCCGAATGGACGACGTTTGGCAGTACCCACGACAACACGGTGCTGAACGGCGTGCTGGAAAACTTGTACGTCCCCGGACTCGCTCCGGGCAACTACCGCATTCGCTTGGTGATTGTGGATAACACGGGCGGCTTCTTGCAAGCGCCGTATGAAGTGCCGTTTACCGTAGCTGGTTAGTACCGCCCACAAAAAGCCTCCGGCTGAGAGACAGGCCGGAGGCTTGAAGGCCGCAACGACAAACTGCGCGTTAGTAGCCGCAGTCTAAGCGGTCAGGGCTGAGGTAGATCGTTGTTCCAGATGGCAGCGCCGTGACTGCGCCGCCCGATAGGTAACTCCCCTTATAGACAGCCGATCCGCTGTATGGCGGGGCGAGGCGGGTGTCGCTTAATTCAAGCGATTTGATTTCGATCACCACGCTGGTTGTATCCGGCGGCAGGTTGAGATAGCTGACCTGCAATTGCCCTGTGCCGACACATTCCCATGTGGCCGACATGGGCGGCGGCAGCGCCTCGCGCATGACCGTTACGACTGCCGATGTGCAGGCGACTTCGCCGTTGACCAGTGCTTCCACATACCACGATATCTGGTAGTTGATGCCGACGTTGTAAAGATCATAGGTGGCATTGGTCGCGCCCGTTTCCACCGCCCCCACATTGACGATATTCAGGCGGTAGCTGGTCGCGTTCGGCGCGGGGTCCCAGTAGAAGGTGTTCAGGCCGTAGGCGAGGCCATCCAGCGGCGAGGTGGGTTTGAATCCGCCACACTCGACACCGGCTTCCTGTGCCACGCCTGTATCGCTGGGGCCAGTGGTCACGGGGAGCGAAGGCGGCGGTTGGGGTAGCTCAATCGGATAGTTCAAGATGTTGTCGGGCAGGTCTTCCAGCGTTTTTAGCTTATCCAGTTCTGCCCGCGTCAGGGGGCGGAACCCGCCGAAATCGCCGCCGGCTTCCCCGTTCTCATCTAAAGGCGCTTCCACTGTGAAGCCCGCCGGAACGGTGATTCCATCCACTTTTGCTTTGCCACTCAGGGTTGCCAGCCGCATCTTGTCGGTTTCCAGTTGCAGCAAAATGGTAGAACCGATGACGATGTTCGCGCCGTTAGCCGTGATCTGCACTTCGACGTTTTGCGGTCCTTGAACAATCAGGGCTGAAGGCGCTTCGGTACAGGTGGTGCTGCCGGGGCGCGTGGTGAAGGTAAACGCCTGCATAGCGGTGCGGTTTGCAGCATCGGTGACGATCGGGAGCGTGTCCACTTGCGTATTGTTACGCAACACTTCGCGGCTCATCCAACCGACAGTGGATTGATTGTGCGTGACCCGCGCCCACAGGGCATCGGCGCTGAGGGCATCGGCAAGCAGCGGAGTATTGGCTGGTACGCTGAGCAGCACATTTCCCCGCCGCGATGGGCTGCTGCGGATGTTCGCGCCGGTGGCGGTGACGACTTCAACCGGTTCGATAGTGCCCATAGTCGCTTCGTCGGCTGGAACATCATTGTTGACCGCTGTATCGCCCAAAAGGATAAAACGGGCGGCCTGTCCGGGGAGGGTGTTCGGGATGTTGGCTTGCACGCTGAGGACGGCCACGCCCCACATTTGAAGGGCTTCGTTCAAGGCGCTGGTCTGGATGGATTCCATATTGACCAGATCGGCACGATCAGAAGGTTGACTGAAAAAGTTGTTTGCGACATCTTGCGTGAAGGTGGCAGATACCTGATTGAAGCCATAGCAAGCCGTGTTGCGCGGCAAATCGGCACAATTTTGACCGAGCGATTGCAGCGCCTGTTCGACGAGAGCCGGACAGGTGGTGTTGTCCTGCGTTAAGGCTGTGCCGCCACCGGGCGCAGCGAACCACAACACAGCCAGTAGTACGACTGTAATCAGGGTGAGTTTACGCATATCCATTTTTCCTCGTGTACAAATGCCTACTTCGACACCAGTCTAACCAGTTTAACAAGTTGTCGAAACGGGACACTGTGACACTGGCGGCGACCCTCGTGGTACGCGGTAACGCTGGGACGTGCAGGCAACCTGTCCGTTGTACAGGGCTTGAACTTCCCAACTGAAGGCGAACCCGAAGCCAATCGTTTCGACAGTCAGGTTGGCGGTCAGGTTGGTTTGTCCCGCGCCCGCCGCGAATGAGGCGACCTGTCCCCCGCTTTTCTCATCTTCGTTGTAGACCTTCACCACATAGCCTGTCGCGCCGGGGGCTGCATCCCAGAAGAAGGTGTTTTGACCGAAACTGAGGCCATCTAAAGGTGATGTGGCGCGGAATGAGCCGCAGTCCACGCCCGCAGTAGTAGGCGGTTGATCGTTTGTGACGGGTGTGGGCGGCACCGAAGGCATTCCGGTGTCCACTCCGCAGGGAATGGTGAGGACTTGCCCTACGTAAACCAGTTCGGGGTTGCTGATATTGCTGGCTGTCATAATCGCGCCGAGACTGGTGCGATAGCGCAGGCTGATTCGATACAGGTTTTCGCCGCCGCTGACGGTATGGGTAATGGTGGTTCCAAACGGGCATTCGTCCGCTGGCGGGGCAGGTGAGGTGGCGGTGGGCGTGGGGGGCGGCGTGCCAAACCCGAGCCGTTCAAATGTGGATAGGACGATCTGGCCTTCATCAAGGTCATTCAAATCGTTCGGTTCGGGCGGCGACCATGAGCAATCTTTGCCCACTTCTTGATCGTTGGATAGGCCGTCAATGCCGAGGGATTGGGCTTCGGTTAGGCAGCGGGTGGTTGAAAAGCCTGCTGGAATGTACAGCGGATTAGCGCCATCTGGATCGAGCGTGACACCGCCTTCGAGTACCGCGAGTTTCATCCGGTTGCCGGGGGGCAGAACTTTGAGGGTAATCAGCGACCCTAGACGGATTTTCGCACCGTTGGCGGTGATGTCCACTTGGATATTTTCGGGGCTGCGAATCGCCAGTACCGAAGGCGTTTGTGTGCAGGTGGTTTGCCCCGGCCCGGTGCGAAAGTAGAAGGACTGCATCGGTTGCAAACTGGGGCTGTTGCCCACTACCGGCAGGCTGTCCATCAACGGATTCGGGTTGAGCGCGGCGCGTTCCACCCATAGCGGCGAACTGCCTGAAACCGGCAGGCGCAAGAACACTTTGTCGGCGCTGGTTCCATCGGCGTTGAGTACCGTTCCTGCGTTCACGGCACTGTTGATCGTGCTGGTGGTGTCCGGCGCTGTATAGGCCACTGTGTTGACCTGCGCGATGACGGTGATTTGCTGCCCTGCGCTAGCAGCGGCTTCGGGTTCAACCGCGTTTTCGACGGTGGTCTCGCCCATGAGCAAGAAGGTGACGGCCTGACCGGGAAGGGTGTCCGGGACGTTGGCCTGCGCGTTCATCACCGCCACGCCCCATTGCCCCAAACCCAAATCCAGCGGCGCGGTTTGAAGGGTGCTGAGAATGTTCAGGGGGGATAAGTCGGCAGGATGCTGGAAGAAGGCTTCTGGAACGGATTGCGAGAAAGTGGACTCTACCTTGTTGTAGCCGTAACAGGCGCTGTTACGCGGCAGATTCGCGCAGTTGTTCCCTACCTGTGACAGCGCCAGCTCGACCAGCGCGGGGCAAGCTGCGCCGCCGGTTTGGGCCTGTACACTGCGAGAGGATAATCCGAGTAGGACAGTCACTGTGAGAAGTGCGGCAATCGTGGCAAAACGATGTGCGGTCATGAGGATGTTTTCGTCCGTGATGTGATCGTAAACCGTTAAACTCAGTATAGTCGAAATCGTTGACAATCGCTGAACGAGGGGAAAACAAAAACCCGCCACGAGGGCGGGTTTTGTGTTGCCAAGGCCCAGACTTGAACTGGGGACCCATGCATTTTCAGTGCATTGCTCTACCAACTGAGCTACCTTGGCGTGCTGTTTCCAGCGTGCGGATAGTATAGCGAAGGCAGAGAACCAGATCAAGCCCCGTTTTAAGGAAAATAGCAGTCCAAACTGCATGTGTAATAGGTTTCCCCTGCCTCGCAGATGTAGTTGCCACACACGGGTGCCGGGGAAGTCGGCCCCGGTACGGGTGTGGATTTTAAGCTGATGTCGCGGATCAATGTCACCGGGCCGGCGGTGCAGGCGATTTGATCGCCCACCATCGCATCCACGCTCCACGAAAGGTTGTCTACATTCGTGCCCGATAGATTCACTGTCGCGTTGGTGTTGGTGGTTTCAACTGTCCCTTCAGGGGTGTGCAGGCGGTAGCTGGTCGCGCCGATTGCCGCATCCCAGTAGAAAGTGGTTGATACCTGTCCCCACGCTCCTAAAGGCGAAGTGAGTTTGAATCCGTCACATTTCACTTGGCGGGCGGCGGCCCCCAGTGTGAGCGCGTTGGTGCTGGTCGCGCCCTGCGAGAACAGTTCCAGCGCGGCCTGAATTTCGTCGGCGGTGGGAATGACAATCGGATAGTGCAGTAGATTCGAGGGGATGTTTTCGAGCGTTTGCAGGTCGTCTAATTCTTCCTGCGACAGCGGGCGGAAACTGCCCCAATCTCCGGCGAGAGTCTTACCATCCGGGCTGAGTGGCGCGGTCACGGTGAAACCTGCCGGAACAACCAGCCCGCCTAATGTGGCCCCGCCGCTGACCACCATTAACTGGACGATGTTCCCCGGTAGGATGCGCAGCACGATGGTCGAACCGATGGTGATGTCTGCGCCGTTGGCGTTGATGTTCACTTTCACACTGTTAGGCCCCTGTACCACCAGCAGCGACGGAGCTTCGTTGCACTGGGTATCCCCGATGGCGGTGCGGAAGTAGAAGGCCTGCATGGGCGAACGATTCTGCTTGCTGATGACCTGCAAGGCGTTGATGTCACTCTCGGCGGATACCACACTGGTGTTGACCCACGCCGGCCCGCCCGCGTATACGATCCGCAGCCATTCGCCATCGGCGCTCTTGCCATCTGCCACTAGCGGGCTACCGGAGGGCAGGCTGCCAACCACATTGGCGTTGGCGCTGGGGCTGCTGCGGAGGTTGGCGGCGACAGAGGTTGTGAGGTTAATGGGTTCGCCCGGTTCAACAACTTCGTCGGCGGGAACGGCATTTTCCACTTCGGTATCGCCCAGCATGATGAATGTGACAGCCTGACCGGGTAAGGTGTTGGGAATATTGGCCTGTACATTCAATACAGCGATGCCCCAGTATTCTTTCGCCTCATCCAGCGGCGCGGTGGCGAGCGATTGCAGCTGTGCCAGCCCCGCACGATCTGCCGGTTCGTGGAAAAAATCTTCCGCGATGGCATCTGCGAAGGTGGCGTCTACGCGGTTGTAGCCGTAGCAGGCGCTATTGCGATCCAGCGCGTCACAGTTCTGACCGAGTTCGGTAAGTGCTTGCTTGACCAGAGCCGGACATTGACCGGAGTCGCCCTGTGCTAACCCCGAGCCAGCAATTGCGCTCAGGACGACCAGAACACCGATAAATACAAGAAACCGATTGAAAGGAATACGCATGGTAAAACCTACCTAGTTCTAGTCCTAGAATGCACCCTTAAGTTTCAGTATCCATTTCACAGATTGCATGCGCCTAACATTTTTGCCCCTGAATAATGGTTTAGTGTTTCATAATCGTGAACTGATCGTCAACGACTGCACTGGCTTTTCCTCCGGTGAAGACAATGGCGATTTCTGGTACGCTTGGTCAACGTTGGATGATATGTGCCAGAGTATAATCCGGTCACGAAGGGTCAAACGGGTCGGCGCTGATGAGGAACTCACGATGACGCTACAAAACACGGTTCCCCCGCTGTCGGGAATGCTCGTTACAACGGGTTCGCTGACGGCGGATTTTGTTCGGCTGGGAATTCGCCCCGGCATGGTGCTGGTGGTGCATTCTTCCCTGAAGTCATTGGGTGGATTTGTGGTGGGCGGGGCGGTGGCGGTGATTCTGGCGCTGGAGGAGGCGCTCGGCGCTGAAGGAACGCTGGTTATGCCTACGCATACGGCGGATCAGAGCGAACCGGCGAACTGGATGAACCCGCCAGTGCCGGAAGCGTGGTGGCAACCGATCCGCGACACCATGCCCGCGTATGATCCCGACCTGACGCCGACCTACAAGATGGGCGTGATCCCCGAAACCTTCCGCAAGCAGGCCGGTGTTGTGCGCAGCGCCAACCCGGACGCATCGTTTGCCGCGTGGGGACGCCATGCGCAGACTGTCACCGCGAATCATGCGTTGTGCCCGTTGTTCGGGGAACAATCGCCGCTGGCACGGGTTTATGAGTTGGAAGGGTGGGTGCTGCTGCTAGGCGTGGGGCATGACCGGAATACCTCTTTGCATGTGGCTGAGGGGCGCGCCCGCATTCCGCATCCGCTGGTTCACGGCGGTTCGCCCAT
>CAIPFY010000220.1 GCA_903864435.1 uncultured Chloroflexota bacterium | reverse complement strand
TGCAGGACAATCGTCCCGAAGGCCGTGCCACTCATCCGCGCATCAGAGATACGCACCATGTCCCGAACGCCTTTGAGCTTGGAGGGAATCGGGAAGCTACCCGCTTCCGGCATCCCAGGCCCGCCCATTGGCCCCGCGTTTTGCAGCACCAGAATATCGTCCGGGGTCACATCAAGATCGGGCGAATCAATCCGCGCATTCAGGTCATCGGTGGAGGTGAACACCACCGCCCGCCCGGTCTTGCGGAGGAGTTGGGGGCTGGCTGCCGAACGCTTGATGATCGCGCCATCCGGTGCCAGATTGCCGCGCAGGACAACCTGTGCGCCCTGCGGCTGATACGGGTTCGCCAGCGGGCGAATCACATCCTGCCACTGCGGGAAGGTATAAGGCACATCCAGCACCTGCCCTAACGTCTGTCCGCTGACGGTCAGCGCGTCGAGGTGCAAGCGGTCTTTGAGTTCCTGAAGCACAACCGGCATCCCGCCTGCACGATGGAAATCTTCCATGTAGGCTTTGCCGGAGGGCTTCAAATCCACCAGCACAGGCGTATCTTCGCTCAAGCTATCGAGTTGATCGAGTTGGAGGCGAATGCCCAACCGTCCGGCAATCGCAGTCAGGTGAATGATTCCGTTAGTGGAGCCGCCAATCGCCTGCAAAACCCGCAGCGCATTGGTGAACGCGCCAGCGGTCATGATGCGTTCCGGGGTCAAGCCGCTGCCCACCATGCGAACAGCCTGCTTGCCGCTTTCCTCAGCATGACGCAAACGATCCGCATGAACAGCCGGAATGCTGGCACCGCCGGGGAGCATCATCCCCATTGCCTCGATCACACAGGCTATCGTGCTGGCTGTCCCCATCACCGCGCAGGTTCCCGCCGTCACAGCTAGATTCTGCTCAACCGCATGGATTGTAGGCTGATCTATCTCGCCGCGCCGGTACGCGCCCCAGAAGCGCCGACAATCGGTGCAAGCGCCCAAGCGTTCGCCCTGATAATTGCCCGTCAGCATCGGCCCCGCCGCCACCACAATCGCGGGGATGCCGGCGCTGGCCGCCCCCATCAGCAGCGCAGGGAGAGTCTTGTCGCAGCCGCCCAGCAGCACCACCGCATCCAGCGGTTGCGCCTTAACCATCACCTCGACATCCATAGACATCAGGTTACGCATCAACATGCTGGTCGGGGAGAGGAATACCTCACCCAGTGAGATAGTCGGAAACTCCAACGGCAGCCCGCCCGCCTGCCACACGCCGCGCTTGATAGCTTCCGCCAGTTCCCGGAATCCACGATGGCAGTTGTTCAGTTCGCTATAGGTGTTCACAATGCCGATGATCGGCTTAGCGAGCGCCTCGTCGCTATAGCCCATCGAACGGGCAAACGAGCGCCGCAAATAGAGCGAAAACTCTTTGTCGCTGTATTCTGTTAACTGATTCGCCAGCCCGACTGTTTTGGTCATGCGCTCAAATTCCCACCGAGACAAATTTCGGCACCATATACTCGGTCAGCCCTTCTTGAGAGCCTTCGCTGCCGAATCCGCTTTCTTTAATCCCGCCAAAAGGCGCTTCAGCCGTCGCCGGAACCAGATCGTTCACGCCGACAATGCCGAACTTCAGCCCTTCATATACGCGCACCGCCCGCGAGAGATCGTTGGTCAGCGCGTAACCCGCCAACCCGAAGGGCGTACCATTCGCCAGCCGCAGCCCCTCATCCACATCATCAAACGGGCTGATCGCCATCACCGGGCCGAACACCTCATCACAGCTAATCCGCATCAGCGGCGAAACATCGGTGAGCAACGTCGGACGGTAGAAAAAGCCACTCGTTTGCGCGGTGGGACGCGCCCCGCCCGTCAAAGCCGTCGCGCCTTTGGCAAGCGCATCCTTGACGAAACTCTCCACGCGGTCACGTCCGGCGGCTGTCACCAGCGGCCCCATCATCACACCCGCGTCCAAGCCGTTCCCCAGCACCAGCTTTTCCGTCCGCGCCACCGCCGCTTGCAGGAACGCATCATACATTCGGCGCTGCACGTAGAAGCGCGTCGGTGAAATGCACACCTGTCCGGCGTTGCGGAACTTCGCCATCACCGCGTATTCAGCCGCCTTCTCGACATCAAAATCATCGAAGATCAACACGGGGGCGCTGCCGCCCAGTTCCAACGACAGCTTCTTAATACGATCCGCCGCCCCGCGCATCAGCAGTTGCCCCACGCGCTGCGAGCCGGTGAAGCTGATCTTGCCCACCAGCGGACTTTGTAGAAACACTTGCCCGATCTCTGCCGGTTTGCCGTTGACCAGATTCATCACACCGGGCGGGATACCGGCCTCCGCCATGATGTTGACCAGCGCCATCGCGCTCATCGGCGTGAGTTCGCTCGGTCTGGCGACAACCGTATTCCCCGCCGCCAGCGCCCCCGACCATTTACGGGCAGGCAGATAGGCCGGAAAGTTCCATGCGGTGATGGTCGCCACCACGCCCACCGGCTCATGCAGTACCAGCAACCGCTTATTCCCCTTACGGGCGGGAATGGTGCGCCCGTAGGCGCGTTTGCCTTCTTCCGCGAACCACTCGAACAGATCAGCCGCCGCGCCCCACTCGCCCCGCGCCTCGCCTAGAGGCTTGCCGCATTCGCGGGTCATGATCGGTGCCAGATCATCTAGGCGGGCACGAATCAAGGTCGCCACCCGCGTCAGGATGACTGCCCGTTCGTAGGCCGTCAGCGCCGCCCAAGCAGGTTGCGCCTGCGCCGCCGCTTCGACAGCCGCTTCCGCATCCCGTTCGTCGCCAAACGGAACCGATGCAATCACTTCTTCGGTAGCCGGATTCACCACATTCCAGCGTTCGCCGCCAATCGCATCCACCCACTGACCGTTGATGAGCATCTGGTCATTCATTACAGCTTCACCTCCGTCAGGGCTTGAGCATGAACCGAACGCTTATCGGCAAAATTCGGCGGAATGGGGACATCCCACCAGCCCGTGCCTTGCCCGCCCGATGTCCCGAAGTTCATATCAATCATGACCTCCACCACAGCCGGACGGCCTGATTCAATCGCTTGTTGAATAGCAGGAGCTACTTCAGAGGGTTTTTCCACGCGCACGCCATACGCGCCAAAGCCACGCGCCACTTCCGCAATATTCGGAGAAACGGGCGCGTCGGTATGCTCGAACATCGTCCCGTAGTTGCTCTCGTCGTCGAACGCAATCCACTGAAGATCGCGGATGGCCTGCCAACCTTGATTGTTCAAGACCACCGCCACAACCGGGATGTTGTACTGCACCGCCGTCGCCAACTCCTGAATGGTCATCAAGAAGTCACCATCGCCGACCAGCGCCACCACCGGCACATTCGGGCGGGCGAGTTTTGCGCCCATCGCGGCGGGGTATGACCAGCCCATTGTGCTGAAGCCTCCCGCTGCCAGATAGGTGTGCGGTTGCGTGAACGCCATCTCTTGAAACGCCTGCGCCTGCACGTTGCCGGACGACGTGAGGACAATCGCGTCCTGTGGCAACAGCGCCCGCAGTTCTTTCAGCACATAGCCCATCATCGGCGGCGCATCCTCGGCCTGTGCCTGCTGGTTGTAGCTGGCCTTCCATGCCGCCACCTGTGCGCCGATCTCCTGCGTATAGGCGGACTGCGCCCAATCCCGCGCCGGACTTTGCGCCTGCACCGCTTCCACAAGGGCGGTCAGCGCCGCTTTTGCATCCGCCACAATGCCGATCTCAACCGGATAATTCTTGCCGATCTCGTTCGGGTCAATATCAATATGAATCAGGCGGCTGGGAGGAATGCTGAACGTTTCACCGGGCTTATACGAGCAGGTCGCTTTATCCGCGAAACGCACCCCCACTGCCAGCAACACATCCGCGTTGCGTGTCATGTGATTGCCGCAGGTGGTGGCGTTTGTCCCCATGTGCCATGCGTAAAGGGGATGATCTTCAGGGAAGGCACTCTTGCCCTGCATCGTGCTGACCACCGCGCAACCCAGATGCTCCGCCAGCGCCAGTAGTTCTGCTCCGGCGCGGCTGAGGGTCACGCCGCCGCCACAGATGATAACCGGACGTTGAGCGCCTGCCAGCAATTGCGCCGCCGCCTGAATCGCCGCCGTGTCCCCGGACGGACGATCATGGGGGCGGTGTTCCTGCGAATTGGCCTTCAGCCGTTCATCAACCGCCTGCGCCTGCACATCCATCGGCAGGGTAATCACCGTCGGGCCGGGTCGTCCGGTACACATGGCATTGAACGCCTGCGACACTGCACGCGGCAATTGACGCGCATGGTCAATATGCCAGCTACGCTTCACAACCGGTTCCAATGCCCGGTACAGGTCTGACCACCGCTGCCGTTCAATTTCTTGTAGCACCCCTACCCCGCGCATGTAGGTATGCGTTTCGCCGATCAGCAGCAAAACGGGGATGGAATCCACATACGCCGTCGCCAAGCCAATCGGCGTGTTCAGTGCGCCTGCGCCAATGGACGTATAGACCGCCAACGGTTTCCCGCAAGCGCGGTAGTACCCATCCGCCATATGCACCGCCGCCTGTTCGTGGCGCGGCATGATGACCCGGATTTGGTCACGTCGCTGCCGGAGAGCATCCACCAGCGGCAAATTGCCATGACCGGGAATGCCCACAATATACGGCATCCCCTCGCTAACGAGCATATCCACCAACAGTTGAGCGCCGGAAATTTCCATGCTGTTTTGCCCTTAGCCCAAACGAACGGCTTGCCCGATTCGGGCAGACTCTTGCGCGGCCAATGTGAAGCGCAGCACTTCGCGCCCATCCTCACCCGTTAAGCGCGGGGTTTCGCCCTTGAAGTAGCAGTCAATGAAATGGCGTGTGGCGTTCATGAAACTGTATTTCCAGTCCGAGAGGACATTGGTGAACGTCCGCATCTGATTGCCGCTGTACAGAATGACGGGCGGCACATCCAGCATGTTGCCATGCCCGCGTGTCGTCCAGATCACCCCTTTCGTGCCGGTGATCTCCACACGGTCATCCTGCGCGTAGTAGATGGTGTTGATTTCCATCTGGGGCGAATTGACCACTTCCAGCGAACCGTAGCGGTTGTGCGCGAACTTCCACGACACCAGCGCCGGCGAATCGAGGAACTGCCCCGGCGCGACTTCCGTCTGGCTGATCCACGCATGAACTTCTTCCGCCATGCCCATGAAGTGCCACGCCAGCGCGAACTTGTGATGACCATCGTCAAAGACCAGCGGCCCACCGCCGTTCTTGGCGTAGTCAAAGCGCCACGCTTGCGCCGAAGCCGGCACAGGCCACGCCGTCTGGCTGATGCCGGAATTGCTCTTGATACGAATGGTCAGCAGATCACCGATTTCACCCGCATCAATCAACGATTTTGCAAGCTGTATCGGCGGGTAGAAGATGAAGTTTTCAAAAACGCGGAAGATGACCCCCGCCTTGTGCGCGGCGGCGGTCATCTCGTCTGCCTGCTGCACGTTGAGCGCCATCGGCTTCTGGAGCGAGATGTGCTTGCCTGCCGCCGCCGCATCCAGCGCCGCCTGATAATGGAGGTGGTGCGGCAGCAGAATGTCTACCACGTCCACATCGGGCAGATCCAACAGGTCATGGTAGTTACCAAATACGCGGTCTGGCGGTACGCCCCATTTGGCTGCACGCGCACCGGCAATTTCCAGATTGGTATCCGCTACCGCTACAATTTTTGATCGGGGATTTTCGAGGTATTCCAGCGCATGCAGATCAGAAATGCGCCCCGTCCCAATAATGCCAACCCGTAACTGTTCCATAAGTCCCTCATATTGCATAATACGCAACACTGTTGCGCGTACTAAGTAAAAATACAGGGCATCACCGCATTCATCGTGACACCCCATTCAACATTTTTGGTACCGCAGCAAACCATTCAGGTCGCGCTGGTGTTCCCCAAACGCCGCGACAAATCGTTCGCCAACTCCATCACCATTCCAGCCAATTTCGGCACCCCATCGTTTGGCATCCGACCAATCGGCCCGGAAATTCCAACCGCTCCCGCCACACGCCCCCGATGATCGAACACCGGAGCCGCGATACAGCGAACGCCCAGCACATGCTCCTCGTCGTCCACCGCGTACCCCTGCCGGTAAACGAGTTCCATGTGGAGCTTCAACTGCACCGGATCGGTCATCGTCTTGGGGGTATATGCCTTGAGCGATTCTGGAACCCCCAACTGATTAAAGGCGATCAGCACTTTCCCCAGAGCCGTACAGTGCAGCGGCGAAAGCGTCCCGATCTCCGTTTCAACGCGCAGGATGGACGGCGACTCCACCTGATCTATGTACAGCGCCTTGCCCTGCGACAGAATGGCGATATGCGAACATTCGCCGGTCATATACGTCAACTGCCGCAGAACCGGATGCGCCGTATCGCGTAACGGTATCCGTCGCAACACACTGTTGCTCAGTGCCAGCACCCGCGTCCCCAAAACATAGCGCCGTGTATCCGCGTTCTGCTCCGCGTAACCATACGACGCGAGCGTTTGCAGTAACCGGGAAGCACTGCTCTTATCCACACCGAGGTGCTGGGCAAACTCGGTAATGCCTATCCCGTTCTCCGCATTCGCCAACAGATCGAGGATTTCTAGCCCTCTCGCCAACGACTGTATCATGCGCAAGCATATCTTTCTGATGCTCTATTGTCAACTGTGTTGCATATTATACAACCTTTCAAGGAGATTACAAATAGACAATATGGCAACCAGTCTAAAGACCTGTTTCAGTGACATGCCCGACCCTTGTGTATAGGGGGGATGTGACCGCAAATTGATGGGCGTTTCAATTATTACAGTGCGTGCCGGGTTGTAGTTGGGTCACAGCAGAAACGGTAGGCAAAGCGAAAAACGGGGTTTCGAGAGTTCCTGAAATTGAAAAACGGAATATCCTCACACACACTCGATGACAAGGCGCTGCGAGGCAACCCAAAGGGGGTGTGAGAAAAGAGGCTATTCACCTTGTGAATGCTTGGGCAGTCAGCATTGGTATTGTGTGGATAGCCAATTCTTGCTCCACCTTATCACTCAATTTTGAAGTGATTACCCTGCACCTGCAATACACCCCAAATGATTGCGCGATTCATAAAAGTCTGATAATCTCTAGAAACAGGTAATGACATCATTACAAGTTATTAGGCTGACTGCAAGAAACACTTACAAATCACGATTGAAATAGATTTTGGAAACACAAAGCAAGCCGGGCATAGGCAAGCATTCAAGGGATAACCAGCAGGCGATCACTCGTTTTTACATAGCAAATGGAGATGCAGCGCATGAGTAATCTGTTTGACTTGACGGATCGTGTCGCCATCGTAACAGGTGGCGGGCGGGGCATCGGTTGGGAGATTGCGCGTACTCTGGCGCAAGCCGGGGCGCACATTGCCATTGCCGAACTTGACCCGATGACGGCAGAAAAAGCAGCTGAAGAAATCAGAGGCATGGGACGGCGCTCCTTAGCGGTACAAACCGATGTCAGCAACCATGACAGCGTTGAAGCAATGGTGCAACAAGTCATCGAGCATTTCGGTCAAATTGATATTCTGGTGAACAATGCGGGCATCGCCCTGAACGTCCCTTCCGAAACCTGCACAGTAGAGGAATGGAACCGGATTCTAGGCGTCAATCTGTACGGCGCGATCTGGTGCTGCGCGGCGGTGGGTCGTCATATGCTGGAACGTGGCAAAGGCGCGATTGTCAATATTGGTTCGATGTCTGGCTCAATTGTCAACAAACCGCAGCCGCAGGCCGGTTACAACGTGTCTAAAGCGGGTGTGATTATGCTCAGCAAATCGCTCGCCGCAGAATGGGCAAAGCGCGGGGTGCGTGTCAACAGCGTATCGCCGGGGTATATCGGCACCGACCTGCTCAACAAAGGGTTGAGCGAGTTTCCAGACTGGGGCAAGACGTGGCTGGAAATGACCCCGATGGGACGAGTCGGTTCGCCTGTAGATGTCGCTCACGCGGTCTGGTATCTAGCGTCGGATGCGGCAGCTTATGCGACGGGTACGGATTTAATTGTGGATGGCGGCTATACCGCTTGGTAACAACATCTGT
>CAIPFY010000219.1 GCA_903864435.1 uncultured Chloroflexota bacterium | reverse complement strand
GCCACCTGCGCCGCTGCCCACCCCGGACGATCTGCGCCCGCTGGTGCGCGACCTGCTGGACTCGGTGCTGGATGAGCTGATCGAGCGCAAGGGACTGCCGGTGCGCGACGAGTAGCGGTGGGGACAAGGGGCATGGCGCGGGTGCGCTATGCCCTATCAATTTGAATTCAATATTTTTTACATTCTGTTATTAGTTGGAATCCGGCATTAGCGTTATTCTTCAAGAAATAATCATGGGGGTAAGGCCATGAAGATTCTGCTGGATACGGATATTGGTTCGGCGCTGGATGACGCGATGTGTCTGGCGTATCTGCTGGCGCAATCGCAGGCCGAACTGGTGGGCATCACCACCTTCAGCGGGCAGGCCGTCGCACGCGCCCGGTTGTGCAGCGCCCAGTGCAAGGCGGCGGGCAAGGACATCCTGATCTACCCCGGCGCGGATAACCCGCTGCTGATTCAACAGATGCAGGTGGATGTGCCACGACCCGCTGGCGGCGGCCATGATGTTCGACGAGAGCCTGTGCCAGTTTGAACGCGGGCGGGTGAACGTGTTCCTGCGGCTTGAGCAGTCCATCGGGCGCACGGACTGGGCGGTTGACCCGGCGGGACGGCATGAGGTGGCGGTGGATGTGGATGTGAATCGCTTCTTTGAACACTACTTCTCGGTGTTCTAGGCGGTTGTGCGAGGCGAAATGACAGTAGACGAGTTTGTGCAGAGCCAGATTGCCCCGCAGCACCACGCGCTGGTGGCGGCGCTGCGGGCGCTGGTGCGCGAGTGCGCGCCGGACGCGGTAGAAGCGGTCAGCTACAACATGCCCGTCTGGAAGGGGCGCAAAATCTTCGCGTATATCACCGCCAACCAGAAGGGCATCACGCTGGGGTTTGTGTACGGCGTGCGGTTGGTAGATCGGCACGCCCTGTTGCGCGGGACGGCGCAATGGGCGCGGCATCTGAAGCTGAAGGATGACCGCGCCCTTCCGGTGGAGGCGGTGCGCGATTATGTGCAGCAGGCGCTAGCGATTGACCGGGAAGGCATGCCCGACGACGAATCAGAATAAACAAGGGGGACATCATGGGGATGACAGTGGATGAGTTTGTGCAGGCCAAAGTGCGGCCCGAATTTCACGGCGTGGTGCAGGCGCTGCGTGACCTGATGCGCGAGTGCGCGCCGGATGCTACGGAAATGATTAGCTACGGCATTCCCACATGGAAAGGCCGGAAGATGCTGGCGGTCATCAGCCCCACGCAGAAGGACATCACCTTCTCGTTTTCACGCGGGGCAGAATTTGCAGACCCTCATGGGTTGTTGCGCGGCGAAGGCAAGGTCTCCAAGCACGTGAAGATCAAGGATGTCGAGCACATGCCGACCGACGCGCTGCGGGATTATATCCGGCAGGCGCTGGCGATTGACGCGGGGGCTGATTAGCCGGTGATTATTTCGATCCTGCGACAAAATGGGCGCTTTGTTTGCAGATAGTGCCATATGGCACTATCCTATTTTTACACCTCGGAATATTCTTAATGTGATATGTTATATTTAGTTTGAGATTTCATCGCACGGTTGCCTATTCCGCCATGTGCCGAATCGAATAGGTGCTCCCCCAACCACCCGTTCAACAAAAGAAGGATTCAATGATGGCTAACAAACGAATTGCGGTTGTTCTCATTTTGGTCTTTTTGTTCTCAATGAGCGTTCACGCCGCAGATGATCTTCCGCTGGCTACTCCCGGCCCGTATGCTGTAGGGGTGAAAATCATGCGTTTTCAAGATGCGCAACGCGACAAGGTGGTGCTC
>CAIPFY010000218.1 GCA_903864435.1 uncultured Chloroflexota bacterium | reverse complement strand
GAGAACGTCGGCACATAGTAGCGAATGAAAATGTTGTCGCGGACGAAAATGGCCGCCGAGGTATTCGTCCCCTTGCTGAAGGCGTTGGGCGTGGAGAACTGGCTTTTCTCCTCCAACTGACTTTGGCTGGCTAAGGACTCGTACTGTTTGTCGTACCACGCCTTCGCCGCCTCCGGCGTACTGAACACGCCGTAGGTCAGTTCCATCTGCCCGCCGCCGGACTCGCCAAACGAGATACGTGCGGTCAAGCCGCCTTCGCGCTCCACGATTTTCACTTCGATGCTCTTGTCCACACGCCACTGGGTAACGCCCGCCGTCAGCGTTTCGGGCATTGTGGCGAGGAGATGTTCCAGCAGCGCACGATTGGGGTCAATCACCGCTGCGGCTGTGGGTTCCGGCGTGACCGGAGCCAGCGTTTCGCCCTGCACCGGCACGAGGACTTTAGCGCCGTCCGAAAGGGGGAGCGCCAGATTGACCTGCGACAGGTCTGCCGTTTCCAGCGCGCCGCCCGCTGCGTTAATCGCATCTTCCACACGACTGCCCAGTGGCAGTTCAACGATGGTATTCGGCTGATTGACAGCGCCCGTGACATCCACCTTAATCATCGGCACCGCAGTTGGCTCAGGAGTAGGTGTAATGTCCAGATTCTCCGGGGCGCAAGCGACCAGCACCAGTACCAAAAGGGCGAGTACTGTAATTGTTTTCAAAAAGGCACGATCAAGCATCGTTCTTTTCCCCTATCAATAGTAGCCGTAGGCTGCGCCACACGGCAAAAAACTCCGCTTAGACATCCTTAGCAGGCACAAGACGCAGGCGTTCCGGCACTTCCCCGGTCATCACCATAGACGCGACTTCCATCTCGCTCACTTCGGATTTGCGGAAGTCGCCCACTTTTTGCCCGTGACTGATGATCGTGAACCGATCCGCCACCTTATGCACATGACCGATATTGTGCGAGATGAAAATCACCGACATGCCGCGCTCTTTGGCAGCGCGGGTGTAATCCAGCACTTTCGCCGTTTCACCCACCGACAGCGCCGAGGTCGGCTCGTCCAGAATCAGCAGCTTCTTGCCGAAGTAAACCGCCCGCCCGATGGCGATGGACTGGCGCTCACCGCCCGACAGCGACCCGACGGCCTCCTCGGTATTGCGGATGTGAATGCCGATGTCCAGCAGCGCCTTGCGGGTGCGTTCGCTCATTTCGGCCTTGTCCAGCACCTGAACCGGCCCCACACGGCGAGTGATCTCCTGTCCCAACCAGAAGTTGCGGGAGATGCTCATCAGCGGAACCAGCGCAAGGTCTTGGTACACCGTTTCGATGCCGATGGTACGGGCTTCGTGCGGCGAGGTAATGTGTACCGGATTGCCTTCAAAGTAAATCTGACCGCTGGTGGGGGTATAGATACCCGTCAAGATTTTAATCAGCGTGGATTTGCCCGCGCCATTATCGCCCAGTAGGCCGACGATTTCCTGCCGGCCTACATTGAAGTCAATCCCGCGCAAAACGTTGATCGTGCCGAAGGTTTTAACGATGTCGCGCATTTCCACCATCGGCGTTGCGTCGCGTTGATCGCTCATCCCTTCACCCTCCTCGACCATGTATTGATGATGACCGCACCCAAGATGATGACCCCGATCAGCGCGTCGAACAACCGCGCATCCACGCCGATCAGCACGAGGCCGGTCTGCATCATCCCGAAGATGAACACACCGAGCAACGCGCCGATGATGCTGCCGTAACCGCCAGTGAGCAGCGCCCCGCCGATGACGGTGGCGGCGATCACTTGCAATTCCAAGCCCTGACCGCGCAGCGCGTCAATGCTCTGCAAGCGGGCGGCATCGAACATGCCAGCGGTGGCGACCAGCAGCGCCAGCACGATGTAATTGCTCACCTTGATCCGGTTGACGTTGATACCCTGCGCACGCGCCGCGCCTGCGTTACCGCCGACGGCGAAAGTGGCGTTGCCATAACGGGTCTGGTTCAGAATGAACTGGAAGACCACGACCAGCACCAGCCACCAGAACACGCCCATGCGGAGATTGATCTCACGCGAGATGGTGCCGATGATGGGTAGCGAGGTGATACGCCCGTTCATAAGGTCGAAGAAGCTGATCTGTAGAGAACTGCTGCCCTGACTCAACTGACCGATTTCCTCAATCGCTACACCGACCAGCAGCAGCAGCAGCACACCGACGATGACCGCCGTGATGCCGAAAAAGATTCCTGAGAACAAACGCCCCAGTGCGCGGAAATCGCTCTGGCTGGCGGCATAGTTGGTGAAACGCTCGCGCAGGTCTTTCCAGCGGTTGCGCACCACCGAACCGCCGATCACGCCGATCACGAGGAATAAGATCACGGCGAGGGCGATCAGAACCAGACGGCTAACCTGAATGTAAGGCGGTTCATCGAAGTAGTCCACATAGCGCAGGTTCGCGCCGCCGGCGATGAACACCAGCGGGATACCGCGTAACATCAACTGCGTGGCTAAGGTGACGATGAACGAGGGAATGCCGG
>CAIPFY010000217.1 GCA_903864435.1 uncultured Chloroflexota bacterium | reverse complement strand
CTCACTGCCCTTTTCGTCGATTGCGATTCCTACTTCGCAAGCGTCGAGCAGCACCTGAATCCGCAGCTTCGCGGTCGTCCAGTCGGCGTGGCTCCGGTGCTGGCCGAGACCAGTTGCTGCATCGCTGCCTCCTACGAGGCCAAGGCGTTTGGCGTGAAGACCGGGACACTCGTGCGCGATGCCCGCGTCATGTGCCCCGGCATTGCCATCGTTGAATCCCGCCCGCAAGAATACATCCGGTTCCACCACAGGGTGGTCGCCGCTGTCGAAGACTGCATCCATGTCGAGGCGGTGCTGAGCATCGACGAAATGTGGGCGTGGCTTCCACTCAACCTGCGTGACCCCGAAATTATTCAAAGAATCGCCGAGCGAATCAAGGCGACGATCGCCCGGGACGTCTCGCCTGTGATCAAAGTGTCGATTGGCGTTGGCCCCAACCGCTACTTGGCGAAGACTGCGAGCAAGATGCGGAAACCCGATGGTCTGTTCTTCATTCACGCTGCCGACCTTCCTGACATCCTACACACTCTCAAACTCCGCGACCTCAACGGCGTTGGCAGGAGCATGGAGGCAAGGATTCACGCTGCTGGCATCCACTCGGTTGAAAACCTCTGTGCTGCGCCGAAAGAGAAGCTCCGCCATATGGGATTTTGCGCCAGCGCCAACGGTGCCATAGTATTGGAAACAGTGTATTTCGACATCGATTTCTCAAGTCCTTTGCACCACGTTGGCTCGAAGCCCACCATCAACGCCGGACCCGCAGCACCCTCATTTATCTCGTTTGGTAGTCCCGAGGTGGTGTCCGGACTCGGCTCCTTGGTGGATCAGCCAGTGGTTTTGAACACAGCCGGCAACAGTGGAGTCGGCTACGATCAGTTTGTCCTCTCGCTCGCCCATCAGCAGCGCACCTATCATTTCTCCTGTGATCTCTTTCTGATCGGCATGATCGGTTCGGCAAACGAATTTTCCATCTTTTTTGATCACAAAGGTTCTGCCAGATTGGGATTCTATACGAGTGGCGTTTTGTATCCTCCTAGCTTCCCGGGGCCATCACCGCTTCCGAGATTCGTTGACGAAACCCTGCTGCACATCGACGTCTCGCTAGACCTCTTCAACAACCGATCCGTGACTCTGGTCAATGGCGTGGTCATTGGTGACGGCCAAGCCATCGGTAATTCGGCTCCCGGCGATCTGCGGAGCGTGCGATTCTCACTGACCGGCAGTGGATCGGCCACGATCGGCATCGACAATATCCGGGTGACCAATGGGTTTGTTGTTCCTGAATGCGGAATGCCCGCACTTCTGATGATGTCCGCAGGGTTCTGGTTGGCTTGCTGCGGGCGGCACAGATGGACGGCCCCGGCCCAGGCTTACCCGATCACGCAAGAAAGATGACGCCTTCGACATTACGATGCCGAAAACCCGCTTTTCAGATACCCCCATGAACGCAACCACAGCGCAGGAATTGAAACAGCAACCGGATACCACCTCGGTGCCATTGAGTTTCGCCATCAGGGACGAGACAGATGATGATGCCTGCCAAATCACTGAGGTGACTATCGCAGCATTCAAGTCGCTGGAAATTAGTAATCACACGGAGCAGTTCATCATTGGCGCGCTTCGTTCATCGAACGCCCTCACCGACTCGTCGAGCATGTGTGCCTTAGCTTTCCAAATCCGATTCGCCGGTCTAATGACAACGGCCCGGCCAACAAGGATATTTGGGATGGATAAACGGCGTGTTTCGGGCAATCTCGCGGGGAACCAAAGCCCGGCGAAATCGCAGAGCTGCTGCGAGCCAAATATCGTCAATCTCCAAATGTCATCCCATCCCACACCCCCGCACCAGCCTGGCCGTGTTTCCGTCGATGTCACGGTCCGTAATCGCTTGGGACTTCATACGCACCCTGTCGCTATGAT
>CAIPFY010000216.1 GCA_903864435.1 uncultured Chloroflexota bacterium | reverse complement strand
GCAACTTGTTTAAGCAACCATCCGCTTCGCGCAGATGGAACAATCGCCGTTCACCGCGTTGGGCATTGGCGTGGAATAATGCTTCTTGAAAATCGAGCGCCGCATTCCCTAATCGCTGCACCACCAGATACCGCTGCGCCTTCGGGAAACGCTCACAGTGCGGGAGCAGCCACGTCAACAAGTCAAAGGTTCGGGTCAGGATGACCATCTCTTCGGGCATCGCGTTTGCTTCCCTCTCGAATTGGGATAATTTGTGGTCAGCGTACCGCAAAGCCGCCAAAGGCAAACGCGGACACGATCCTGCTGCACATTTTGAGCATCAGGTGGCGGATAAGCTGGTGCAGCTTCAAGCCGATCTGCGAAGCCGGATTTATCGCCCCGGCGCGTATCACCACTTCTACATCCACGAACCCAAGCGCCGCAAGATCAGCGCCGCCCCTTTTCGGGATCGCGTCGTACATCATGCGCTTTGCAACCTGATCGAACCGATATTCGATGCCCGTTTCATCCCTGATAGTTACGCTAATCGTGCAGGAAAAGGCACCCATGCCGCACTGGATCGGCTACAGGTGTTTTCCCAGAACTATCGCTATGTGCTACGCATGGACATCACCCGACATTTCCCGTCGCTCGATCATGCGCTGCTGCTGGCTGAACTCCAGCGGGTGATCCCGGATGCCGATGTGCTGGAACTGATTCAGCATATTCTTGCCAGTGGTGTTGGTGTACTGGCCGACGAATACCAGATGCACTATTTCCCCGGTGATGATCTGTTCGCCATCCATCGCCCACGCGGGCTGCCCATCGGTAATTTGACTTCGCAGTTTTGGAGCAACGTGTATATGAACCCGCTGGATTGGTTCATCCAGCGTGATCTGCGCTGTCCGGCCTACCTGCGTTATGTGGACGACTTCGCCCTGTTTAGCAACGACAAGGCGCAGTTATGGGCGTGGAAAACCGCCATTGTGCAGCGATTGGCACAGATGCGCTTGACCATTCATGAGCGCGAAGCACAGGTTGCACCCTGCGGACAGGGCATCCCGTGGCTGGGCTTCGTCGTCTACCCCACCCATCGCCGCCTGAAGCGCCGCAACGTCGTGAACTTCCGGCGACGGTTGGAACATCTGATAGACCTGTACCAAGCGGGGCATATCCCTTTCGCTGAACTGGATGCCAGCGTGCAAGGATGGATCAATCATGTGCGCTATGCCGATACGTGGGGGCTGCGCCGCCATATTTTTGACAGCCATCCTATCCAGATGCGACCCGCACCCCCACCCACTGAACTCCCACGACGCATTTACCCCAAACGACACAAGAAGCGGTGAACAAAAGCGGGCGCAGCGGGAGCGTATCCAGGCTGCGCCCTGTGCTTCTGTATATGCCTGACCGCCGCAGCGATGCAGACCAGACTTGCCGGCGCTATCCTGCCGCCTTCGCCGCAACCGGAAAACCGTAGTCATCCGGCACTTTTGGAAGCAGACGCCTACGCGCCTTCTGAAGGGTGAGCAGGTTATGGGCAGCCCCACCACCAACCGCAAACCGTAGTTGTTGTTCCTGTTGTTCGGGTTGTTGTTGTTGCGGGCGGCGGCGGCGGCGTTGTTCTGATTGTTGTTGAACGCACCGCCCCGCAGCACCTTCCCGGCAGCCTGACGGCAGAAGGCCGCACCGACAGTATAACGCGCATTTTCCAAAACCGACTCGCCTGACGGCGAGAGATGTGGGGGATTCCCCCCACACCCCCCTTAGAGGGCGTGCTGCGCACGCAAGAGCTTCAGAGAGCCAGAGTTCAGAGTTTCAGAGGCCAGAGACGCTATAGGGAAAACCCCAACACCAACCGAAAACCGCGGTGGTAGTTCCTGCTGCTCGGGTTGAGGTAGTTGCGGGACGCAGCGGCGGCGTTGAGCTGATGGCTGCGGAACGCACCGCCCCGCAGCACCTTACTTTCAGCATTGCTATAACCATCTAGCACTTCCGGCTTCTCGTAATCGTTCTGGCACCATTCCCACACCGTTCCCGCCATGTCCTCAACCCCAAACGGTGATGCCCCTAGCGGGTACACTCCAACTGCCGTTGTCTGGTACAGAAAATAGGGCCCGACACCCTGTTCCTGTTCGTCCAGATTGGCATACCCTACCCGGTAGCCATCCCCCCACGGATACTCCCGTCCGTCTGTCCCTCGCGCTGCATATTCCCATTCCCATTCCAGCGGCAGTCGAATTTGCTCACCTTGCCCCAACAAGCCTTTATCCCGCCATTTCGCATCTAGCCAACGGCTAAAAGCCACCGCCTGATACCACGACACGTTATCACGTGGATGGTTCCAATACGGATTGTACTGCTCAGCCAGCGGCTGTCGCTGGTATTCTTCAGACATCCCCGCCCACCAACGCCCATCCTCGTATTCACCGGATGTCACGAACGCCTGATACTGCCTGTATGTCACTGGATACTTGGCTATTTTGAAGCTATAGCTTATTTCCCGTCTCTGCTTATCATCTCCATACAGGGAACGGCCTGCCGGTACTTCGCACCACCAGATGTCCGGCAGTCCCTCTTTGTCCAGCCCTACCCCGCGCCGCCCGTCGCGCTCGTGATTCACTCGTCCCCATTCCGCCAGCGCATACGGGGATCGCCGCGCTCCCGCTTCCGGCTCGTACAGTTTTTGCAGCGTCTCCGCCCTGCACCCCGCGCCGCTCTCCGTCGCCACCCGGTACGCCAGATCGGGCTGCACCGGTGTCAGCCATTTCACTACTTCAGACGCATCACCTTGCATCCCCGCCAGCAGCAGCGCCGTCTCTTCCCACCCGGTCGCCGTCCACCATGCTTCCGTCGGAAAATAGCGTGTCGCCGGAACGCCGCGCCGCATGTCCTCGCCCATTTCATAGGCTGCGAAATACTCTTGCAGCAACTGGTGGCTGAAGCGCACCTGCTCTCCCTGCTCCAGCAAACTGGCGCTCACCGCGAAATACAACAGTCGTTCCGCTTCCAACTCTGGCACGGCTCGCTTAAATGTCTCGGTCACAAATCCCACGCTCACGCTTGTACCGGTGTTTTCATCCTGCATCCGGTACGCCAGCGCCGCCAGCGCCCTTTTCTGTGTGGTTTCATCAATCCATATCCGATCCGGGCGCACTGCCGTCTTTCCCCGTTCTTCCAGCAGCAGCGCCACAAAGCGCCCGAACAGATCGCCTTTATTGCGCGGCGGCTCCCCGCTCAATGCGAATAGCTCAATCACGATGCTCAACAGAAACGGATTGGTGACCACTCCCAGCATATCCGGCAGCAGATGCCGTTCCCGTACATTCGTGCGGAGGGTATCGAGTAACTTGCGTTCAGGTTGCCAACTGGAACCCGGCTTATCCTCTGCACTCAGGAACTGGCTGTAGGTCGCATCCTTGACCTGCCGCTGATACCACTCCCATGCCCGCCGCGCATCCTGTCCCGCTCGTCCCCAGAACAGACGCTCTCGATCTTCATCTTCCAGATAGTTCCCCATAAACAGCCGGAGGCGTTCCACATCCAATGGTTGCACATCCACTCGCTGCAAAGGTAACTTGCGTTCGATGTAGTCCAGTTTTCGGCATGACACAATCACCGCCACATCTGAATTCTGCCGCAGCCATTTCTCGATTCCTGCCTGATATGCGGGCGGCATTTCGTTCAGCCCGTCTAGCAGCACCACCACCCGTCCCGGTAG
>CAIPFY010000215.1 GCA_903864435.1 uncultured Chloroflexota bacterium | reverse complement strand
TGCCCCTCGGCGTTCTTTTCCAGCAGCGAATCGATGTGCATTTGCACGCCAGTCGTCACTTTGTAGGCGGCAAGTTCTTCCAGACTGGGCTGTGAAACCAGAAAGTCCGCCAGTTCACTGAAGATAGACTGCTGTACCTGAACGCTCATAAAATAGTCTCCGTTCCTGTCCGATCTTATTTTAACAGTGTTTTGTTCTGATCGGACAGAAACAGCACGACTCAACCCCCTACCACACCTTCCACCACGGCTTCTTTTCGCCGGAGGACGCTGTGCCGCGATGATCCGTTGCGGGTTGCTTCAGGAGCGTCGCCAACGCCTGCTTCGCCACATCCCCCACGCTGTACTTGGGGCCGCCGTGATCTTCTTCCCACGCGAAAGCGCGGTCGCCTTGCAGCGCCTTCAGCAAATCCACCGCACGCAGGTCGCCCAGTTTGCCCAGCGCGTTGGCGGCGTGAGCGCGTTGCCGCGCATCCGGCGCTTGCAACCGCGCCGCGATGGCCTCGAACGCCCGCGCCTCGCCCATCGCGCTCAGGCCGTTCATCAGCCACCCCACCGCCGACTGCGGCAGATCGGGACGCTGAAGCGCCGCCAGTAGCGCATCCGCCACCTGCGGGTCACGGGGGAAGCGGTTGGGCAGGTTCATCACCGCCGTGCTGACCGCCTGCTCCGAAGAATCGTTCAGAAATTCCAGCCACAGCGCCTTTTCCGCCTCTTTGTTCACCGCCCGTCCGATCGCATTGACGGCGGACAACCGCACCGTGAAATCAGGATCGCGGCGGGCGATGTCGCGCAGCGCCTCCGGCACACGCGGGTCAGCACCGAACGCCCCCAGCGCCACCACCGCCGACTGCCGCGCTTTGGGCAGCCCACTACGCGCCCATTCCAGCAGGGCGGGCAGGCTGCGTGCATCCCCGATGGCCGACAAAACCAGCGCAATCTGCTGTTGCCCGTATTCGGTGGTCGTGCGCTCGAACGCGGCCACCAGCGGGTCAACCGCCGCCGCGCCCAGCGCCACCAGCGCGGTATACCCCTGCTGGCGGGTGGCCGGTTCGACTAACTGCTGTATCAACTGCTGGATATCGGTCATCATGCGTTCTCCGCCACGAAATGTTATTCGTTATTTTATAATGAACCGGTTTACGGCACAATTTGCCTTGCTACAGGGCATCATAAAGGAGTCCCCATGCCTCCGTCTTTCGATTTCACTACGTTTCCTGTCTTGACCACCGAACGCCTGATTCTGCGCCAGATCACACCGGATGACGCGGAAGGCATGAGCGCCATCTTTGGCGACCCGCTGGTGCTGCGCTACCTGAACCAGCGCCCGCTGGATACGCCCGAAAAAGGCCGCGAGTTGATTGACTATCTGGCGGGCGAATACCGGCAGCAGGTCGGCGTGGACTGGGGCATCATCCTACCCGCCGATGGTCGTCTGATCGGGATGTGCGGCGCGTACAAGTTGGATCGCGCCAACCGCCACATGGACATCGGCTATCACATGCTTCCGGCGTACTGGGGGCAGGGCTATGCTACCGAAGCGTCCCGCGCCATGATCGGTTGGTGTTTCGATGCGTTCGATCTGCACCGCATTCAGGCCGATTGCACCGAGGGCAATCTGGCTTCGGAACGGGTGCTGCTCAAATGTGGGTTGACGGAGGAGGGTATCTGGCGCGAAATCTGCTGGGAACACGGGCGTTTTGTGAATCTTAAACAATTCGGTTTGCTGCGGCACGAGTTCAAAATGCCCTAAAACCTTTCAAAGAGGCGACTAATCGCAGGTGAGTGCCGCGAATTCAGCACAATTGCACAAAACCTACTGTACATAAATTTGCTGGCGGGCAAGGTATGATTAGGCGCAGAAACAGGTGGGCATCTTATTTCCAGTGCGGGAATACAGCACAACAGGACGGTCATGCACATTCTGGTCATCGGCGGGACGCGCAACATCGGTTATTACCTCACACACGCGCTGCTGGAACAGGGGCATCGCGTGACCATTTTGAACCGGGGGGTCACACCCGATTCGCTTCCCGAGTCTGTCGAACGCCTGCGGGCTGACCGATCGGACGCGGTACAACTGCAACTGGCGCTGGGTGGGCGCGACTTCGATGTGGTGGTGGACAATACCATCTACAAAGGTGCGGAAGCTGAGTCCATCGTCAAAATCCTCAGTGGTCGCACCGGTCATTACATCTTTCTCAGCACCGGACAGGTGTATCTGGTGCGCGAAGGTGTGGAGCGCCCGTTCTCCGAATCCGCCTATGAAGGCCGCGTGATGCCTGCCCCCAAAGCCAACACCTACAGTTACGAAGAATGGCTGTACGGCATGGACAAGCGGCGCGTGGAGGATACGCTGGCGGCGGCACAAGCCGCGCACGGCTTCCCGTATACCTCACTGCGCCTGCCGATGGTCAACGGCGAGCGCGACCATTTCAACCGCTTCTACGGCTATGTGCTGCGCCTGAAAGATGGCGGCCCGCTGCTCGTCCCCGAAACGCCCGATTACCGGCTGCGGCACATCTACAGCGGCGACGTGGTACAGGCCATCCTGCGGGTGATCGCACGCGGAGCCAGCCGCACCCACGCCTACAACATCTCGCAGGATGAAACCGTGTCGCTGGCGGAATTTCTGGGGATGGTGGGCAGGTTGCTGAACATCCAGCCCCGGCTGGTGCGCGTGCGGCGCGGCTTGCTGGAAGCCAACGGTTTCCTGCCGGACTGCTCCCCGTTCAGCGAGCGCTGGATGTCCGAACTGACCAACGATCTGAGCAAGGCCGAACTGGGGATGAAATACACCCCGCTGGCGAATTACCTTGCCCGTCTGGTGGAACACTACGAGAAGAACCCGCCCAAACTGCCCGCCAGTTACCGGCGGCGGCAGGCCGAAATCAGCTTCGCCGAATACCATCAGGCCAACGGCGACACCGACAAGCAGGATGAAGGAAATACGAACAAATGAATCAAATCGTGGTGGCTTCCACCAATCCGGTGAAAGTGCAGGCCGCGCAGATGGGCTATGCCCTGATGTTCCCGGAAGCGCCGCTGACCGCCAGCGGCCTGAATGTGCCTTCCGGCGTGAGCGACCAGCCGATGAGCGATACCGAAACGCTGCAAGGCGCGTTCAACCGCGCCCGCGCCGCGCAATCCGCCGCGCCGGATGCCCGCCTGTGGGTGGGCATCGAAGGCGGCTGCGAGGAGCAGCACGGCGCATTATTCGCGTTCGCGTGGGTGGTGGCGCTGGATGGCGAACGGGTGGGCAAGGCGCGTACTGGTGCGCTGGAACTGCCGCACGAAGTCGCCGCGCTGGTGCGGCAGGGCGTAGAACTAGGCGTGGCGGATGACCGCGTGTTCGGGCGCAGCAACTCCAAGCATCAGAACGGGGCGGTGGGACTGCTCACCCGCGACGTGATTGACCGCCGCGCCTACTACATTCACGCCGTTTCGCTGGCGCTCATCCCCTTCCGCAACCTCGATCTGCACTTCTAGCGAGATGGCCTACGCGGGTCTTGGGGATTTCCGCCACAAACTCGATGGCGGTTGGCATCTGCCATTTGGAGAACGATTTCATCAGGCTTACTCCGGGTACTGGTCACTTGCATACGCATACTGATGATAGCTCTGTACCAGATTATCGCGCACCACGTTGTAGTAGCAGTTATCCCCCCCGCCGAAGGGCAGCAGCACCAGCGGTTCGTCAATCGTGCGTTCGGTCAGCGTCCAACCTGCGGGCAGCGTGGGGCCGGTCACATCGGGAACGCCGGTCGCGGTGGCGTGCATCACATAGCGGTTGCCTTTGCCGTCCGCCAATTCGTAGATCACCGGCCCCTCGAACACCACGCGCTGACATTTGGCGATGGTGTTTATGCTCACATAGCCCGGATTGACCTGATCGCCAGAGCAACCGGACGCATCGGGGAAGCAGGAATTTCCGGCAATGGTAGTCAATTTCAGCCACGAGTAATCCACGATAGTCGCAAAGCTAAAACAGGCATCCCCGGTGCAGTCGGCAGGCGCATCCGGTGAACGAAAGAAGCACGAGCCGTTGAACAGCAGGTGGCGGGTAGAGTTCTTCATGTATGGCAGCCAGAAACGGTAATCCGCCCACACCGCATCGGGCATGGGGTTGGCACCGCCGGCTATATAGATGTCCTTCGTTTCCAGGTTGAGAATTTCTTTGGCGACTCCGGGGCTTTTGTCGCTGCCACCCGCGCAGGCCGCGCCTGCTGGCATGATGGTTTGCTCGGTTAAATAGGTGATGGTCAGCGGCTTGGGCGCCATCAACCGCTGCACGTAGCTCAGTACCACCAGTCCGGCGATCAGCGCGATTCCTAGAAAAATGCCAGATGCGATCAGAAGGGTTCGACGTTTCATTTGTTGTGCCTTATGTCCACTTGCTCAGGCGAGCTTATGATACACTATGTATTTCTGTAACAAGGTGTATCATAAAGTGGTGCGCCGGGATGTCAACCTGCGCTTGAGTTCGACTGTGACATAAGTAACAGGTGTTCCACAATGACCCTTAACCCGAACGATCCCCGTGTGAAAAAGACGCGGCGAGGGCTGCAAGAGGCGTTTGTCCGTTTAATTCTGAAGCAGGGCTACGATAGCATCTCCATTCAGGACATCGCCAGCGAAGCGCAGGCGGCGCGGGTGACGTTCTACCGCCACTACCGCGACAAAGAAGAACTGCTGACCGATTGCCTGAATACGCTGTATGAGGGGCTGGCAGAAAAGACACAGCGCCTATCGCCCCAATCGCTGCTGGAGGGACGTTCCCCGTTGAGCGCCCTGTATGAGCATATCGAGGAACAGGAAAACTTGTATCACATTCTGTTTTCGAGCCGGGGAACGCAAACGGTGATCGAGCGTATGCGTCACCATCTGGCGCTAAACGCGCTGGACGCGCTGCGAACGACGGGGCGGGCGCCGCAGGGGGGAATTCCCCTCGACATTGTGGCCTATCACACAGCCAGCGCCCAGCTTGGGCTGGCGATGTGGTGGCTGGAACACGGCAAGCCCTACCCCGCCGCGTATATGGCGCGGGTTTCGCTCTGGCTGACGTTATCCGGTCTGCTGGAAACGATGGGCGCGGCGGATATGACTCTGCCGCCGCCCCCGTTTCCGGCTTAGAAGGACAGCCCGATTAGCTGTTGTCCTGTTCGAGTTCACGGGTATTCAGCGGTTGCACCGGACGTGCGTTCATCTCAAAAATGGCGGCGAACGCGGCGATCTGCGCTGCCGACACTTCCACCGGTTCGGTGAGCAGTAGCCAGCGAACACCCTGTGAGCAGGGCGGCGTGGTCAATGAACCGGTGTAGGTGTAGAAAGTGGCGCCCGGGGGCAGCAGGTCTGCCGCGTTGATTGTCCCGATGGCCTGCGGATCGGATTTTTCGGCGGGCAGCGCGTTGAAAATCGGCGCATAGGCCGGGTTATCCGCCGAACCTTCCACTAGCATCACCCCGACCACCGCCAGATACCCCGCCGCATTCTGATGCACGAAATGAATCTCCATCGCGGCGCTTTGACCGTTGATGATGTGTTCGCTAGGGTGATGAAAGTGGAACTGCTTCAGCGTATAGTCGCTCCCACCATAGGTGATGCTGCTGCCCGCGTCGTAGTTGACCTGAATGGTGTGACCGTTATTCAGGATGCTCATGGCGCTCGGCTGATAGGCGAAACCAATATCCTTCAGATCGGATAGCTGCGCGTCTTTCACATCAATCGGGGATTGCGAATGCCCCACGCCGCACAATTCATATTCCGGCGCGAGGTTGCTCCAGAACTCCGGGCCTTCTGCGCCTTCGTAAGTCCAGTGCGGCGGCTCCCCGATCGGGGTTTCCTCGGCAACAGCCCACCCGCTGACCAGCAACAGGCATAAGACAGCAATCATCACATGCAATTTCATCTGATTCCCCATAAAAATTGAACATTTCGTAACATTTATAGAGTGTACAAAAGGTAGTTTCTATCGTCAAGTGAAATACTTGCGTGGGGGAAATTAATAGAGCAACGCCGCCCGTTCAGGCCTGAACGGGCGAAACACAGCAAACCGATTGGCGGGGGGCGAGGTTTAGGGCGCAGATGTTGGCGTTTTCGGGTTCGCACGTTTGCGGTTCAGCAGCATCCGCCCGACCAGCAGCAGCAGCAGCGGCAACCACAGCCATTTCAGATCGCCCGGCCCGTTCGCGCCGTCCGCCGGGGAGAGGCGCTTGAGGTGGATCAGGCGGTAGTCCGCAGTCACGCGCAGCAAGTCGTCATCGTTCATGGTGTGCGGGTAAATGCCCATCAGCGGCGCGACGAACCCGCTGTTGATAAGCACCTGCCGCAGCAGCGCCACCTGCCCGCTGCCCGTGATGTCTTCCGCCCGCGCCTGCCAGCGGCCATCCGGCAGCCATATTTCGACAGTGGGGTTGGCGGTGATGTTGCGATACCAGTGCGACTCGCGCCCGAAGCCGGCGGTGCAGTAGATTTCGCCGTCCACCTGCGCGTAGTTGACGGGAGTCCGTCGCCGCAGGCCGGTTTTGCGCCCGGTATGAACGATCACCAGATACGCGCCGAGTCCTTGCGGCCACAGGTTCATTGCCCAACCCAGCCCTAAGCGCCACTGAAGCAGCACCAGTTTATTGACGGTTTTGAACAGGGTGCGGAGAGTCGCCATTGTTTCCGGTGTCGCAGTCATACGCTCATCCTTTCACATTTGTATCTATCGTGCTGCCGGAAGGCCGCGCCGCCTACAGGCTTTTGTCACCCATTGGCCTGTCGGATGTCATTCCTATTGGGGTGCATTCGGATTTTGGGGCAGTCGTTCCAAAGCCCTCACCCCCTCAACCCAACCGCTGAGTACAGCTAGGAGAGGGGAGAAATACAGTGGGGACATGGCGCGAGATGTGCCCGCTTGCCTTACACCCTTCGCCATGACGCGCAGCGGAAGGGGTTGTGGTGGTGGGTTGTGCAGCAAAAACCACCCTTGTAAGGGGGCGATGGGGCGGGGGGGGG
>CAIPFY010000214.1 GCA_903864435.1 uncultured Chloroflexota bacterium | reverse complement strand
GGTGACTCGCGCTGTCCTCGGTACTGGCTAGGACGGGACACCAAACTTGCCTGTGGACAGGCTGTAAGACCAACGCCCTTTGGGGCAGCGGCAGGACTGGATGAAGCAGGAACAACCCGGATGGGTACATTTGTACACAAGAAAGGTAGCAGTAGACACCGCTTTGGAAAACCTCTTTTCGACTGAACATGCTGGTGATCGGTCGCTACAGCGGAATGTGTACGGTGATGAAATCGAGTTCATCCTCGCTCATGGTCACAGTTTCCATAATGCAGGTGTGACCTTCGTCCAGCTACGCGCCAAGAACATCCCCGCTGACCTTCCCGGAAACCACCCGTTCCGGCATTTGGAAGGCACGACGGTGATGCTGTGCGCTTGTGGGCATACGGTGATTACGCTCTATCGTCAGGAAACCGCTTTTCGTAAGGACAAGAGGAAGTCGAAGCACAACTGTCGTCAGCGTGTTTTTGATTGTCCCTGCTGCGGACAGTCGAAAGCCGCCTAGTCATTTCCTGAAGTTCATCCCGACGGCGTTGAAGCCCCTATCTTTGAATAACGCCCTGTCTGCTTCTGTTGTTGAGCTTGCCACGCTGCGCTGGGCGACGGAGTGGCGCGACAGGGCGGCTTTCGAGGCGTTCTTCGTCGCCCGTTTGCTGTCGTAGTTTCACAGCGGGGCGAAATATCATTCGCCCCGCCGATTGTTCGATGTAGTGCTGCCCGCGTTATTCTGTCGCAGGCAGCGAGACAGGTTGTTCCAGTCGGTTCATTCCGCTGCGGACAATCTGCCAGAGTTCATAGGCGATGGGCAGCATGGAGGCGAACCACAGCGCGTAGGCGATGCCGTGCAGCGTGGCCTGCGAGTCGTTGGCAAAAATGCCGACCCACAGGAACATTGCGCCGATGTGTACCGCGATCAGGCTGAACCAGTTGCCGCCGAGTTTAGGCTGTTGGTCAGGCGTGAAGACGCGCCGGAACAGCAGCGGGATAATCGCGTAGCCGAACTGAAGTACCCAACCGTAGATCAGAGCTTGCGGCGCGTTTTGCTCGATGCCTGCGCCGGGGAAGCCGGGTACTTTGAGGATAATCAGCGGCGCGACCAGTACAGGCGCGAGAATCCACACATACGATGTGACGATGTGCCAGATGCCCGCTGTCCATGCGCTGCGATCGCCCATCAGCGGCTTGGCGACGTTGATGACCAGCCAGATCGTGGCGCTCAGGTGCAGGATCAGCCCCGGCACGGCGAAGACGTTCGACTGAACCCAAGGGCCAAGCACCAGCCCCAGTGCGCCGATGGTCATCATCCAGTAAATCCGGTTGATGGACTTCGGCCATTGCAGCGAACGCCCCGCGAAAGAGGGGTACAGGTCAATCAGCAGGCCAGCGAACACCAGCGACATGAAGCCCCAGTTGTTGGCATGGATATGCACTTCAATCGGCACTTTGATTTGCAACCACGTACTCCAGCCCTGCCACAGCCCCGTGCCGATGATGATGCCTAGCAGCAAGTAGGCGAGGCCGGTGATGTAGAACTTCTTGCCGGATGAAGGCTGTGCTTCGGCCTGTGCGCTGCGCATCTGCCCCAGTTGCTGCATGAGCAGAATCACGGCGATGAACACGAGCGTGCCGCCAGCGGTAATCAGCACACCGCTGACCATCGGGATGCCGAGCAGCAGAATGAGCAGTCCCAGATTGAGCGTGAGCCAGATGTCCCAGCGGGTTTGGGGGCGCGGCACATTGACCCGCGCTGCAACCACGATGGGCAGAATGCCGAACGCGAATTCGGTCAGTGCGCCGAGCGTGATGAAATGCACGCGCATCCAGCGCAGACCTGCGATCACAGGGACGATTTGGAAGTGGGTCAAGGACGCATCCAGCGCACCTAGCACCGCCAGCCCCACGTAGAGAAAAGTCACCAGAAAATACGGGTTAAACACGGGCTTTCTCCTGTAGTGGTGCTTGGTTACGGGCTTCCGGCGATGCGGGTGGCGAGAAAGGCCAGACGGGTTTCGGCTTCCACGCCGCGCTTGGCTCCAGCGGGTGTGATGAGGGTCGTGCCAGCGGTGACGGGGATGCGTTCATCATCCACATTCATCCACCCGCTGCCTTCGAGAAAGTGGTAAACCGCCAGCGCCTCTGGATGCGCCGGAATTCTTTGACCGGCTTCCAGACCGATGAGGATGATTTTGGCGACTGCGTTTTCCAGCAGGATTTGCGGTTGAGGGCCATTCGACGAGAAAACGACGGTAGCTTTCCAATCCGGGTTCACGATGGCATTCATGATTGTTCCTTTCCGGGACTCCATAGAATTTGAAAGGGGCGGCTGATGGCCTGCTGCGGGCAGATGCGTTCGCAGTATCCGGCATAGGTGCAGGCCAGCGGATGCACCACGACGGCGATCATCTGCTGCATCGCCAGCGCCCCTTCCGGGCAGGCTTCCACGCACAACTTGCAGCCCGTACAGCGTTCGCTGGCGATCACGGGGATGGGTTGTTCGTCTGCATCCGGGTTTGCCATACGCGCCCTTTCGTCTTTACACAGGCGTTAGCTTAGGGCATGTCGCGCCCGGTGTCTTTGACATTTGTCGGTTTTGAGTTGTGCGAATGGCGCGGGCGGGTGACAATGAGGCACACCGATGAATATAGTAGGTGTAGGCGCTTTTAAATGCGGAAATCAGGGCGACGATGGTGGTGACTGATGAAGTGCTACGTGCCTTAAACGCCGTTCCCTACTTCAGCGAATTGGACGAATCGCTCGTCCATCTGATCGCAGGGCAGACTATCCGGCGGGAATATGCGGCGGGGCAGGTGGTTCTGGTGGAAGGTGAACCGGAGGATGCGGTTTACATCGTGCAGCAGGGCTGGCTGAAGGCCGTCAAAATATCCCCGGATGGGCGCGAACATGCACTCCAGTTCATCGGGCCGGGGGAAGTGTTCAACGCGATTGGCATTTTCGTGGACGCGGCTAACCCCGCGACAGTCATCACCCTTGAACCGACCATCGCGTGGATGATCCCCCGCGACACGATTTTGCGCTTGCTGGATACCTATCCGCAACTGGCGCGAATCGTCATTCGGCGGCTGGCGGGGCGCGTTCAGCAACTGGTGACGATGGTGGAAGACCTGTCGCTGCGGTCACTGGAATCGCGGTTGGCGCGGTATCTGATCGAGCAGTCCAGCGGCGAGCAGGTGCAGCGCCCCCGCTGGGCGACACAGGCGGAACTGGCGAATCGCTTAGGCACCGTTCCCGATGTCCTCAACCGCACCCTGCGGAATCTGGAAAAAGAGAATCTGATCGCGGTCAAGCGCCACCAGATTCAAATTCTCGATTATGCGGGTTTAGCCGCCAAAGCCGGCTATGACCGCTGATGGCTACCCGCCCAGATAGGTGGGCGCGACTGCGTAATCGCCCGTGCTTTCGACAAAGCCCATCGCGTCCAGCGCCGCCTGAATAGACGGATTCGCCATGAACAGCTTCCACACGAGGCCATCCTGCGCGTTGGTCAGCATCAGCAGAATGTCGCCCTGATCTATGCCGATGTGGTCGTGCGAGTACCAGTCTCTATCGGCGTTGATGGCGCTAACCAGCCCGTATTCCCGCCACACCCGCGACCCGTATTCGGTCAGCATGGCGCGGATGCCACTCAGCGCGATCTCCGGCGTGAACGGTAGGCAGGCCGCCGCTGCATAGGGCGCAACCGTGCCGTCATGGTTGGATTCCGCCGCGCCATAGGCCTTGTAGCCGGTTGGCCCATCGGACGCGCTCAGCCCCCATACGCCGTTCTGGTAGGTGGTGAATTGGGCGCTGTGGTCGAGCGCGAATTGCAGGTTTCGCTGGCAGGCCAACGCGGTATTGTTCCAGTAGTTGGCGTAAGCATCCTCGCGCCCGTGCAGATCGAGGAAGGCCAGCGGGTATTGGTACACAAACAGCGGTTCGCCGGGGAGGTAGATGTAGCCGCCCTTGCGGTACAGCGTGCGCTCCCATAAGTCCCATGCACCCGCAGCGGTGGCGTGGGTGGGCGAACCGATGGCCAGCGCGTACAAAATCATGCTCTCGTCGAAATGATCCCACGCGGCATCGAACATACCACCTTCGGGAGTCCAGCCCATGCGGATGAAACCGTCTTTCGTCCGCATCCAATCCCATTCGACGTTGCTGTACAACTGGTCAGCCAGCGTTTGCACCTCGGTGCCAGCGAAATACTGTCCGACCACCAGCGCCCCGGCCACCAGTAGCGCCGTATCAATCGAGGAGAGTTCGCTGTTCCACACGCGCTCACCGCTGGCGGGGTCTATGAAGTGGAAGAAAAACCCGTGCGAACCCTGTACGCCGCCATTGACGAAGGTTTGCAGGATGCGGCGGGCGCGCTGGTAGCCTTCGATGTGCCGGATCCAGCCGCGCTCAACGCCGATGGGGATAGCGGCCAGCCCGAAGCCGGTGGCGGCGATGCTGGCGACGGAATCCGGTGTGCTGCGGTCTTTGACGAGTCCGGTTTGCGGGTTGGCTTCCATCCAGAAGTAATCGAAAGTTTCGCGGGCAATCGCCGCCACCAGATCGGCATCGTTCAGCGTGAGAAGGTGTTCCGCTTCGCTCTGGTAACTGGCTTCGTCCGGTGTATCAGTGACTGTCGAGAGTAGACGCACCGCGCCGAGTCCGAAGGATTCGGTCAGCGGGTTTTTGCTGCCGCCGCTCTGGTTGAAGAACGACAGGTACAACATGTAGTCGCCGTCCGCGTTGGCCTGTTGGATGACCGATCCCAAGCTGTAGCGCACTGTGACCCAACCGCTCGTGCCGCTGCTGCTGCCGAACAGACCACCCACCCATTCCCATTGCCCGGTCACGTCTGCCACGCCGAGGAAGAAGGCGTTCGGGTTGAGCGCGTTCTCCGGCGGCAGATACACATCCATCTCGATCTGCCCGTTGTCCACCCATGTTTGCAGGTCGCTCCCCTTCAGCGGATAGGCCAGCTTGGTTTCCTCGCTGCTGCCGCCGGGGGTGATTTGCAGCGCGGTCACGCCGTCCAGCGTACTGATGGCGAAGGTCGAGCCGGTGTGGTCATCCCCTAGCGCCTTCAGATCATCCTCCGACCACGATTTCCACACCACCGCTTCTGACTGCGCAGCGAGGGGGGCGACCGTGAACAGCACAAAACACACGACGGATAGGATGAACGGGACGCGCATTCGGTACATCAGTGGGAACTCCCCGGCGTGATTGAATCGGAAGGATAGCTTGATACTAGGTTCGCCCGCCGGAAACCGCAAGATTCCGGTTTACAATTTATCAGGGGGAGGGGTTATGTCCGATCAAGCCGCGCCCGCCGGGACGCTGGTGCGCGGCCCGTCGCAGGTCAGCCTGATCCTGACGGAACACCTGCCGTCCACGCAGTAAAACACGGTTAGCCTGTGATCGCGTTCTTGGGCATAATCCCGATATTCTGAACGGGATCGCCTTCGAGGGGGTATTGCCATGAGCTTGACGTTCGCCAATTTTAAGCAGACCATCCCATCGCAGATTCTCACTCGTGGGCGGGAGTATGTGCGTCGCGGTCAAATCCTCGATTTGTCGTTTGACGAGGATGAACTCGTATGGGAAGCACAAATTGAAGGCACGGATTTGTATGACGTGCAAATTGAGTTTTTTGCGAATGGTAACTTGCGTTGTTCGTGTACCTGTCCCTACGATATGGGTGAACACTGCAAGCATATTGCGGCGGTTCTGTACGCCATTGAGGATGCGTTTCCCGATCAACTCGACTTGAAACCCGGTGATAAATCCGCAAAGCGTCAAACTCGCCGCGACAAACTGCGCCAACACCTCGAAAAAACGTCACAGGAACGGCTCGTTTCAATCTTGCTGGAACTGACTCAAAAAGACCGGGAACTCCTCAACAAACTGCTAATTCGCTTGGACGTGAGTGATGCAAAGCCGATAGATTATCGGCGCGTCGTCAAAGATGCGCTGCGGACAGGACACGATAAGCAGGGTTATCTCGACTATACCGGCTCAATTCGTGCAGGCCGTAAGATCGGTGAACTGTTCGATCAGGCGACGCAATGGCTCGATACCGGGGAAACTGATAAAGCGATTGGCGTATATCAGGCCGTGATTGATGAAATCATGCCCGTCCTTTATCGTGCGGATGACTCCAGCGGCACGCTTGGCGGTTGCATCAGCATGGCGATAGAAGGCCTAAACGAAGCTGCCGAGTTGCAAGAGGAAACCGGACGTGATGCGTTGTTTGCGTATTGCCTTGCGTGTGCGGTCAAGCAAGAATTTCAAAATTGGGATTGGAGATGGGAACTGCTAAGCATTGTTCAAGAATGGATGAGTACGCCTGCTCAGCGCACGTTATTGACTTCCGCGTTAGACGAAATCGAGGCGTCGCTCATAAAAGGACACGACCATAACTCCATGAGAGACTATGGCTTAGAGGAGGTTGCCTTATTCAAGCTGGCACTCATTGACCGATTTGACAACCCACTAGCGAGCGACGAATTTTTGCACGCGCATGTACATCTTGACAGAATTCGTAAAGAATTGATTGAAAGGTGTATCAAGGATGGCAAGTTGGAGGAGGCGCTACATCAGATACAGGCGGGAATCGCGCTCAGTGAACAGCAGCATTTGCCGGGATTGACCAATCAATACCAAGAATTGCGGATTCAATTGCTCCAAAAGACGGGGGACAAGAAGGGTTTAATCCAAGCAACACGGGCGCTGTGGCTTGACACCTTTAGTGAAGAAAATTTTGCACTCCTCCGCAAGCTGATTCCGGCTCCTGAGTGGGGGGCTTTTGTGGAGAAGCTGATTAAAGATGTGCGCCGCACGGAGCAACTGGCATGGCTGTATGCATACGAAAAGCGGTGGCCCGATCTTCTGACACTCGTACAAAAGTACGCGGAGAATAGTGGTTGGTTGTTAGATAACTACCAAAAACCTCTCGAATCTCGTTTTCCCGCCGAGGTGGGCGCAATTTACGAGAAAAGGGTTATGCAAATTCTGACGTGTGCTAAAACACGCGACGAATATGCGAAGGCTGCTGATTATGTGCGCCGGATGAAAAAGATTGGGCAAACAGCGCGGGCGCAAAAGCTGGTGCAGCAAGTTTGCGCCCAATATGCGAATCGTCCCGCGCTGCTGGACGAGTTCAGCAAGGTATGATGCAGGGGCGGAGGGACAGCCCGACCGCCGCGAATGCTCACCACGAACACGCCCGTGCGGTAGGGGCAGGGTGGTCAGGCGCGATTTTCGGGCGGGAGGCTGGCGACGGCCTTGTTCAGGATGTCGAGGAAGTCCGCGAGGGGGACACGATGCACCCGCGCCGCCCATTCGACGGTCAGCGCCTTCGAGAGCAACCGACGAACGGAATAGCGCCCCACGCGCTGCACGCCGAATAGCTCCATCACCGGGGCGATGTCCCCGTAGGTTTCGAGGATGTCGGATATGCGCGTGTCTTTGGTGATGTGCATGACGATTCTCGTTGCTCCTGTGGTGGGGGCTGGTTGGTTGCCAGCCCTGCGACAGAGCGCAGTATAAGGGATTTCCGCCGCGCTGTATTCTACAAAAGTCGGATTTGGGAGCATTCTTGTCTGACACATGCTGTCCCTATGCAGGGAACGAGATGCCGGTGATGTCCGCGCAAATGCTCAGGAACTGCTCTTGTAGCGCGGTATCGCTGGCCTGCGGGTGGGGTCGCTCCTGTGCGCAGTGGTAGAAGTAGCGTCCGCTGACCTTCGCTTGACTGTCGTTGCTCACTGCCAGCCAGCATTGCGTTTCGTAGCCTTGGTGCAGATCATCTGGCGCGCCCCGTCTCCCCATCTTGGTCGGAACCCAACCCGGATTCACGGCATTGGCGTACACCTCGCGCCATTTGCGCGCGACGGTCATACACAGCAGCACCACATACAACTTGGAATCCGAATAGCTGATGCCCCGCTGGAGATGTTCCAATCGGGCGTGGCCTTGCCGGTGCATGCTGGAACCGAGGTAGATCAAGCGTTGAGGCGGGTGTATCAAACAGGTGAGGATATAGGGCGCTAGGGTGTTGACGGTGAGGATGTCCTGCGGGGAAGCGTCATACACGCCCGCGTTGTGAATCACCGCATCGAATGTCCCCCATGCGTTCGCTTGTTCGGCGACGTTCCGGGTTTCATCCCTGTCGGATAAGTCGCCGATGAGGATGTGCGCGGCGGCGGGGACGTGCTGCTGTGCGTAGCGTGCGCGTTCTGCATTCCGCGCATGTAGCACCACGGTGTGACCTTGATCGGCTAAGGATTTCGCCGCCAGTTGCCCCAAACCATCGGCTGATCCGGTGATGAGGATTCGTGCCATGACCCGTGAACTCCTGATGTACTTCGGCAGGTGTACGGCGTATTTGGCCTATACTTTCTTCCCCCGTAACCGCAGGCTGTTGCTCACCACGAACACGCTGGAGAAGGCCATCGCGCCGGCGGCCAGCATCGGGACGAGCAGCCCCAGCATCGCCACCGGAATCAGGATGATGTTGTAGATGAACGCCCAGAACAGGTTCTGGTAGATCGTCCGCATGGTCGCCTTGCTCAGTGCAATCGCCCGCGCCACCCCGCGCAGATCGCCACTCATCAGCGTCAGGTCGCTGGCTTCGATGGCGATGTCTGTCCCCGTGCCGATGGCGATCCCCACATCAGCCTGTGCCAGCGCAGGCGCGTCGTTGATGCCGTCCCCGACCATCGCCACCCGCCGCCCGCCGCTTTGCAACTTCTGGATGACCTCGGCTTTTTGCCCCGGCAGCACTTCCGCCATCACCCGCGTGATGCCCGCTTCGGCAGCAATCGCTTCGGCGGTGGCCTGATTGTCGCCGGTAATCATCACCACTTCCAAGCCCATCTGTCGCAGCGCCGCCACTGCATCAGCCGAACCCGGCTTGATCGTGTCCGCGATGCCCAGCACCCCCGCGATCTGTCCGTCTACCGCGACTACGATGGCGGTACGCGCCCGCCCCTGTAGCGCCGTGATCTGCGCCTGATGTGCGTTCAGCGAGAGGTTCTGTTCGCCCATATAACGCGGGCTACCCACCGCCACACTGCGCCCGCTGATCGTCGCCTTCACCCCGCGCCCCGATTCGGACTCGAAGCCTTCCGGCTGTACCAGCGCCACGCCTGCGCCTGTCGCGGCCTTGACCACCGCTTGCGCCAGCGGATGTTCGCTGCCGCGTTCGGCGCTGCCCGCCAGCCGCAGCAGTTCAGCCTCGCTGAAGCCGTTCAGCGGCAGGATGTCCGTCACCGAAGGCTCGCCCAGCGTGATCGTGCCGGTCTTGTCCATCGCAATCACCTGCAAGCGTTGGGCGCTTTCCAGTGCTTCACTGTTCTTGAACAGGATGCCCATCTCTGCGCCGCGCCCTGTGCCGACCATGATGGCGGTGGGCGTTGCCAGCCCTAACGCGCACGGGCAGGCGATCACCAGCACGGCGACAGCATGTACCATCGCCGTCGTGAACCCCACCTGACCGATGACCAGCCAGCCGAGGAAGGTGAGCGTCGCCAGAATCAGCACCGTTGGCACGAACACGCTGGACACCTGATCGGCCACGCGCTGAATGGGCGCTTTCGACCCCTGCGCCTGTTCGACCAACCGGACGATCTGCGCCAGCGCGGTCTGCGAACCGACGTGCGTGGCTTCCATCACCAGCCGCCCCTGCTTGTTGACCGTTGCGCCGATCAGGTTGCTGCCCGTGCTTTTGTTGACGGGAAGGCTTTCGCCAGTCAGCATGGACTCGTCCACTGCCGAGCGTCCTTCGATCACCACACCATCCACCGGAATGCGTTCGCCGGGGCGCACCACCAGCACATCACCGCCCATCACATCATCCACATTGACCGTCACTTCTTCCCCGTCGCGGAGCAGTGTGGCGGTTTTGGGCGCGAGGTTCATCAGCGCCTTGATCGCTTCGCTGGTGCGGCCTTTGGCGCGGGCTTCCAGATACTTGCCGAAGGTAATCAGTACCAGAATGACGGCGGAGGTTTCAAAATACACATGCCCGCCGATGCTGCCGGAAGCGCCCGCGAGGATGCCGACCAGCACCACCAGACTGTAGATGTAGGCCGCTAACGAGCCGAGCGCGATCAGCGTGTCCATGTTGCTAGTGCGGTTGCGGGCAGCTTTGTACGCGCCGACGATGTACTGCCGCCCCACGATGATCTGCACCGGCGTCGCCAGCAGGCCGAATACGAACGGCCAGCCATTCCATAGCAGCCACGCCAGCGCCGGATTCACGCTGCTGGTGTTCATCGCCATGTTGCCCATCGCCATGCTGCCCGACACACTCGCCATGACCAGATCACGCGCCATGCTGATGACGAACAGTGGCACGGTGAACAGCGCCCCGATCTGGATCAGGCGGCGCTGGCGGTCAATCTCGGCTTGCCGCGCTTGCCGTTCGGCATCTTCCGGCGCGGCGACGTTCGATAAATCCAGCACGCCGTAGCCCGCGTTCTCGACGGCCTTGATGATGTCGGGGCGCCTGACGCTGCCCGGTAGATAGGTGACGGTGGCTTTTTCGGTTGCCAGATTCACGTTTACCGACAGCACCCCCACCTGCTTGCCCACAGCGCGTTCCACGTTGCGGACGCAACTGGCACACGTCATGCCGGTGATCGGTAGCTCGATGGAAGCCTGCGCTACGCCGTAGCCAGCCTTCTCCACGCGCTCGATCAGCGTTTTGACTGCGGTCTGTGACGGATCAAAGGTCACGGTGGCGCGTTCGGTGGCAAAGTTGACATTCGCCAGTTCGATACCAGGGGTTTTGGTCAGCGTGCGCTCGACGGTGCGGGCGCAGTTGGCGCAGGTCATGCCGGTGATCGGCAGATCAAGCTGCGTGGTAGTCATATGGAGTTCCTTTTCCTCATCAGCGGCTGTCAGCGCGGACAGGGATGTTATTCAGAATCGGCTGCATCCTCTTTTGGACGATGTGAGCCGCCAGAATCTGACTTTGCCCGCGATTTTTCTCAATTTATCCGATTTCAGTGTATAACTCCGCTGGGGTGGGGGCTATACGCCAGATGGCGGGACTTTGCGATGACGCGATTTTTTGCAGGAACGAATAAGCGGTTGTGGGCGGCGCAGGCCAGTATGCTTCTCGCGCTGCTGCTGGTACCCACATGGCTGCGGTTCAACGGGTTTCCGCCGTTTAGCCTGTTGTACAGCGCGGGCTTCTGGGTGTTCTGGCCTATGCTGGCGGCGGTGGCGGCGTGGGTTGCGGCGGGACTACCCGGTCTGCGGGCATTGTGGCGCGATCCGCTGCGGCGCGGGTGGGCGCTGGCGTTGCTGGCGCTGGTACTGTGGGCGTGGGCATCGTGGACATGGGCGTATACCCGCGAATTGCGTCCGGCGGTCACGCCCAGTTCGGCGCTGCCGCTGTTGCTGACTGTCGCGTTCGCGCTGGCGCTGAACTGCGCCGGGCCGCCCTCCCGCGCCATCCTCGCGGCGCTGGTCACGGGCGTGGTCTGGAATAGCCTGCTGGCGGGTTTGCAAACGGCGCTTCAGCGTTCGGTGGGGCTGACCGCGCTAGGGGAGTTCCCGTTGAATCCCCTGAAAAGCGGCACGGTGATCGTGCAGGCGTCCGGCGTGCGCTGGTTGCGTCCGTATGGGCTGCTGCCGCATCCGAATATGTTAGCCGGATTCCTTACCGTCGGGCTGCTGGCGGTGCTGGTGTGGGCGCTGGCGCGGCGCGGTTGGGGTTTCGCGGCGGCGGCAGGGGTATTTGTGGGCGGGTTGTGGGCGCTGCTGCTCACGTTTTCGCGGGCAGCATGGATCGGGCTGGCGGTGGGTTTGAGCGTGCTGCTGCCGTTCGCATGGCGCTTGTTTCCGGCGGGGCGCGGTTGGTGGAGCGCGGTGCGGGTGCGCGGCCTGCTGCTGATGGGCGTGATGGTGGTGGCGGGGGGCGTGTTCTTGCTGCTGTACCGCCCGTTTCTGGCGGCGCGGGCGGGCGTGGGCGCGGAGTCGGTTGAATTGCGTTCCACTGCTGATCGCGCTGTCTATGAGCAAATTGCCTTTGACGCGATTCAGCAATCGCCGCTGCTCGGTGTGGGCATCGGTAACTATGCGTGGGTGGCCGCCCGTGATCTGGCAAAGACCACTTTTGACCTCGAAGGCCAGCCCGTTCATCATGTGCTGCTTGGCGTATGGGCGGAACTGGGGCTGGTTGGCCTCGTGCTGGTTTGCGCGGCACTGACGTTCGGCGTGGAAGCCGCGCTGCGGGCGCTGCGCCATGTGCCGCCGGACGAGGCGGCGGCACGGGCGGCGCTGCTGGCAGGGGTGTTCGCGCTTATGGTGGTTGGCATGTTTGACCATTACCCTTGGACGCTGCTCCCGTTTCAGGCGTTGTGGTGGGGGCTGCTGGCAGCGGCAGCACGCGGCACCGATCAGCCGTTAACGGGTTAGGGTTTGGGCGGTTGCCACCCCTCGAACAGATAGCTCAAACCCTGCACCATTGCCCCCGGTTGGCTGGATACATGACCGCCATAGAGTTCCACATGCTTCATCTGCAAGCCGGGGAAGGCGCGTTTTTGCAGCCCGGTCACGAAGTCACGCAGGTCGGCAACCATGTTGATCGGTTCGCCCGCCTCTTCTTGACCGACGGTGAAGAACACGCGGGTGGGCAGATCATCGGCGCGGTACGTTTCCAGATAGCTGAAGGCGTGGCGATTATCCCACCACAGCGACGGGCTGGCGATGACGTAGCGCCAGAAGGTGTCCGGTTGGTGGAACAGGGTGTATGTCCCAAACAGGCCGCCGAAGGAAATGCCCGCGAAGTTGCGCCGCTGCGGGTCGGTGTGGAAGTCGGCATCTATGCGCGGCAGCAGTTCTTCGCGCAGGAAGCGCAGGAAATTCGCCGCCCCGCCGCCGAGTCGCCGTGTTTCTCCGGTTGGGGTTGGCGCTTCGGCCTCGGTGGGGACGTAATCGCGGGATCGCGGATGGTGTTCGTCGAGGAGGGGGATTCCGTAGCCGGGGGATACCAGAATGGTTGGCGGGATGCGCTGTTCCATTTCGAGCAGGCTGAGGGTATCCGCCATC
>CAIPFY010000213.1 GCA_903864435.1 uncultured Chloroflexota bacterium | reverse complement strand
TGGCGGAACGGTTGCGGGCGGGGTCGTTCCCGCTGGCGATCCCGAAGCGTGACGCGCTGCGGCAGATGATCGAGCGACCGGCAGAACGGGCGGGGCTGGTGTTCGATGAGAATCTGGTGGTGCGTATTCTGGATGACACCGGGGATGAACCGGGCAATCTGGCGCTGATGGCCTACGCGCTGGACGAACTGTACCAACTGGATGATGACCGCCGTCTGACCCATGCTGAATACGAGGCGTTGGGCGGGGTGCAGGGCGCGATTGGGACACGGGCGGAACACATTTTCGCGGGACTGGGCGTGGATGAAAAGGTGATCCAGCAGGTATTCCACGCGCTGGTGGAAGTGGATGAGCGCGGAACCGCCACCCGGCAGCGAGCGACGATGCAGATCGAAGGCTTGGCGGAAGACGAGCGCCGACTGCTGGAGGCATTTGTGACGGGGCGGTTGCTGACGGCCAGCGCGGATACGGGCGGGACAGCGGTGGTGGAAGTGGCGCACGAAGCCATTCTCCGTAGTTGGCCGCGACTGGCGGAATGGATTGAAGACACACAGGATGATCTGCGCTTGCTGCGGCAGGTTCGCAGCGCGGCGCAGGAGTGGGACAAGAACGGTCGCCCGGATTTCCTGCTCTGGCCGCAGGAACGGCTGGTGCTGGTGTATGCCATGCGGGAACGGCTGAAGCCAGACCTGAATGCGGTGGAAGAGGCCTTCATCGAACCGGAACAGGCACGCCTGCTGCGAGAGATTGAACTCCTCACAACCGATCACAAGCGGCGGCGGTGGATCGGGGAACGCTTGGCGACAATTCACGACCCGCGCAGCGGAATCGGCGTGGATGCGCGGGGGCTGCCGCAGATGAACTGGCTGCCGGTGACACCGGGGGGCGCAATCGAGATTGAGGGCAAGTCCTTCACCGTGCAACCGTTCTACGTGGCCCAATACCTCACCACCTATCGGCAGTTTCAGGCGTTCTTGGATGCACCGGATGGCTTTGAAAACGAGATGTGGTGGGAAAGAATGCCGGACAAGTACAAACGGCAGGCCATGTCAAGCGCGGTGGCGCAATACGAGAACTACCCACGAGACAACGTATCGTGGTATCAGGCGGTGGCCTTCGGGCGCTGGCTGGATGCCAAGTACCGCCAGTTCGGATTGTTTGAACCATTTGGGACGGGCGATTGGAAGGTGCGGCTGCCGGCAGAATGGGAATGGCAGTGGGCAGCGCAGGGTGGCGTTGAAGCGAAAAAGTATCCGTGGGGGGAGTGGGATGAACACCCGCGAGCCAACACCACTGAAGCAGGCATCGGAGATCGCAGCACGGCGGTAGGGATGTACCCGCAGGGGGCGGCGGTGTGCGGAGCGTTGGACATAGCAGGAAATTTGTTTGAGTGGTGCCAGAACGATTACAAAAAGCTGGAAATAGTAGATGGTTATAGTAACGCTGAAAGTAAGGTGCTGCGGGGCGGTTCCTTCAACGGCCTTCAGTATAGCGCCGCCGCGTCGTCCCGCAACTACGACCTCGCCCCGTACTACGGGAACCGCTACCTCGGTTTTCGGGTGGTGGTTGCTGCCCCTATGAGCGCACTCTGATCTCTGTTCCTCTGACCTCTGAATCTCTGGCGCTCGGCGTGCGTAGCACGCCCTCTAAGGGGGGTGTGGGGGGAATCCCCCACCTCTCTCGCCGTCAGGCGAGTCGGTTTTTGGAAAAAAGCCCTCATCCCCCAGCCCCTTCTCCCCAAGGCGAAGGGGAGCAAGAGACATACGGTGTGCGCCGTGTCTCTCTTGTATTTCTCCCCTCTCCTAGCTGTACTCAGCGGTGGGGAGAGGGGTCAGGGGTGAGGGCAACTGCCCAATGAAAAACGCCCCGTTGCGGGGGCGTTGGTTTAAAGCGTTTACCAGCAGAATCCCCTCCCCTAACCCCTCCCCATGCATGGCGGAGGGGAAAAAGGGGTTCTCACGTCTTTGCATTTTCCCCCCTTGCCCCATGCATGGGGATAAGGGGACGGGGGATAGGGGACTCTGTTGGTTACTTCTTCTTCTTGGTCGGGGGCTTGGGCTTGCCGGCCATCAAATCCCCGAACTTGTCCTGCATACTGCCCATGTCGGGCTTCTTGCCCGGTTTGTTCCCGCCATCCAGCAGGTCGTTCACCGAGTCCATCAGGCTGCCGCCCTGCGCGGCGGGGGGCGGGGGCTTCTGCTGCGGCGCAGACTGGCCTTGCTGCCCCTGCTGGCTACCGCCGCCGAGGACGCTGCCGAGCAGACCGCCGAGGAGGTCGTTGCCGCCGCCCTGAGCGCCCTGCTGATCGCTGCCACCGAGCAGACCGCCGAGGAGGTCGCCCACGTCGAGGCCGCCGCCTTGCTGCCCCTGCTGACCGCTGCCACCGAGCAGACCGCCGAGGAGGTTGCCCACGTCGAGGCCGCCGCCTTGCTGTCCCTGCTGACCGCCGCCACCGAGCAGACCGCCGAGGAGGTTGCCCACGTCGAGGCCGCCGCCCTGAGCGCCTTGCTGACCGCTGCCGCCGAGGACGCTACCGAGCAGGCTACCGAGGAGGTCGTTGCCGCCGCCCTGCTGCCCCTGTTGACCGCCGCCGAGGACGCTACCGAGCAAACTACCAAGCATATCGCTGCCGCCCTGCTGCCCTTGCTGGTTGCCGCCACCGAGGACGCTGCCGAGCAGGCTGCCAACGAGGTCGTTGCCGCCGCTTTGCTGTCCCTGACCGCTGCCGCCGCCGAGCAGACTGCCGAGCAAATCGCCCATGTCGAGGCCGCCACTATTGCCGCCCCGCGCACGGATGCCGCTGGGCGCTTCGCCGCCGCCCGCCTGATCGCGCCGCTGCTTTTCCGCTGCCAGCGCAACCACTGTCACCGCTTTTCTCGCCTGTCCTTCCGAACAGTTGTATTTCTCCATGACCGCTTGAATCAGTTGGTCTACTTCAGCCATCACGCATCCCCTTTTTATAGCCGACGAGTGCCGGACTTCCTCCATCTGAGCGCATACTAGCCTCCTCAGTGAAGCCTGTCAAACGGCACTCACGGCAAGAGATGTTCGCAAGCACGAACTTCTTAATGAATCTTAATCTGCGAGGCTGGGCACAACTGCCAGCTTGATGACTTCGCTGCGGTGCATCCGCAGCAGACCGTCTTCGACCTGTGACAGCGGAATCACGCCGTCCAGAATCGGCTTGACCGTCACCTGACCGCTGTCCAGCATCTGCATCGCCATTTCAGCGGCACGCGGGGTCATGTGGAAGATGCCCTTCATGGTGATCTCGCCGTAATGCAGTTTGGTCGCGTCGAAGCTGACCTGCGTCCCACCGGGGAGGCCGCTGAACTGCATGACCGTCGCGCCGTTACGCGCCATCATAATGGCCTGCGACCATGTATCGGCGCTGCCCGCCGCTTCGATCACGATGTCCGCGCCATGCCCGCCCGTGAGTTCCTTCACGAAGGCCACCGGATCACCGTCGAGGCTGCTGAAGATGACATCCGCGCCCACCTGCTTGGCGCGTTCCAAGCGCCCCGGCGAACGCCCGATGGCGATCACCCGCGACGCGCCCAGCGCCTTCACCAGTTGAATCTGCATCAAGCCCTGCGCCCCCACGCCGATGATGGCTACGGTATCGCCCAGATGCACATCGGCATTGATGGCGCACAGCACCGCGCAGCCCAGCGGTTCGATGAACGAGGCTTCGGTGAAGGGCAGGTGTGCCGGCTTGTGGAACAGGTTCTGCTGCACAATGTAGTCGGGGATGCGGTGGTATTCGGCATACGAGCCGAAGTTGAAGCGCCCTTCCAGATGGATGCACAACTGCTGCCGTCCGCGCTTGCAGAAGAAGCACTCGTTACAGGGGGCGGTGTTCGTCCCCATCACCTCGTCGCCCTCTTTGAAGGCCGTCACGCCCGCGCCCACTGCGCTGACGATGCCGGCATATTCGTGACCGAAGGGCATGGGCGGCTTGAACAGCTTATGCCCGCGCCGGTAGGCTTTCAGGTCGGTGCCGCAGGTGGTGGCGGATTCGACCTTGATGACCACTTCGCCCGGCCCCGGCTGCGGGATGGGGACTTCCCGCATTTCCAGTTTGCCCGGTTCCAGAAAATAAACCCCGCGCATTGTGTTCGCCATTAGATTTGTACCATCACTTTCAATGAATCGCCTGCTGCTTTAGTCAGATGCCATGCTTTATCGGCTTCCGTGATCGGGAAGCGGTGGGTGATGAGCGACGCGCCATCCAGCCGTCCGTCCGCCAGCATGTCCAGCGTGCGGCGGGTGTCGTAGGGGCTGCTGGAGTACGAACCCGTGACGACGATCTCCTGAAACAGCACGCGGTTGATGCTCAACGGCCAGCGGTCTTCCGGTTTGGCGGTGCCATAGACCATGAGTGTACCGCCGGGGCCGATTAAGTCGAAGGCCATGTCCAGCGCCTTCTGGTTGGCCACCGTCAGCACGATGACGTGCGGCCCTTTGCCACCCGCCCACGCTTTGATCTGGTCGGCAAGGTCGCCATCTTCCACGTTGAAGGTGTTGAAGCCTAGTTTTTGAGCGCGTTCGATGCGGACGGGCAAACGGTCTAGCAGGGCAGTCTTGCTCACACCCCAGTATTTCGCCAGCATCCCCATGACGATGCCGTTGAAGCCCGCGCCCACCACCAGCATATTGTCGCCGGGGCGGATGTTGGAGCGATCCAGCGCCCGCACGCAGCAGGCAATCGGTTCGACCAGCGCCCCGATTTCGTAGGGCATGCCGTCCGGCAGTTTGAGGATGTCGCGCTCCACGATTTCCGCCGGAATGCGGATGTATTCCGCCATGCCGGATGGATACAGGCGGGTGCGCTTGAAGGTGGGGCACAGCGTATAGTGACCGTGCATACACAGGTCGCACACCATACACGGCACATGATGATGAACGGCCACGCGGTCGCCTTCCTTAAACGTGGTCACGCCCGCGCCGACGGCTACCACATCACCGGCGGGTTCGTGTCCCCACGCCAGCGGCGCACGGGGCGCCATGTACCAGTCCGAAACATCGCTGCCGCACACCCCGCAGGCGCGCACACGCACTAGGAGTTCGCCTGCACCGGGCGCATCAGGAATCGGAAGATCGTCCACCCGGATGTCACCGGGGCCGGCGTAGATCGCGGCTTTCATGGTCGCTGCTGCCATTGTGTTATCCTTGTTAAAACACCTCAAATCGGGGGTGATTATAGCGCCAACTGGTCAAATGTGCATATTGGTCACATATGTGAAAATGATAGAATGCTTCTATAATCGGGTGCATTTGGCGCGGGCTTCTGCGCTGTCTTAACGCGCTGTCCGGCGGCGGACGGCTGGAACAAAGGTAGGCTTCACTATGGCGGTAGTACCGGGTCGGCTGCAAGGGAAAGTTGCCATCGTCACCGGGGCGGGGCGCGGGATTGGTCAGGCCACCGGGATGCGCTTCGCACAGGAAGGGGCGCATGTGGTGGTGGCGGAGATTGACCGCGAGGTGGTGTTCCGCGCTGCGGAGGATATGTCGCGGGTGGGGGCGGAGGCGCTGGCCTATCCGATTGATATTGGCGATATTGACCAGATCAACCAGATGGTGAGCGATGTGGTGGCGCGGTTCGGCAAGATTGATATTCTGGTCAACAACGCTGGCCTTTCGGAAAAAGCCGCTTTTCTGGAGATGACCCCCGAACAGTGGGACACCCTCCAGCGCGTGAACCAGCGTGGTGTGTTCTTCTGCCTGCAAGCGGTGGCGAAGCAAATGGTGGCGCAGATTCCCGACGCGGTGAAGCAGGCTGGACGCGCCGAGGGCAGTCATGGCAAGGTGATTAATATCTCCTCGATTGCCGGACGGCGCGGGCGGGCGGACGCGCTGCATTATTCGGTATCCAAAGCGGCGGTCATCACCATCACGCAGGGTTCGGCGATGGCGCTCGCGCCCTACGGAATTAACGTCAATGCCATCTGCCCCAGCGTCGTCCCCACGCGCATGTGGGATAACCTCGATAAGGCGATGGGCGGGGCAAACGGCCTGCCCCCCGGCGAGTGGTACCGGCGGCGGGTGGAGCGCATCCCGTTCAAGCGCCCCGGCACCGCCGAACAGATCGCGGCCATGTGCGCTTTCCTGTCGTCGGATGAGGGCGACTATATCACCGGCCAGACCTATAATGTGGATGGCGGTTCGGAACTGAACTGAAAAAGGTGAACGATGAAAGCCAGCTATATCTATGGCGCACGCGACATTCGCATCCAAGAAATCAGCGACAGTGCGCCGGAGCCGGGGCAGGTGCTGCTGGATGTCACGGCGGTGGGCGTGTGCGGCAGCGATCTGCACGCCTACCTGCTAGGGAATGTGGGCGGTGTCGTCCCCGAAGGGCCGCTGACGCTGGGGCATGAGGCCGCCGGCGTGGTGCTGGCGCTGGGCGAAGGCGTGGACGGGCTGCACGTCGGGCAGCGGGTGGCGATTGACCCCGCCAAACCGTGCAACGTGTGCGAACGCTGTCAGCATGGCGAACCGCACCTGTGCCTGAATCTGGAATTTCTAGGCACAACCCCGTATCACGGGGCGCTGCGCGAACGCATGGTGCATCCGGCGCACTGCTGCATCCCCGTCCCCGACTCGATCAGTATGGCGGGGACGGCGCTGCTGGAACCGCTAGGCGTGGCGATCCACGCCAACCGCCTCGGCAAGCTGCAAATCGGCGAGGATGTGGCGGTGCTAGGCTGCGGCGCGATTGGCCTGCTGCTCATCCGGTTGGCGCGGTTGGGCGGGGCGCGGCGCATCTTCGCAGTAGACCGTCACCCTTGGCGGTTGGCGCTGGCGGAAGCCTATGGCGCGGAGTTCGTGCTGGATGCGCGTGCGGTTGACCCGGTGGCGGAAGTGCTGCGCGTGACGGGCAAGCGCGGCGTGGATGTGGCGTGGGAAGCGGCGTGGGCGGCGGAGACGGTTGACCAGTGTGTGGATATGGTGCGTTTTGGCGGGCGCGTGGTGATCGTGGGCATCCCCGCCGAGGACGAGATGAAGCTGAAGGCTTCCGGCGCACGGCGCAAAGAGGTGATGATTCAGCCTTCGCGCCGCATGAAGCATGTGTACGAAACGGCTATCGCCCTGACCGAACGCGGGCAGATTGATCTGGATCGGCTGGCGACGCACACCTTCCCGCTGGAACAGACGGGGCAGGCGTTCGAGACAGCGGCGACCTACGGGGACGGCGTGGTGCGGGCGGTGATTCTGCCCAACGCGGACAAGTACCCGAACGCGCTGAAGTAAGCGTTGCCCTCACCCCCTGCCCCCTCTCCCAACCGCTGAGTACAGCTAGGCGAGGGGGAAAGATAGTGTGCCGCTTGCTTTGCTCCCTTCGTCCTGAGGGAGAAGGGCGGGGGATGAGGGTGTCTTCCCCCACAAAACAAAAGCCCCGGCGTTTATGCAGGGGCTTTTTGAGTCGTGTTGTCGGGCAGAACCGTTATTCAATCGGCTCTTTGTAGATGATATAGCGACCAATATCCTCGCCCTTGCTGATGCAGGTCGAGAGGTCAACCTTGAACTCGCGCCCGCCGGACACCCAGCGCAGACCTTCTTGCAGCAAGCCCTGACCGACGTAGCACACGGCGCGGTCGGTTTTGCGCCCCCAGCACATCGGGCAGCGTTCCAGCGTGTAGATGATGCGGTCGTCGCCTTCTTCCAGCACGTTAGAAATCTGGTCGCTGAACTGCGAGAAGATGTTCGCCATTGCGGGTACACCGACTCTGAGTTTGGCGCTGAGAGGCAGCACTTTGAAGGCCAGATCGCCCACGCCAGCCAGCGCGCCGAAACCGCGCAGCGCGTCCGCGAACAGCGTGCGCCCCACGCGCAGCGCCAACCCGCGCCCACCACGAGGGCCGTACATTTCTTCCAGTGCCACGCACAGCGCGGTGAAATCAGCGAAGTCGAAGGCTTTGTCCAGATTGTCGGGCGGGTAATTGCCGATCAAGTTATCCAACTGAGCCAGATGCAGCACAGCATTCAGGCCGTTCTTGCCCATGACTTCTTCCATCGCGTCAAGGAAAATGCGCGCGAACTTGTTCGGGTAGTAGTAACCGCTTTTTACAGGTGGCATTATGCCCTGTCCTCCAATCCGTGCGAAAGTGATGCGTAATAACTCCCAACAGCGGGAGTGGTTGATTCCTTTTGACAGTATACGCGAAAAGTCATTCCATGCCCAATGAAGATTCAAGGGCAATGGAAGGTTGTTCATTGGACGCAGCGAAAACCAGCAACGGGTCGAGGTGGACGGCGCTGCCGGGTAGCCGCCCCTGCATACTCCAAGGCCCCGTCCAGACGATTTCGACATCGGCGACGCGGCCTTTCCAGTCGGCAGCATCCTGAAAAAAGACCAGTTTGTTGTGGGGGGTACGCCCGCGCCACTTGCCTTTGTGTTCGTCTTCCACCAGCACCGGGACGGTTTGCCCCAACCACTGACTGTTGCGCTGCGCCAGAATTTGCGCCTGCAATTCCTCTAGCGCCTGCAAGCGGCGGCGCTTTTCCTCGTCCGGCACATCGTCCGGCATCGAGCGTTCGCTGAGGGTGTGCGGGCGGGGGCTGTAACGCGCCAGATGCACCTTGTCCCACTGCATTTCGGTCAGCAGGTCGGCGGTGTGCTGGAACTGCTCATCAGTTTCGCCGCAGAAGCCGACGATAATATCGGTGTGAATGGCGACGCCGGGGATGCGGGCGCGGATGTTCTCGATCAAGCGGCGGTACTGGTCGGTGGTGTAGCCGCGTTTCATGCGTTCCAGCACCACGTCATCGCCGGCCTGCACCGGCACTTCGATCACGGGCATCACACGCGGCAGTTCGGCTACCGTGTCCAGCAGTTTGTCGGTCATCCAGTTAGGATGGCTGGTCAGGAAGCGGATGCGCTCCAGTCCGGTTTCCTCGGCGGTGCGGTGAACCACGCGCAGCAGGTCGGCTAAGTCGGGGCCGTCGGGAATATCTTTGCCGTAGCGGTCTACAATCTGACCGAGCAGGGTGATTTCCTTCACGCCTTGCAGTGCCAGACTGCGAACGTGCGCCACGATCTCGCCCACGCTGCGACTGCGCTCCGCACCCCGGCGGCGCGGGATGACGCAGAAGGAGCAGGCGTGGGAGCAACCATAGACCACCGGCACATGGGCGCTGATGGTGCTGCCGCGTTCGTGGGCGGGCAGCACGATGTCGCCATCTTGAATGGCGTCCAGTTGGGCGCGTTGGTCTTGCTCGAACAGGCGCACCGCATCTTCGGTCAAGCGGCTGTGCAGGAAGTCCACCATCGGCGCGGGGTCGCTGGGCGCCATGAACACGTCCACATACGGGGCGCGTTTACGCAAGCGCAGCGCGTCCTGCACGCCCACCAGACAGCCCATCACACCGATGATCTTATCCGGTTGGGCGCGTTTGAACTGGTTGAATTCGGATAGGCGGTTGAAGGCTTTATCCTCGGCAGATTGGCGCACCACGCAGGTGTTGACCACCAGAATATCGGCCTCGTCCATGCGCGGCGTGGCATGATGACCGAGTTTTTCGAGTTCGGAAGCGAGCAGTTGGCTGTCGGCGGTGTTCATCTGACAGCCCATGCTTTCGAGATAATACTTCATCAGGTTTTGTTCCATCCCATCTTCATCCTGACTATTTTAACGGAAGCGAATGAATCGCGTCAATGCACCCTGCGCGAACGCGCCGCCTGCTGTAGAATTTCCCGCATGGTAACACGTATCCGGCGCTATGGATTGTTCGCGCTGCTCCTGACGGGCATCATGATCGTGATCGGCGGGCTGGCCTTCTTCACCGGATGGAACAGCCTGCGGTTGCGCTATGCCTTCGCGCCGCTGATGGCTGCACCCGGCGCGATCTTGAATACCTCTGCCGATTTATTGCCGGCGCTGCTGGCGAATGTGCAGTACGACCAAGCGGAGTCTCAAGGGGCTTCTGCGCTGGGGATACCGCCTGTGGGGGCTTATTTGCCCTCCGGCGGCAGCTTCACCTTCGAGTTCCCTACGCCCACCGCCACCGCGACCGCCACTGTTACCCCCACGCCGAGCATCACCCCCACGCCGCGTCCGGCGACGCTGCTGGCTTTCGTCGCCACCATCACCCCGGCCACCGCGCCGCCGCGTGCCACCCCTGTCCCCTTGCGCGAAGTTTATACTTACACGGGCGAGGAATGCGCTCCGTCCGGGTTGCCGGTCGGCGGCGGCGTGCTGTCGCAGCGGTACTATCTCAAGCACATTGGCATTGATCTGGTTGTGCCGGTGGGGGCGCTGGTTCAGGCCACGCACAGCGGCATTGTCGAGTGGGCGGGATGGGATGTGAATGGCTATGGTAATCTGGTGGTCATCCACAATGGGCGTTATATTACCTATTATGCGCACCTGAGTCTGGTGAGCGTGCGCCGGGGCGATCTGGTGGGCAAACATGCCCTGATCGGCCTGAGTGGTAGCACGGGGAACAGCAGCGGGCCGCACATCCATTACGAAACCCGCATTGATAACCAGCCTGTAGACCCGCTAACATTTGAGGCACGGGCGCTGGGAACCTGCTAATTTAGAGGGGATAGTATGCAAAAATCGGGGCGGGACAATCGTTTCATCTCGCTGCGCTGGCGCTTGCTGCTGCCGGTGGCGCTGGTGACGACGCTGGCCGCCATGCTGGGCGCGTTCTGGTTGGCGGGACAGATGAACGAGCCGTTAGCCGCGCCGCAGGCCAATTTGCTGATGCAGAGCAGCAATGCCGTGAGTACCGGCGCTGTCGAACGGTATGAATATTTACGCGCCGAGGCGCAGCGGTTGGCATTTACGCACGGCATGGTGGATTTGCTGCGAACGGGTAGCCCCGCCAACCTTCAGCGGACGATTGAACCACTGGCGCAGCTGGCAGGGCTTGACGCGGTGATTCTGACAGGCGCGGAAGGGGTGGAGCGCATTGGCCTGCTGCGGGTGGGTGAGGGCGCACAGGCGGATTATGCCGTGAGTGCCGCAACGGATTTATCCGGTGATCCAACGGTGCAGAGCGTGCTGCGGGCAGGCGCGGCGGGCAGCACCGGACTCACGCGCACGTCGCAGGGATTGATGCTGCTGGTAGGCGTGCCGGTATTCGCGGACGATGAGCGCATCGGGATTGCGCTGGTCGGGCAGCGATTGGAAACCGTGCTGCAAGACCTCACCGCCAGCACCGGCACACAGGCCACCTTCTTCGGTTCTTCCGGTACGGCCTTACAAACCACGCTGCCCGTGCCGCCGCCCAACCTCGCGGCGGAAGTGTTCTCGCAGCGATTGAACGCCGCCGAAGTGCAGGTTGAAGCGGTGACGGTGGCGGAAACCGCGTTTCAGTCGGCGCTGATTCCGTTCCGCTTCGGCGGGGTGACGCTGGGCGTGGTCGGGCTGTATCTGCCGGACACGCTGCCTGCGCTGGCGGCCAACAGCCGGTTAGCGACGGCGCTGACGCTGGCGGCGGTGGCTGGAACGGTGGTGCTGGTGGTGTTCGTGGTGGTGGATAGACAGGTGGCGGCGCGTGCCGAACGGGTGACTGCCGCCGCGCAAGCACTGACTCGTGGACAGCCGATTCGCACCGGCATGGCGGCGACGGATGAAATCGGCGGAATGGGGCGGGCGCTGGATCAGTTGGCGGACGCAACCGCAGAGCGCATGGATGGCCTGCGGGTGAGCCTGCGCCGCCAGCGCCGCGAGAACGAGTATTTGCTCTCCGCGCTGGAATCGCTGCCGGAGGGCGTGCTGGTGCAGGACATCGAGGGGCGGGTGCTGGTGATGAACGAACGCGCCCGCGACCTGTTGAAAAGCGAATCGCTGAACGTGCCGGGGCTGACTGGGCAGATTACCGATTATCTGGGGGTGGCGCTGGCCCCCGGCCTGTATACGCTAGGCGACCCGCAGCGGGTGGAAGTGGAAGGGCGCATGTTGAGCGCACAGGCGGCGGCGATCACCGATCTGGGCGGCGGGCGCGTGGGGACGGTGGTGCTGCTGCGCGACATCACGATTGAGGTGCGGCGCGAACGGCTGCGCGAACGGGTGCTGAACCGTATGTCCGCCGATGTGCAGCAACCGCTGGCGGAACGCGCCCGCCGCGAGTCACATTCAACAGTGGCCCGCGAACTCAGCCGCCATGCCGCCGCGCTGCAAAAGCTGATTCTGGAAATGCGCGAGATTACGATGGCCGACACGCCGCTGATTCAGCAGGGACAGCGCCCGTTGCATCTCGAAACGCTGGTGTGGAATATCGCTAACGAATGGCGGCAGGTGGCGCGGGCGGCGAACCTCAGCCTGTCGGTGGAGATCACGCAAAAAGGGCTGTTCGTGCTGGGCGACGAGCGCCGCTTGCGCTGGGCAATTGGTAATTTGATGGATAACGCGCTGAAGTACACATCGGCGGGCGGTCAGTTCACGCTGGAAGTGCAGGGCGAGGTGCGCGGGCAGGCGGCGCTGCGCATTCGCGATAACGGCACGGGCATCCGCCCCGAAGAATTGCCGCATGTGTTCACGCGCTTCTATCGCGGCACGCCCACGCTGGCGGATGGCACGGTGATTCGCACGCCGGGGGCGGGGCAGGGCTTGAGCGTCTCCAAGCAGATTATCGAAGCGCACGGCGGCGCGATTGAGATTAAGAGCAAGTCGGGGGTGGGGACAGCGGTGTATTTCACGCTGCCGCTGACCGCGCCGGTGACGCTGGCGCTGCCTGTTCTGGCGGACGATCTGGAAGGCGAGACGGTGCTGCTGAACCTGACCGCGAACAAGGATAAAGCCGAATAAAAAGGGCACTAATTCTCGTCCCCGTTCCTATATTCAGGAGTGGTTTTTTTCGCATCAAATCGGGACGGCACGCAGGCCGTCCCCTACAACCCCGAATTTTCGCCCCTTGCCCGATGAGAATACTTATCCTTAAAAGGGGGCAGAGGGTGAGGGCTGATATAAAAACGCCCGACATCATCTGCCGGGCGTTCGTTAAACGAGATGCGGATTTAACCCTTCAGGCCGAGGACATACGAAACCAGATCGTTGATTTCCTGCTCGGTGAAGATTTCGCTGAAGGTCTTGGGCATCAGGCCATCCGGGAAGCCGGCGACCACATAGGCGCTGGGATTCGTGATGGACGTGCGGATGTATTCTTCCGGCGTCTGGTCGGGGATGTTCTGCGCCGCCCAGTCGGCGACGTTCAACAGGCCGGGGCCGATGAGCTGTTCGGCGCGGTCTACATAGTGGCAGGTGGCACAGGCGAAGTTCACCGCTTCCTGCTGGGCGTTGAACAGCACCTTGCCGTTTTCGGGATCACCGGCGAGGGCTGCACCCGCCGCCGCAGGGGCTTCGGTGGGCGGGACGGGCGTAGCCGTCGGTGGTTCGGGCGTGAAGGTGGCAGTGGGCGGGACGGGTGTCGCCGTCGGCGGTTCGGGCGTAAAGGTGGCGGTGGGTGGCAGGCTGGTGGGCGTGATGGTGGGCGCAATCTCGGTCAGGTGGGTATCGGTGGCGGCCAGCGCAACTGCGGTAGCCTGCGACTGTTCCGACCAGGCAGGCTGTGCAACCGTGCCGCAGGCGGCGAGCAGCAACGCCAGTGTGAGTAGCGTGAGATGAACAACGAGTTTGCGAGTCATGGAGTCCCTCACCGTTAATGTTTGTGAAAGTGTGAACGAAGGCAAGTATAATCTATCGCGCTATACACTGGCAATACTATCTCGAAACAGGAAATCCTCGATGGCACATCTGCCCGTGATTGATTTGAACCGCGACTGGCGTTTTCTGTCTGCGGACGATATTGACCCGGCTTACGGCGTGTCGGCGCTGGACGAATCGGCGTGGGGGGTGCTGCCCGCGTTGGCGGACTTCCCGCGAGAGGCCATCGGCTATGATCGCCCGTTGAACTTGCAGCGCCGCTTCGATCTGGAGCCGATTGGCGAGGTGTGCCTGCGCTACGTGCTGGAGGTGGCGAACGCGCCCGCCCGCACCGCCATCAGCATCAACGGTTGGCGGGTGGCGACCAGCAGCGGCGACCCGCTGACGGTGGATGTGACCGATCAGGTGACGCTGGAGGACAACCTCATCCTGCTGCAAGTGTTCTCCAAGCGCGGCGCGTTGGATGGCGTGCGGGTGTTCGCCGTTCCCTGCGATTCGCCCTCACCCTAAATCCCTCTCCCTCAGGGCGAGGGACTTCCAGAAAGACAATTCGAATTTGTTTTCTCTCTTACTCCCCTTCGCCATGAGGGAGAAGGGTGATTGGACAGGGGAACGCCTGCGGCGCGCAAGCGTAAATTCCCCCTGTCCAATCAGGATGACGGTTACACAATCGGCGTGATGGGCGGCATCTGCATATCGGGCGGGACAGGCACATCCAGCAGGCGCAGGATCGTCGGCGCGACCTGCATCAACCGCAGCCCGGTCAGGCGTTCGCCGCCCAGATCACGCGCCGGATCGTGGAAGATCAACATGCCCTGCTGCGCGTGGTTGGCATCGTCGGGGCCGGTGTCGTTCTCGTAGACGTGGATGCGCCCCCAGCCCACCGTGCCGATGGAACGCCATGCCAGATCGCCAAAATACACCAGCACATCCGGCGCGACCCCGTTCACCTGCTGGTACAACCCTTCCGGTGTGAAACAGCGCGTCCCGATGGAACGGCCTTCTTCGTCACCGAGGGCGGTCAGCTTCGCCATCAGTTCGGCGCGGAGCGAGTCGTAGTCCTCCGGCGCAACGCAGCCCTGCGGTTCGCGGCCTGCCACGTTCAGGAACAGCCGCCCGTAGTAGCCGCCGTCGCCCCATGCCCGTGTGCGCGACCAGTCCACATCCAGCGCGTCGAACTTGACCGCGCCCTTGCTGGTGTCCGGCGGTTGGCGCAGCACCAGATAGCCCTCGCGCAGCAGCCACTCGTTCAGGCAGATGCCGCCGTCCATCTTCTTCGCGCCGTGATCGGAGACGACCAGCACCGAGGTGTGGTCATCCACCAGCGCCAGCAGCGTGCCGATCTCGCGGTCAATCAGGTGGTAGTAGTCGCGGATGGCCTGCTTGAAGGGCGTGGCGGGGTCGTGGTGGCGGTGGGTGCTGTCCATGTCCTTCCAGAAGCCGTGATGGATGCGATCCACGCCGATTTCGACCATCATGAAAAAGTCCCACTCGCGGCCTTTGAGCAGCCGCCGCGCCACCTCGAAGCGTTTGCGCGTCATCTCGTGAATCTGGTCGAGCAGCCACGCTTTGTTGTGGGTGCGGAAGTTCTTCACATCTGGCAGGTAGTCGCCCACCCATTCGTGGATGCGGGTTTTGAGGTCGGCGGGGTAGGTGTAGTCGCTGTTGATGGAGGGCGTGAGGAAGCAGCCGACCATCTGCCCGCGCAGGGGGCGGGGCGGGTAGGTTTGCGGCACGCCCAGCACGATGCTGGTCTTGCCCGCCGCCGACAGCACATCCCACACGCGGTCTACTTGAATGGCACGCGAGTCGGCGGTGGTCAGGCCGTCATAGCTGTGGTCGGGGCGGTTGCGGAAGCCGTATACGCCCAGCACGCCGGGGTCACGCCCGGAGAGCATACACGACCACGCGGGGACGGTGATGGCCGGCGTAATACTCTCCAGTTCGCCATACACGCCCCGCGCCCGCAGGCGGCTCAAGTTCGGCAGTTCGTCCGCCCAGCGTTCAAACACCAGTTCCGGCGCGGCACAGTCCAGCCCGATGACCAGCACTCGCTTGCGCGCCCCGCGCCCCAACCACCTGCCGATGCCCATACTGAACCTCGCCACCTGTTTCGTCACACGGGTTCAGTGTATCGCGCCGCTTGCGCTGTGGCTATGCCACAGAGTGGGGGTGAGTATAGAGATGCTATAATGGGATTGAAAAGTGAGCGCGTGATTGAGAGGAGGTGGTTGTATGTTGAACATCACAGAACAGATTATGGATGCAGTCGAAAAGCTATCCGTCGAACAGAAAACCCGGATACTTGAACTGGTACAGTCTTGGAGCGCCTCATCCCTGCCTCCCGCCACCTCTGGAAGGACGCTGCTGGCCCATATTGAGGACTTCCACTTTGAGCCGGGGGAAGTGGATGCGATGATGCAGATTATCCAAGACGACTGCGAAGGTGTGGATGCCGATGGCTGGTAATGGCTACCTGCTCGATACGGTGTCAAGCGCGATAAGTTCTCGTATTAGAACGAGTGCAGGCCGCAGTCTATATGATGGTGATGTTATGGCTTGTGGAACAGTTCGAGATATTCCGGCGGCATGAGGCGGTTCGGAAGCTCGGACTCGGTATCTAACGGTTCGTGAAATCCCAACTCAATCATGCAGCGCAGTACCGCTTGATACTGCCGAACAATCATTTCCGCCTGCGGCATGTGCTTATTCCCGCGCCACAGCGCCGCAACATCGCTCAATTTAAGTTCCATCGTTTTGAGCAGGCGCTCATCTTACT
>CAIPFY010000212.1 GCA_903864435.1 uncultured Chloroflexota bacterium | reverse complement strand
CACTCGCCTGATGCACGGGCGCTTCGTGAGAGGGATTTTCCGCCATAAGATCACGCCTTATTGGTCTGTTGTTCGCTCAACGCTTCAAAATCAGTATAGACGGGAACGTGGATGTTGCCAAATGGTGTATGTCCTGTGGGGGCATTCGGAAATGGGGGCGGGGCAAATGTTCAAAACCCTCACCCTTTATCCCTCTCCCTCATGGCGAGGGACTTAAGAATCATGTAATCTTCTTGCTCCCCTTCGCTCTGAGGGAGAAGATACCGTGTTAAATGTCAAGCAGAAGATACTGTTGCGGACAGGTAAGCAGGGTCAAAAGGTCGTCCCGATTTCAAAACACCATAGACATAATGGAGTAGTTTTCGCATTACGGCGACAGTGATGGAATTGGCGGAATGTCCTTCAGCCTGCATTCGTTTGACTAAACTTTGCACCAGCGGGTTAAAGCGTTTGGCGCAGCGGGCTGGCAGATAAAGTGCAGCCCGCAAAGCAGCGTTACCCATCTTGGATATCTTCACTTGCCCCTCATATTGACCTGACTGACGCAAACGGGGGTTGAGTCCCACATAAGCGACCAACTGCTCAACTTTCTCAAAAGCCCGGATGTCGCGTATCTCCGCCAGCAACCGACTACTGGTGCGATTAGCGATGCCGGGGATGGAATTGAGTAGTTCTTGCTGCTGTTTCAAGTCCGGGTGCTGATCCATGTGTTTCTGGATTTGATCTAGTAAACGAGCGATCTGTTCTTCCAGATAGACAATATGGGCTTGCACGTTTACGTTGACGCTTGGCAATTGGGTCGTTTCTAACCGTTGCTTTTCTTGTACTTGGATGGCAACCAAATCGTCCACCCGTCGCACGAGCGCCCGTAGTTCCAGCCAAGCCGCTGGAGGTGGTGTCCACAGCGTGATTTCCTGTGTGCGACAGAAGTCTGCGATGAGCTTCGCGTCCAAACCATCGGTTTTATTACGTTGCAGTTGACTTTCAGCGTAGCGTTTGACCCGCAGTGGGTTAACCACACCCACCGCATAGCCTCGCTTGTGCAGTTCCTGCGCCACCTCATCTCCGTAAATGCTTGTGGCCTCGAGGCACACACGACTGCCAGTTTCTACCCGTTTCGACAGATAGTTACTTAAGCTGCGAAAGCCTTTGCGATCATTGCTAAACGTTGCTTGCAGCGTTTGCTGCTGCTCGTTCATGACGCAAATCACTAACTCCGCCTTGCTCACATCAATCCCAATCCAATGCGTCATCATCCCCTCCTGATGGCTATGCGTCACCCTTGTGAATTCAAGCTCTTGCCCTCAATGGGGCGGCTTATGATACCGTCCGACGTCTTCCACCAAGATAAGCGGGGGACTTTATCTTCTCCACAGGTTGAACACCTTTAGGGCGTGCAAGCTCATCCCCGCCGTAGGTTTTGGTTCCTCAAAGTATACCAATTCCCACGTATACTCAATATACAAGGGGCAGGGGGATGAGGGTTGCCTTTGCACCGCTAAACCGGGGTGCTGCCCCCGCTTTCCTCATACACTTCCGCGAAGAACGCCTGATACGTCCCCGATGCGAAATGCTGCCCCAACGCCGCGCCCGCCGCTTGTCCGGCTGCCCCGCGCAGCGCCGCCTCCATGTGCGCCACATCCTCGAAGTAGGTTTCCAGCAAGCGGTAAAACGCCGGTTCGCCCGCCGGACTGCCGAGGACGCTCACCACCTGTCGCCGCTGAATTGCCGGCATCTGCTCGATTTTCGCCAGCAGGTCGTTATAGGCATTCTCAAAGTTGGGGAGGTTCTGCGGCTTGCGGAAGGCAATGACGAATTTAATCATGGGGTACTCAAGGCTATGAAATAAAACGGGTCAGGGCAACCTGCCGCCCTGACCCGACATTATAGACTCTCTTGCCCATACCGCACAGCGCAGCGGTCTACCGGGGTGCATTCGGGTTTTGGGGTAGCCGCTCAAAATCCCTCACCCTTTATCCCTCCGCATTCGCGTCATGGCGAGGGACTTCAAAATCGTATAACCCTCTTGCACCCCTTCGCCCTGAGGGAGAAGGGGACGGGGGTTGAGGGTAATCTACCGCTTCCCGCCGCGCAGCAGCAGCCCGATAATCAGCCCCACCACGAACACCACCGCCACCATCGGGACGGGGTTCTGCTTCACCGTCCGCACGGCTTCCACGCCCATATCCTCGACGGAATGGTTGTTCAGGTACACGGCGGCCTTTTCCAGCCCGGTCGCGGCCTCATCCACCGACTGATGCAGCGAAGGGTCGCTGCTCTTGTCCCGCACTTCCTGCCGCAGCGCCGCCGCCGCCTTGTTCAACTGCCCCACGAGGTCTTTCCGCAGATCATTGGCCTTCTGCCGCAGTTCGCGCCCTGCTTCGCGCAGTTCATCCGGGGCGGGATTGTCCGGCTGATGCTGATGCTCTCCAGAACCATTGACCGAATTCATGTTGTTCATCCTTACGGCTTCATCCGCGTTTGCCCGAAGCACTGCGGAACTGCCGTGCCATATATACGAAAGCCACAACGAGTATAAAAAATACTGCCAAGAACGACAACCGGGGATCTACGAGTGTGCTGAACAGCACCAGCAGCACCGCCGCGATGGCTGTCCCTTCCTCGATCCGGCTCCGCTGGAACGCGCTCATCTGCGCCTCCTTGCCTGCATAAAACGTTATGCGATTCTTTATGCCGTCATGTTTAGTATAACACCTTTCGCCGGACTTAACCGAACCCTAGCTTATTCTGTACCGCTTTCGGACTAGACCACTTGTTCTGTTTTATGCTATGCTCTTTCAGGTTTGATTCTTGTTACATCATATGCTGATAGGTCGAAAAGGAGGCCGCTAGTGATGGATCAAGATTTGCTAGAGATCATCTTCCGCTACATCTGTGACTACATCGAGCGCGTGGGGTACGCGCCCAGCATACGCGAGATCAGCCGTAATTGTTACGTCTCGCAGTCTAACCTGTACCGGTATTTCGATCTGTTGGAGATTCAGGGGCGCATCACCCGCGACCCGGGGCGTGCGCGGTCTATCACCATCACGCCTGTCCCGAAACCGCGCTGACCCACCCCGCCCGCTGACCGCAGTACCCCCTGCGGCCAGCGCGGGTAGGGGATGATTAGGGCGTGGGTTCGCCGCCTGTGCCATCGGCGTCGGGCGCGTTATCCGCATCCGCTGCTTGTTGGTTGAACAGGACTTTGACCACTGGCTCTACAAAGAGTGCCAGCTGGACAATCTGTTCCAGCAGATCGAGGAGGGCATCGGGCGTCAGCGCCAGCAGCGGCGGTTCCTCGGCCTCATTTTCGCCCTGCTCCACATACAGCGGGTTGAAGTCGAGCGCCCCCAGTTGGATAGCCACTTTGGGCAAACAGGCCGCGAACTGGTTGCTGAACGCGCTGAGTGAGGCCACATCCTCGTCTGTCAGCACTTCCAGCGCCTTCTCGATCAGGGGGTGGACATTGGCGCAGGTCGGAACCTGCTTCGACGAAAAGAGGTCATTTTGGATAAAACGGTCAAACGGATCATTGGTTTGCATGACGGGGAACCCTTCCACAAGGTCGTAAAAACAGGCGACTAGATGATGACCATGCGCACGAATGCGACATGCCTGCCTATTTGCCCCTGCCGGGCGTATCAGCCTACAACGGCACTCGATTAGGGTCGTCCGGGCGATGCCGGAGCTAAAAGCGGATAAACGACTGTGGATAAACGAGGTGGTTGTCCGTGTGGACAATGCAGGCATTCTAAAACACCTTCACTGCAACTGTAAAGAGTGACTCTGCTGATTTTGGAAAATAGGTACGGGAGTGGTTGACACAGGCCGCCGAAGTTATAATCATGGCATGAGCAACGATTACATTCTGCTGGTAGACGACGAACAACATATCATTGATCTCGCCGCCATGTATCTCGAACAGGACGGCTTCCGTTGCGAGGGCGTGCGCGATGGCGCGGTGGCGCTTCAGCGCATCCTGACGGATTCCCCTGCGCTGGTGGTGCTGGATTTGATGCTGCCCGGCCTCGACGGGTGGGAAGTCTGCCGCCGCGTCCGCGCCCAATCCGATGTGCCGATCATCATGCTTACCGCACGGGGCGACGATGTAGACCGCATCGTGGGGCTGGAACTGGGCGCGGACGATTACCTGACCAAACCGTTCAACCCCCGCGAACTGGTAGCACGGGTGAAGGCCATCCTGCGCCGCCTTGCGCCGGAACGCCGCGCCTCTGCCAGCACCGACAGCGCCCTCGCCATCGGCAACCTGCGCATAGACCCCGAACGGCGCATCGTCACGATAGACGGGCGTCCGGTGGCGCTGCGCATGAAGGAGTTCGATCTACTGCTCGTGCTGGCACAAAATCGCGGCATCGTCTTTAGCCGCGAAAAGTTACTGGATGTCGTGTGGGGGTTCGACTTTGCGGGGGAAACGCGCACGGTGGATGTGCATGTGGCGCACCTGCGGCACAAGCTGGCGGGGATGCAGCCCGCGCTCGAAACCGTCTGGGGCGTCGGGTATAAGCTAGAATGATTCCCCACTTGCGCGGGCGGTTGCTCATCTCCTATACGCTGCTGCTGCTCGTCACGCTGGCGGTCATGACCGCCGCCCTCATCCTGTTCCTGTTCGCGCAGTCGCCGTCGCCCATGCCCACCTACGAACGCTTGGGTTTCGTCACCAGTGATGTCATCAGCGCCGCCGGCCTGAACGCGGCCTCGCGCCCCTCGCTCACCGCCCTGCGTGCCCTCGCGGACACCCTGACCCAACTGGCAACAGAGAACGATGTGCGCCTGCTACTGGTCAACATGCAAACCGGACGCACCCTGTACGACAGCGCCGGACGGTTTCAGCGCGGCGACTTACTCCAAACCGAAGTGGAAACCTTCACCGGATCGGTCTATTTGCAGCGCACTCTGGCGCGGCTCGAACCGGTTTTCGGTCATTTCAGCGATTCGGATGGCACATGGCTGTTCAGCGGGGTAGCGGTGGTGCGACAGGGGACGGAAACCAACGCGCTCCTCACCGCCGATCATCAGCCGCATCAAACCCTATCCGCCGTGTTAGAGGCCTTCCTGCGTGATCTGGCGCTGCCGCTGTGTCAGGCGGCGCTCATCGGCTTGCTGGCGTCGGCGCTGCTGGCGGCGCTCATCAGTCGCGGGCTGGTGCGCGGCTTAGAGGCGCTGGAACGCGGCGCGGCAGCCGTCGCACGCGGCGAAAATAGCGTGCGCATCCCCGAAGAAGGCCCGCGTGAACTACGAACCGTCGCCGCCGCCTTCAACCGCATGAGCGCACAGGTGCAGGATACGCAGCAGGCGCAGCGCGATTTCGTCGCCAACGTCTCGCACGATCTCAAAACTCCGCTGACCTCGATTCAGGGCTACTCGCAGGCCATTATGGATGGCGCAGCCAAAGACCCGGCGCGGGCAGCAAGCATCATCCACGAAGAAGCCGGACGGCTGAACCGCATGGTCACGGAACTGACCGACCTTGCCCGCCTGCAATCGGGACGCCTGTCCATGCACAGCGCCCCGGTGGATATGGGACAACTCACGGCGGCCATCGGCGAACGGGTGGCGCTGCTGGCGCGGGAGAAGGGCATCACGCTGCACATCGCCGCCGCGCCGCTACCGCCCATTGCCGGCGATGGCGACAGGCTGGCACAGGTACTCACCAATCTGGCAGGCAACGCCATCAAATATACACCCGCAGGTGGCGAGGTGTGGCTGTCGGCTGCCGTCGAGTCGGGCGGGGTGGTGGTCACGGTACGCGATACCGGCATCGGCCTCGCGCCGGACGAACTGCCGCGCATCTTCGAGCGATTCTATCAGGTGGATAAAGCGCGTGGCCCCCAGCGTGGCACCGGACTCGGTCTGGCGATCACGCAGGAAATCGTGCAGGCGCACGGCGGGCGCATCACTGTCCACAGCGACGGCATCGGCAAGGGCAGCACCTTCCGCGTGTGGCTGCCGTCCCCGCAGGTCAGCACCCTTCTCCGCCGCCGGTAGACAGAACGGGGACTAAACGGTGAGGAAGAACTCGTTTAGCGCCCGCAACGTGGCCTCCGGCGCTTCCTCCGGCAGGTAATGACCGCACGGCAACCCCACCCCGCGCACATCCCGCGCCCGTTCGCCCCATGCCGCCACCACATCATACTTGCGCCCCACGAAGCCTTTTTCGCCCCACAGCGCCAGCAACGGGCAGGTCAGTTTGTGCGACAAGTCGGCCTCGTCATGGCGCAGGTCAATGCCCGCCGAGGCGCGGTAGTCCTCGCAACTGGCGTGGATAGCCGCCGGATCACGGTAACAGCGCACATACTCGGCATAGGCTTCCGGCATAATGGCGCTGCTGTCACGCCCCCACTGTGCCAGCTTGGAGCGCATCCAGTAATCCACATCCGCGCCAATCATGCGTTCCGGCACATCAAACGGCTGGATCAGGAAGAACCAGTGATAGTAGGCGCGGGCAAATTCCATATCCGTCGTGGTGTACATAAAATGCGTCGGGGCGATGTCCAGCACCGCCAGTCGCCGTACCCGCGCCGGATGATCCAGCGCCATGCGGTGCGCCACCCGTCCGCCGCGATCATGCCCCGCCACGAAAAACTGCTCGAAGCCGAAGTGCTGCATCACCGCCACCTGATCGGCAGCCATCACCCGCTTGGAATACTGCTCATGGTTCGCGCCGCCGTCGGGCTTGCCGCTGTCGCCATAGCCGCGCAAGTCGGTGGCGATCACGGTGAAATGTTCCGCCAGCCGGGGCGCGATCTTGTGCCAGATGACATGCGTCTGCGGGTAGCCGTGCAACAGCAGCAGCGGCGCGCCGGAACCCCCGCGTACCCCGTGAATCGCTACGCCGTTAGCCGGGATGGTGAAGCTCTCGAATCCGTCAAACATTGTCGCTCAAGATCGCTTTCGTGCAGCACAGAATATCCCTGTTCAGTATACCCAACCGTGCTGGAATTTCTCACTGTTCCCCGAAAAATGCCTCGATGACGCGGGCGATTTCCGCGCCGTGCGTCAGCGTCGGCACATGACCGCTGCCTTCGATCAGGTGCAGGCGGGCGTTGGGCAGGAGTGCCGCCAATGTGCGCGAATCGTCCGCTGGTACGATCTGGTCGCCGGTGCTGTGGATGAGCAGCGTCGGCTGTTGAATCTGCGCGGCCTGCGCGTGCAAATTGAGGCCATCCATGAGGTCGTACAGCCGCAGCGCGTCCGGTTGCGCGCAGCGTGCCAGAATTTGATGCCCCCAACGGCGTTCGGCTTCGTATTGCGGGTCGGGCAGGCACATCTCCACAAACCGCGCCATCGTCTGCGGGAACTGGTGCTGCAAGCCCATGCGGAACATATCCGGCGCGGTGCTGGCCTCGCGGCGGGTCATCCCGTCCACCAGCACCAGCCCCCGGATGCGCTCCGGTTGCTGAAGCGCGGCGCGTAGGGCAATGGCAGCCCCCGCTGACTCAGCCGCCAGCACACCGCTTTCCATGTGCAGCGCGTCCATCACCGCGAATACATCATCGGTCAGCGCGTCCAGCGTGATCGAGTCCGTCGGGCAAACGGTTGCGCCCACGCCCCGATGGTCATAAGCCGCTGTGCGCCACGCGCCGCTGAGGTGCATGAACGGGTCTACCCACAGCTCCCAGCTACCCGCCCAGCCGCCCATCGCCAGTAAATGGCGCGAACCGCCGCCGAACGCCACTGTGAACAACTGCGCGTGGTTGTACGTGATGAACATCGCCCGCACCTTTCGTAATGTGTTCGGTTATGTGCAAGCGATTATCGAGTGGATTTTCCCCAAAAGCAAACAGCCCTGCTCAACCATCACGGCTGAACAGGGCTGTCGAAAGGCAAACAGGAACCGCTTACGAACTAGCCGTTACCTCGGCAGTCGCTTCCACTACGGGCGTGCTGGTCGGCGGCACAGGGGTCGCGCTCGGCGGCACGGGCGTCGCGCTCGGCGGTACCGGCGTCGCGCTCGGCGGTACCGGCGTATTGGTAGGCTTCGGCGTGCTGGTCGGCGGAACTGCGGTATTCGTCGCGGTCGCCGTCGGCGGCACTTCGGTGTGGGTCGCCGTCGCGGTGGGTTCCGGCGTGTTGGACGGAACCGGCGTGGCGCTGGCCTCGCTGGTGGCGGTCGCCGTGTGGGTGGGCGCCGGCGTGAAGGTCGGCGTGGGCGTGGGCAGCGGCACGTTCAGGCCGGCCAACGGTTGGAAGCTCTTGAGGACGTTATTTTCGTCGGGATAGGCGACCTGCGCGGTATCCTGATTCAAATCCACATCCGGGCTGAACATACGCAGGTTGGCAATGTGGACGGTGTTATCGCCACCGTTCAGCAATAGCGCCAAACCGCTGCTGTGCGCGCCGTCGGCATCCACATAAGTATAGGCCACTGCGAAACCGGAAGCGTCGCCGCGTGTAGCGGGTTGCACGCTGGTCACAGTCACATCCGGGCGGCTGCTTTCCACCCATGCACGGGCGGCAGCATCATCCAGCGGGGCGGATACGGCCTGTGTTTCCACGCGCAGGCTGGACTTCGCGCCATCCATGCTGGCGGGGCGACCGGGGGCGCTGTCAGTCAGCGTCCATGCCGAGGGGTAGCGGATGACGAAGCTGTTGGTCGGGTCGAAATACGCCTTCCAGTCGGCGGGGCTGCCGGCGAAAATGCGGTTGGCCTTGAAGCTGGCCTTCATGTTTTGGGTGACATACTTCAGCAGTTCCACCTGATTTTCGGGCATCACCACGCGCACGCTGTACACCCAATCCTGATCGTACCATGCGAGCTGGCGGGCCACGAGCGTCTGCTGGCGCTGGTTCTTCAGTTCAAAGTCCAACCGCAGGTAGTCGTCTTCGCGCACGCGAGCCGTCTCGCGGAAGTTCAAGCCGGTGGCGGTATCCCGGCGGTAGTTGCTCCAACTGGCGTTCAAGGCTTCGGCGCTGTAGATCGCTTCCAACTCGTCCATCGTGGTGATGAGCGTGGGCGAAATCTGCACCGAGGATTGGATGACGCTGATAAGTTCCCCATTGTTCATGGTCACTTCCGCGCCGCTGGCATCGCCGGTTTGCTGGCCGATGCTCCAACCGGTGGGCTGCGCCACGCTGAACAACCCGCTGGAATGCAGGAAATCCTGATCGAACTGGATGCTGTTCAGGTCAGTCACAACGGGCGGCAGGGTGGACGTGGGCAGGGTGGTCGCTTCCGGCGTGGTGGAAGCCGTATTGTTGCGGGTGAACAGCGGCAAAATGGCGCTGCTACCAATGGCGATAATCATGATGACGCCAAGAATGATCGTGGCACGTTTTGCGGATTTATTATCCATAGATTGTTCTAGTTCTCCGGTCAGCAAAGGGTGACAAGCGCAAGGTATCATACCTTAAAACACCTGCGCTGGTAAAGATAGGGGTTTTGATGTTTTGATGGGGTGCATTCGGATTTGGGGGTGGCAGTTCAAAATCCTCATCTTGCTATATTGAAGGTGAAGATCAGCAGGGATTGCTATACTTTGAGGAACCTCAATTGGCGGCGAAGGTGGGGTTCTTAAGGAAGAAGGATGAGCAAGATCTATCCGCAATGGGTGGCCTCTCTGGATACGCTATCTGCGACGGAACGGGTTGCGCTGATGGGCGAGATTAGCAACCGCCTACAAATGCAGGCCGGCAGCCCCACCGAAGATGAAGCGAGGGACTCTGCCAAATCGCGCCGGTACTTGCCCCGTCCGCCGCAGATCATACCCTGAAAGCAGCACAAGCCAACTCGCATCCCGCATAGCCTCTCGGTTCCACCTCTTTGCGTATGAGCGACAATAAAAACACGGAAAGATAATCTGCCTTGCTTTTTATCGAGCAACGTAACGCCTTAAGTAATATCATGATATTATATTTATAAAAGAGTAATATAACAGCAAGACACTATGGTAAAAATCCTACTTTTCGTGCATTATTTAGTAATGTCGCGTAACCATTAAACGCAACGAAAAAAGGTTAGATTTGTGGCTACTACCATCCAATCCAGCATCAAAACGGCACGTCAAGACTTAATAGACATCGGCCTCAAAAACCCGATGCTGAACTATCGTACCCGTAAAGTCGCTGGTCTTGAAATCGTTGAAGAAGGCTCTAGCGAAGTCTACAACATACTGGTTCGTCAAAATAAGAAGATGGAGTTTCTAGCCAACAAGGAACTCGATAAAGTAGGCAATCCTTATTTCACAGAAATTCCATTTCCAGCGGTCTACTTTAACCCGCGAATAGAAAAATTCTTTTACTATTTTTTGCTGAGTTATGAGATCAAAGAACTCACAGAGGAGGATGTGAAATCCGCTACCGTTGAAAGTAACCTTACCGATTCCTACTTGCAAACCGACTACTCCACTAAAGAACTACAAAGGCGGTTATCGAAAACAACTGACGAAGCCCATACGTATATTGAAGAACAGGGTGTGAATGCGCTCTTTCTGGGATTAGGGATGTTGCATTGGTACGAAGCCGATTCATCCGACGATGAACGGCTGGCCCCCCTCGTTTTAATCCCTATCGAACTGTCGAGAACAAGCATTACCAGTGAATTCCAAGTGGCGTACACGGGTGATGGCATCGGCGGCAATCTGTCCCTTCAGGCGAAACTCCAGAACGACTTCAGGCTCAAAATCGAACTGCCCGAATTTGACGAAAATACGGATGAAAATGATTTCAAACTCGCGGACTACCTGAAGCGAATTGAGGGACAAATCGCCCATCAATCACGGTGGCATGTGGAACAAGATGAGATCGTCTTGGGGTTTTTCGCGCACTCGAAGTACATGATGTATATGGACTTGGACGAGGCCAACTGGGAATATGACGATCATCCGATTATATCGCGGTTGTTAGGGAACGGCTTCAGCGGTCAACTGGGAGCGCAACTCAAGCCCTTCACACGAGAAGAGATTGATGAATACTTATCGGTAGCCAACAATTTTCATGTGATGGATGCCGATAGTTCGCAGGCACAGGCGATTCTCAAGGCTAGGCAAGGCAACAACCTCGTCATTCAAGGCCCGCCGGGGACGGGTAAATCACAAACAATTGCCAATATCATCGCCGAATTTGTAGGTAGCGGGAAAACAGTCCTTTTCGTTGCGGAAAAAATGGCGGCGCTCGAAGTCGTTAAACGGCGCTTGGATGAAGTTGATATTGGAGATTTATGTTTAGCGTTACATAGTTATAAAACGAACAAAAAGACCGTACTGGATGAGCTACACAAAACGTTGAAATTAGGCGCAGTCCCGGATGATGATCGTACACCGCTTAAAGATTTGGTACCTGTTCGGAATCATTTAACCACTTATGCTGATGCGGTGAACACGCCTATGGGGAGCAGCGGCGTTACCCCGTATCAAGCATTTGGCAAGCTACTCAAAATCGCTACCGAACTCGCTCAAACAACTCCCCCCACTTGGTCGGATAAGGGTGCGAATCGGTGGTCAAAAGAGGAGTATCAAAAGAAATACGAAGTGGTCGAAGAAGTAGAGCGCATCTTCCGCCGGATCGGAAAGCCGACGGCACACGCATTCTGGGGAACGAAACTGAGCATCATCACCCCATCCACAAAGGAGGACATTCTCCGTCATGCCAAGTGTGCGCTTACAAATTTGGACGATATACAACAACAAGTCGGGCGGTTAGCAAAACAACTCGGTCTTGATACACCGATCACGCTTGCGGGAACGAAAGCATTTTACACAGTGGTCGAACAATTATCCGGCTTGCCGTTAGATGCGGATATTGCATGGGAATCGAGCGATTGGTTCAAGCTAAAAGCGGAAGTTGAACCCCTTATTGAGGCGGGTACAACGCTTCAAAGCATCCGTGAGCAGTATAAGGGGCAACTGATTGCCCAAGCGTGGAAACAAGACCTGCTATCTGTGCGGTCAGCAATTAAAAATGATGGCAAGAGCTTTCTCCGGTTTATAAAACCCGGCTATCGAAAAGCCATCAACACCCTTAAAGGGCTGTTTGTAAATCAAATCCCAAACGATGCGGTTGCTCAATTGGAAGTAATTGACGCTATTATGGAGGCGCAAGAGCTATCCGAGACGATTCGCCGTTATGAGCAGTTAGGTAAACGACTGTTCGGGGCGCTGTGGTTCGAGGATTCATCCAACTGGACGTTGCTTGCACAGTTCGCATCGGCCTTAACGAATTTTTATGGAGCTGTCCAGCAGGGGGATTTATCCGAATCCGCTTTGCAAACTATTCGGCGTTCTGCCGACATCGGAACCCTGCGCCCTGCGATCTCTGAGCTACATCAAACGCTCGATGATTACGATGAAACCATCAAGTCGCTTTTTTCGAGTTTGAAGTTTGATGCCACACAACGATTTGAAGCAGCGGGGGGATACGAAAAACAGTCTCTGGCAGATCAACATATCCTGTTCACCGCTTGGCAAACGCATATTGATGAGGTGAACGATATTGCCACCTACAACCAGAAATGCCAGCAGCTTATTTCTGTTGGATTAGAATCGCTCATCCCGATCACTCAAACATGGGACGCAGCCCCGCAGCACTTCACCACGTTTTTTGAGCGTATGTATCTCAACAGTTTGATCGAAGATGCGCTGACCACGAACGAAGTCCTGTCGCATTTTAGCCGTGAATCCCATGAAAGACGGTTGGAACAATTCCGCGAAAAGGACATCCTTGTTTTCAGAAGCAACCGATACCAAATTTTAAGAAAGCACTTTGACAAACTGAACCACACCTACACGGACTCCGGGCAGGTGGCGATCTTAAAGCGTGAATTTGAAAAGAAGCGTCGGCATAAGCCGATCCGACGGTTGATTGCCGAAACGGCACAAGCCATACAAGCCATCAAACCCGTCTTTATGATGAGTCCCATGTCTATTGCTACTTATCTGGAACCCACTCGCATTCAGTTCGATCTGGTTGTGTTCGATGAGGCCAGCCAGATACGCCCTGCCGAAGCACTGGGCGCGATCATACGCGGGAAGCAGATCATTGTTGTGGGAGATAGCAAACAACTCCCGCCCACATCTTTCTTCGATTCGCCAAACGACAATGAGGACGAAGATGCCATCACTTCCCATACCGAAAGCATACTGGGTTTATTCAACGCTCAAGGTGTGAAGGAACAAATGCTTCGGTGGCACTATCGAAGCCAGCATGAATCGCTGATTGCGACCTCAAACGTTGAATTTTATGACGATCAACTGTTTATCTTCCCAAGCCCAACCGGAATGAAGGTGGGCGATATCGGCCTGAAATTCCACTATTTGCCGAACACGCATTACATCATGGGCAAAAGTTGTAACCCCGGCGAAGCGAAAGCGGTGGCGGAGGCGGTGCT
>CAIPFY010000211.1 GCA_903864435.1 uncultured Chloroflexota bacterium | reverse complement strand
AGGGGCGCTGCCAACTCAGCGCCCCTTTTGGTACCTACACGCGCAGGAAGGGTATCCAGCGGCGCAGCGCGCGCAGCAGAATGGCCGAATTTACGAGGAACGGGTCAAATAGGGTCAGGTTCGGTTTAGAAAACAGCCGGTTATCAATCAGGATGGACTGCGGTTCAACGAAGCGCAGCAGCCCTTCTGGCCCGTTGCGCCGCCCGATGCCGCTGTTCTTCACCCCGCCCATCGGCACGGTGACGTTCCCGAATACCACTTTAGTCGAGTTGATGCTCACATCACCGCTCTGGATGCGGGTGGCGATGTGTTCCGCCCGTTTGAGGTTGTTCGAGAAGATCGAACCGGACAACCCGTAGGGACTGTCGTTCGCCAACCGGATCGCTTCGTCCACATCTTTCACGCGCATGATCGGGATCAGCGGGCCGAAAGTTTCCTCGCGCATCAGGCGCATGTCGTGGTTGACGTTCACCAGAATGGTCGGCTCGAAGAACAATGGCCCCAGATCAGGGCGGCGCTGACCGCCGTGCAGCACTTTCGCGCCTTTGGCAACCGCATCCGCGATAAATTCTTCGGCACGCAGCAGTTCGCGCTCGTTCGTCAGGCTGCCGACATGCACATCCATGCCAGCCTCGCCGTTTTGCTTGATTTGTCCCGCGTAGTATTTGAGGCGCTCGATATAGCGGTCATAAATGCCATCTTCCACATACACGCGCTCGGTGGAGACGCAGGCTTGCCCGGAGTTTTCCAGCGCACCCACCAGCGTCCCGCTGGCGGCCAGTTCCAGATCGGCATCGTTCAGGATGAGCATGGCGTCCTTGCCGCCCATCTCCATCGTGCTGCCGATTAAGCGTTCCGCGCAGCGCGTGGCGATTTTGCGCCCCACAGCCGTGCTGCCGGTGAACGAAACGAAATCCACCACCTCCACCACTTCCGAGCCGGTGCGTCCGTCGCCAGTCAGCACCTGAATCACATCTTTCGGGATGCCCGCTTGGTACATGGTTTCGACCACATACAGCGCGGTGAAAGGCGTGACTTCGCTGGGCTTGAGCAGAACGGTGTTGCCGGCAAACAGCGCCGCCAACAGATCGCAGAAGGCGTTCAGCAGCGGGTAGTTCCAAGGGGTAATCGCGCCGACCACGCCGACCGGCTTGTAGTACACACGGGCGTGGTGCTTGATGGGGACGATGGCTTTGCGATTTTGCGGGCGCAGCAGACGGACGGCATTGTTGCAGTAGTAGCCGATGAGCAAATCAGTGGCGAACACTTCGAGGAACGCGCCGGTTTCGTTCTTGCCGGTTTCCCTGCGGATGTGCTGCATCACGACGCTGCGATTATTCCAGATGGTATCCCACCAGCGCCCCAGCAGGCGGGCGCGTTCTTTCGCGCCCATCGCCTCCCATGCCGGTTGGGCAGCGCGGGCGCGGCGAGCCGCCGCTTCCACATCTTCGCGGGTGAATACCGGCACTTGCCCGATGGCCTGACCGGTTAGAGGGCTGGTCACTGTAATTTGTTCGCGGGCTTCTGCGAACCGTTGATCTGCGGGTTGCTGGATTACCGCCATGCGGACATCTCCCAAAAATTCTAGGCAATCTGTCTATTTCGGGAGATTGTACCGCACGGATCGGTCTTATCCCACTATGAGCCGGGGAAGGCGGTGACTTTGGTGGGGCGAATCTTGTACATCACCCGCGTTTGCGTGTCGGCGGTTTCGCGGGTATTGAAGCCCCCAAAGTAGGTCTGACCGGTATATTTGACCGAGAGCGCGTTGATGTGATCTACCGCGCCTTCGGTGGTGGCTTCTTCCACCACGCCGCGCACTTCCAGCCAGCGGAAGGCGTTCTGCGGGTCTAAAATCAGGACGGTGACTTTGGGGTTATTCAGCAGGTTCTTGTCTTTCTGGCGGCCCCGCGCACTGTTGATCCGCACGTACAGGTCGTCCGCATCCACCCAGACGACGGTGGACTGCGGTTGACCATCAGGCATGACGGTGGTGACGACGGCATACAGCGGTTTTTCCAACAAGTCCTGATGGGAGGCGGGAATCAGTTGGGTCATGAATAACGACTCCTTCATAGAGGGTAGGTGATCTGTCGGATATAGACGCTGCGTTGTTACTGTCCCTTACGGGCGCTGACCAAGCGCAGCCCCTTCATCTGTTTTATAATGTTAGGGGGCGTACATTTTCAGGGTACGCACCCCGAACCCTCATCCCCGAATGTGTGTCCAGCGTGACGGGGAGGAGGGCGGTCTGTAGCAGCCGATCAGCAGGGAGGAGTAGAACCGATGCTCGATCCAACTGAACCTCGCTCGAATCGCAGTACTGGCAGTATCCCCCGTGTGGAAGTGGAACCGGAGAGGCCGAAAGAGCCGCCGGAACTGCCAGAATTCCACGAATTGGGGGCGATCACCGGTCGAATCGTGGTCAACCAGTCCCACAGTGAAGGCCGGGATGCCGCCGAGAAAGATGATGACCCTGCCGGAGAACAGCCTGCGGATTAACGCGGGAGTTCTGCTGCCGGAATATCCTTCAGGAAGCGGTTCTGCTGGTCACGCGGCGAGAGCAGCGGCGCGTTGCTGCCCACTCCCCAGTCGAGGCCAATGGTCGGGTCGTTCCATGCCACGCCATTTTCGTCCCCGCCGCCGTTGTAGTAGTTGTTGACCATATACATCAGCGTGGCATCCGTCAGCGCGTAAAAGCCATGCGCGACGCCGATGGGAATATACACGCCCCAGTTATTTGCGCCGCCAATCTCGAAGGTGTGGGTGACGCGGTAAGTGGGCGACGAGGGGCGCAAATCCACCATGCCCACCCGGATTTGCCCGTTGGGGACATACCAGTAATCAATTTGATGGTGATGATAGTGCAGGCCGCGCAGCACCCCGGCGCGGCTGTCTGAACGGTTGCACTGAATCCGATCCCACTCCAGCCACGGGAACCATTCGCGGCGGAACGTCTCCATGAAGCGGCCTCGTTCATCCTCGAAGGCGCGGATGGGGATCACGTAGACATCGGCAATCACTTCCAGCGGACGCGCCGGGGAAGTGGAGGGGGGGGTGTGGTTCACGGTCATAAGACGTTTTGCTCTCCAGATTACAATCGCGCATAGATACTTTATTGTGGCACGACTTTAACGCGATGGCATTACACTTGGCTAACATGTGCAGGGCAAATGACCACGCTATCGCTTGAAGCACGCCTATACTGCACTGTACAATACGGGTTCTGAGCAGCGACACCTTTCATTTACCAGCGGGGATTTCCGGTTATGCCTTCACGTTTTGATACGCGCATCAATCGCCACCATACCGGCTCGATCAAATGGGATTTATTCGGCGAAGATGTTTTGCCGCTGTGGGTGGCGGATATGGACTTCGAGTCGCCGGAACCGCTGCTACGCGCCCTGCACCGCCGCGTGGATCATGGCGTGTTCGGCTACCAGTTCGGCGCTCCGGCTCTGGCTGAGGTGCTGGCACAGCGCATGGAAACCCGCTACGGGTGGACGATTCAACCGCAGGACGTGATCTTCCTGCCCAATCTGGTCAGCGCCCTCAACTTCTCCTGTCTGGCCTATGCCGGCCCCGGCGAAGGCGTGTTGATGCAAACGCCGGTGTACCCGCCTTTCCTGAGCGCCCCCCTTAACGCCGGACGGCAGGTGGTCACTAGCGACTTGCTGGTGCGCGAACAGGGGAACGTGCTGCGCTACGAAATTGATTTCGTTGCGTTTGAAGCGGCGATCACCCCGCAAACCCGCGCCTTCATCCTGTGCAACCCGCATAATCCGGTGGGACGGGTGTGGACGCGCTCCGAATTGCAGCGCATGGCGGACATTTGCCTGCGCCATAACCTGACCATCATCTCGGACGAAATTCACTGCGATTTGCTGCTGGACAGCGTGCAGCATATCCCGATTGCTTCACTCTCGCCGGAAGTGGCAGCCATCACGATCACGCTGATGGCGCCTAGCAAAACGTTCAACGTTCCCACGCTCGGTTTGGGCTTCGCCATCGCGCAGAACAAAGACCTGCGCGACCGCTTCGAGAAGGTGACGAATGGCTTCTTGCCGCACCCCGGCGCGATGGGCTTCACCGCCGCCACCGCCGCCTATACCGAATGTCAGGCGTGGTTGGATGAACTGCTGCCCTACCTGAAGGAAAACCGCGACACGGTGATGGATTTCGTCACCGAAAATTTCCCATCGCAGGTACGCTTGACCTGCCCGGAAGGCACTTATTTGATGTGGCTCGATCTGCGTGGCCTGAACCTGCCGCAAGCGCCCTCCAAGTTCCTGCTCGAAACCGCCAAAGTGGGACTGAACGATGGCGCGGATTTTGGCGAGGCCGGCAAGGGCTTCGTGCGCCTGAATCTGGGCGCACCGCGTTCGCAGTTGATCGAGGCGTTGGAACGGATGCAGGCCGCGTTTGCCGCGCTCTGAAATCCGAATTTGGCGCTACAATCGTCCCCCATCCGCTTCAGCCGCCGCGCTGAATAGCGGGGCATGGGGGCAGTGATAAGGTGATGGGCAGGGAATGGACAGCCTTTCCGAACAGGCGCTTCTGGATGAGCTACATGCCCTGATCCGGTTTCTGTACCGTCCGGCGCTTGCGGCGAAAATTCTGACGGCCTTTGGCGAAAGCCTCGCTGCGAAAAGTGATGCGGGCGATCGGCTGGCGATCCTCCGGCACTGGTTGGATTTCTATCAGGCGCACAAGTATCGCAAGCTGATGCGCCGCCGCCGCGCCACCGATGCCGAACGCATGTCGCCTTGCTCGGCCTGCGGGTATCCGGTTTCGCAGCGCCATCACTTGTGGGACATTGCGACGCATGGCGAAAATCCGGTCACGGTGCAGTTATGTCCCAACTGCCATGAACTGCACCATTTGCTGTACAATGCCCTCGCCCGCGACTCGGCCTACAGCCGCAAGCTGGTGCGGCACATGCTGGACTCCGGCAAAGTCGCGCCCGCCACGCTAGAGGCGATCATCGGTTGGCTGCGGGCGATACTGGCGTATGAAGCGGAAAATGGCTGGTTAGAACCCTACCGCCTGACCGCCGAATGGTTTGCGGCACAGATTGGCTGGCCTGCCGCCCAGCCGTAACTTGTACTTGATTGTGGAGGAAAGCGCACCCATGCCGAATTCGCCTACCCGCACCGACCTGCTCATTCAGCAGGAACACGACACCATTGTGCAGACCTATAAACGCGCACCGTTCGTCTTGACGGGGGGCGAAGGCGCTACCGTTTTCGATGCCGAAGGCCGCGCCTATACCGACTGGGTGGCGGGTATCGCCGTGAACGCGCTCGGCTATGGCGACCCCGGTTTGCAGCAGGCCATCCAGACTGCCGCCACCGGCCTGATTCACACCAGCAACCTGTATTACACCGCACCCGGTATTGAACTGGCGGCGCAACTGGTGGAGAAGTCGTTTGCGGATAAGGTGTTTTTCACCAACAGCGGCGCGGAAGCCAACGAAGGGGCGCTCAAGTTCGCTCGTAAAGTGGCTTTCGAGAAGGGCTTGAAGGACAAGACCGAAGTGGTGTGTTTCGAGGGCGCATTTCACGGGCGCACACTGGGCGCGTTGTCGCTCACGCCTAAAGAGAAGTATCAGAAGCCGTTCCACCCGCTGATGGCGGGGGTTGTGGTGGCGAATTACAACGATCTCGCCAGCGCACAGGCCGCGATTACCGACAAAACCGCCGCTGTCATTGTGGAACCGGTGCAGGGCGAAGGCGGCATTTACAGCGCCACGCCGGAATTTCTGCGCGGCTTGCGTCACCTGTGCGACCAGCACGGCGCAACCCTGATTTTCGACGAAGTGCAGTGCGGCATGGGGCGCACCGGCAAACTGTGGGCGCATGAACACAGTGGCGTGACGCCGGACATCATGACGCTGGCGAAACCGCTGGCGGGCGGCCTGCCCATCGGCGCGATTCTCATGACCGACGCGGTAGCCAGCGCCATGCACGCCGGCGAACACGGCTCGACCTTCGCCGGCGGCGCACTGGTGACGGGCGTGGCGGGGCATGTGCTGGCGCGGGTGAGCGACCCGGCATTCTTGGCGCATGTGAACGAAATCGGTGATTACCTGATGGATCGCCTGAGCGAGATCAACAGCCCGCTGGTGAAAGAAGTGCGCGGCAAGGGCTTGATGGTGGCGCTGGAACTGACGGTAGACGTGTCTCCGGTGGTGGAAGCGGGTTATCAACACGGTTTGCTGCTGGTGAACGCCGGGGCGAACGTGATTCGCCTCGTCCCGCCGCTGGTCGTTAACCGTGAGCATGTGGATGAACTGGTGGGGAAGCTAACGGATATTCTGGCGGGGATGGGGTAGTCATGAGCGTAGTCAACACAACGATTGAGCATGTCGCTGGTTTCCGCGTGGCGGGTGTTCACGCGGGTTTTAAGAAAGATGGGCGGCTGGATTTCGCGCTGGTGGTCAGCGATCAGCCTTGCGTGACCGCCGGTGTGTTCACCACCAACCGGATGCAGGCCGCGCCCGTCATCCTCGATCAAGAACGCTTGGCGCAGAATGCCAGCGCGATTCGCGCCGTTGCCGTCAACACGGGCTGCGCCAACGCTTGCACGGGCGAAGAAGGCTTGAGCCGCGCCCGTCAGACGACGCAATGGGTGGGCGAAACGTTGGGCTGTGCGCCGGATGCGGTGCTGGTGCTTTCAACGGGCGTGATCGGCACGCAGTTGAACATGAACGCTATGCGGCAGGGGATTGATCTGGCGGCACAGTCGCTTGGTCATGAGTGGTTCGCCGCCGCCAAGTCTATCATGACCACCGACACCCGCCCCAAGTTGGGGTCGGTGTCCGTCACGCTGTCGAACGGGACGCGCTGCGAAATCGCGGGGATTAGCAAGGGCGCAGGGATGATCGCCCCCAACATGGCGACCTTGCTCGGCGTGGTTATTACCGACGCGGGGCTGAGTGCCGAAGTTGCCAGCCGTGCGCTGCAAGCTGCCTCCGGCAAGACCTTCAACCGCATCGTGGTGGATGGCGACATGAGCACCAACGACACGGTGCTGCTGCTGGCGAACGGAGCCAGCGGCGCGACCATCAGCAGCGCCGCTGATGAAGCCGCCTTCACCGAGGCGCTCACCGCGCTCTGTCGCAAGCTGGCGCAAGACATCGTGCGCGACGGCGAAGGCGTGACCAAGTTCATCACTCTGCACATCACGGGCGCGCCGGACGAAGCCGCCGCCCATCAGATCGCTAACACCATCGCCACCTCGCCGCTGGTCAAAACCGCCTTCTTCGGCGGGGATGCCAACTGGGGGCGCATCGTGGCGGCAGCGGGGCGGGCGGGCGTTCCCATCCCCCCCGAACACACGCGCCTGTGGATTACGGCGGGCGAAGTGGAAGGCACCACCGCCGACTCGCTGCTGCTGTTCGAGAAGGGGATGCCCACCGCCTTCAGCGAGCAAACCTCGACGGCTATCTTCCGTAACGCTTCGGTCAGCATCCATCTGGATTGCGGCATGGGCGCTGGCGAGGCCATCGTGTGGACGTGCGACCTGAGCTACGACTACGTGAAGATCAACGGCGACTACCGTTCGTAATCAAAACGCGAATCCCCGCCCCTCGAACCGATCGGCGGGGATTCTTTGCCTACATGGAAAACGACAGGTACTTGGTCAACGACCCCTTAGCTAAAGCTAGGGGCTTGTAGGAATACAAGCTAGGTTGACCCGACTCAGCCACCAGCCGAAAGGCTGACGGGGCTACGTTAGTAGTAGCAGTTCAAGACCTACCTACGGGT
>CAIPFY010000210.1 GCA_903864435.1 uncultured Chloroflexota bacterium | reverse complement strand
TTCGCACCCACAGGTTGATCCCGCCATCCAAGCTGTACACGTCACTAAAGCCGCTTTCGACCAAAAACTGCCCCCCGTACAAGCTGCGAACGCCTGAAGCGCACATCACCACTACGGGCTTGCCCTGCGGGACTTCGCTCAGGCGTTCCGGCAGGTCATACAGGGGGATATGCAACGCACCGGGGACATGCCCCATCGCCCATTCTTCATCTTCGCGCACATCCAGCAGCACATGATCGCCGCTGGCTATTCCAGTACGGTACTCGTCAAGCATCAGGTTACGAAGCATCGGCTGTGAATCGGTCATGCCAGACTATCCTTCGCTACGGGGAAAGGTGGTATATTGACATGGATTATAGCCGCAACCCGGCTTGATCGCAGCGCATTGGACTGTGAACCATCAGCCTGTTTCAGACATATAATCAAATAAGTGGATTACTGCGTACCGATTTGAGCATACAATGCGCAATCAATTCAAACGCTTTGACATCCAAATCAGCCTGATTTACTTCAGCATATCCGTGATATGGATTCTGGTATCCGACAGTCTGGTACTGTGGCTACTTCAGAGCAATCCTGTGCTGCACGGATATGTGGATATCTTCAAAGGGCTGGTGTTCGTGCTGGCAACCACTATCCTGATCTTCATGCTCACCTCCAGAGAACTGCGCCGCCGCCAGCAGATCGAACAATCACTCGAACAAGAGCGCGAAATCAGCCCGGTGTGCATCACCGTCATCACCCCAAACGGTGCCATCAAGTATGCGAACGCACAGGCAGAGCGCACGCTTGGGCTGACGCGCAGCACCATCACCACGCATATCTACAACGATCCCCATTGGCATATCACGGACTATGTGGGACATCCGCTGCCCGATGAAGGCCTGCCCTTCACACAGGTGATGAAAACCGGCCAACCCGTATACGGCGTGCAACATGCGATTGAATGGCCGGATGGAACCCGCGTGCTGCTCGAAATCAATGCCGCGCCACTTCTCGCCCCGGATGGAACCATCCGCGAAGTGGTAGCTGTCTTTCAGGACATCACCGCCAGCTACCAGAACAACAATCTGCTGCGCGAAAGCGAAGAACGCTACCGGTTGCTGGTGGAAAACTCACCTTACGCCATCGGCATTCATCAGGATGGGGCGCTGCAATTCGTCAATCAGGCCGCTTTACGGTTGCTAGGCTACGCCAAACCGGAAGATTTGTTCGGCAAACCCATCAGCGCGGTTGTCCACCCGGACACATGGGATGCCGCCCGCCAGCGCATCGGCAGAATGCTGCAAGGCGAAACCGGCCTGTACCCTACCGACGACATCTACCAGCGCATAGACGGCAGCCCGGTGGAAGTAGAAGTCACCACTGTCCCCTTTGAATACCGGAGCAAACCCGCGATACAGGTGATCGCGCTGGATATTTCCGCCCGCAAGCAGGCCGAAGCCAACGTCAGCCGACTGAACCAACGCCTGACCGTGCTGCACCAGATTGACAAACGCATCCTCACGGCGCAGTCCGCGAAGGAGATTGCAGATGCGATCTTAGTTGATATTCATCATCTCATCCCGTGCGAAGGCGCGACCATCACGCTCTGGGATGAAACCACCGCCAGCGCCCGCGTCCTGAGTACCACACTGGAACCGCCCCAATTCCCCTTCGTGGACGCGCCTTTTAAATCCGACAGCATCCCGCTGTATAAGTCCCTGCGCGATGGGAAAATCGTGCGGATTGCCGATTTGCAAGAGGACAATCCGGTTTCGGAACTGAAAAAGCAGTTAAAGACGGTGGGGGGGCGCTCGCTCTTGATCGCCCCGCTGATCTCGCACGAAGTCATCCTCGGCACGTTCCGGCTCGTCTCCAGCACGCCCGACCATTTCACCGACGAACATGCGGATATCCTGCGCGAAATCGCGGCGCAGATGGTCATCGCGCTGCAAAACACGCAACTGGTGGAAACTGTCCGCGCCAAGAATGAACGACTGCGGATTCTTTCGACGCGGTTGGTCGAAGCGCAGGAAACCGAACGTCGCCATATCGCCCGCGAACTGCATGATGAAGTGGGGCAAACGCTGACCGCGCTCGATCTGATGTTATCCATGCCCTTCAAGAACGGGGCAGCGATGCCGCCGGAGTTGCAGGAAGCCAGAACGCTTGTCAATGACCTCACCCGGCTCATTCGCGAAATGTCGCTGGATTTGCGCCCCTCGATGTTAGACGATCTGGGGCTGGTGACGGCGCTGGTGTGGCATTTCAGCCGTTACCAGCAGCAAACCGGAATCACGGTTGATTTCAAATATGGCGATGTTCAACGGCGCTTTCCGATTGTGGTGGAAACCACCGTCTACCGCATCATTCAAGAGGCGCTGACCAATGTAGCCCGTTATGCCGGGGTCAGTCGCGCCTCGGTGCGCCTGTGGTCAACCGACAACGCCATTCATGTGCAGATCGAAGACACCGGAAATGGGTTTGACATGGCGGCTGTTCAATCCGCGAACAACACAAGCGGGCTGATAGGGCTGCGTGAACGCGCTCAAATCGTGGGGGGAACATGTGCAATCGAATCCAACCGGGGTGAAGGCACAATTGTGACCGCGCATATTCCGCTAGAAGCGCACGCCGAAGGGAGTGAATCGCTATGATTAAAATTGTTCTGGCAGATGACCATGTGATCCTGCGACAAGGACTCCTGAAGCTGTTGGAAGAACAACCCGGATTCCATGTGGTCGGTGAAACGGGCGACGGCCTTCAAGCAGTGGAGATGGTAGACAAGCTCAAGCCGGATATTCTCATCGTGGATATGGTCATCCCCGGTCTGAACGGGCTAGAGGTTATTCGCAGCGTGCGCCGAACCAATAGTCACCTTAAAATCATCGTCCTTTCGATGCACGCTAACGAAGCCTATGTCGTGGAAAGCCTGCGTTACGGGGCTTCGGCCTATTTGTTGAAAGAATCCAGCAGTCAAGAATTGATTCGAGCCATCAATGACGTGCTGGCAGGGAAACGCTACCTATCGAAGGATCTTCCGCTGCTTGAGGCCTATGTCAAACTCGTCGGAACGCCCGTCGTAGACTCGTATGACCTGTTGACCGAACGCGAACGACAGGTACTTCAGCTGGTGGCGGAAGGCCACACAAACATCGAGATTGCCCAACGCTTGTCCATCGGTGCGCGTACTGTCGAAACACACCGGGCAAATATGCAGCACAAACTGGGCTTGAAAAACCAGAATGAAGTAGTGCGCTACGTCATGCAGCGCGGCCTGCTGAAATAACACACTCCCCGCAGCATTTGATTCTACAATTCGGCATGTAGATTCCGAAGGTTTTTTCAATTTCCGTATCCATACGGACATAAGAATCCATAAAAGGGTGTTACGCTTAAATTGAGCATTAAGTATTCTCGTAATATTTATCAAAACTAGGTTGATGTTCCAGATTACCACCTTGAATCAAGCGAGTTAGGGGGAATGGGAGTGGGAGTGGGTACGCTCAAGTAATCGGCACACAGACTCCCGTATCGCGCTGTGAATAGCCGGATCAATTACACACAACAACCATCAGGGAGCGAACAAGGCAGATTAGACACGAGGCCATTGTCAACGCCCCCTTAGCTAAAGCTAGGGGCTTGTAGGAATACAAGCTAGGTTGACCCGACTCAGCCACCAGCCGAAAGGCTGACGGGGCTACGTTAGTAGTAGCAGTTCAAGACCTACCTACGGGTGCTTCACCAGCCCGTAGCACTAG
>CAIPFY010000209.1 GCA_903864435.1 uncultured Chloroflexota bacterium | reverse complement strand
AGTCGCCTCGGATGGGCGCTGACGGAGGCTGAAACAGCCTATACCGTTCAGGTGCAGATTAGCAGTGATGGGACGATTTACGTCAGCGAACCAGCGGGCGGCGTCTATGCCCTCTCGGCAGATGGCAATTACTGGAGTTACTTCGGGCGCTAACCTCGACTGATGGGGAAACTAGGGGATTCATGAAGCGTATTGGCATTTTGACAGGGGGCGGCGATGCCCCCGGATTGAACGCGGTTATTCGTGCGGTGGTGTTGACCGCGCACAACCGCTTTCAATGGGAAGTGGTCGGCATTCAGGAAGGGTTTGACGGCCTGTATCACGGGCTACCTGTCATTCCGTTAGACCCGAATAACATGCGCGATTTGCTCCTGCGCGGCGGTACGATCCTCGGAACGGCGAACCGGGGCAGCCCGTTCGCGCATCCGGTTCATTTGCCGGATGGCACGATCGAATATGAGGACGTGTCGCATATTGCGCTATCCCGAATGGCCGACTATGGCATGGACGCGCTGATTGTGGCGGGTGGTGACGGCACAATGTCCATCTCGCACAAGCTCGTCAAGATGGGTGCGCGTATTGTGGGTGTACCCAAGACGATAGACAACGATCTCGCCCATACGGATGTCACGTTCGGCTTTGAAACGGCGATCAATACCGCGACTGAAGCGTTGGATAAGCTGCAAACCACCGCCGAAAGCCACCACCGGATTATGGTGCTGGAAGTGATGGGGCGTAACGCCGGGTGGATTGCGATGCAGGCAGGGGTTGCGGGCGGCGCGGACGCCATCCTGATCCCCGAAATCCCTTTTAACATTGATGTGGTGTGCAATCAAATCCGCCGCATTCAGCTTTCCGGTCGGCACTACAGTTTGATTATTGTGGCAGAAGGCGCTACGCCGATTGGCGGCGTTCAGCAATACGCCATTCCCGATTATGCGAAGGGCGGGGCGCGTCTGGGGGGGATCGGTCATCAGGTGGGGGCGACGCTGGCGGAATGCGTGGGTGGCGAGGTGCGTGTGACCGTTCTCGGTCATGTGCAGCGCGGCGGGCAGCCCAGCCCTTCTGATCGCTGGTTGGCGACTCGTTTTGGCGCTGCTGCCGTTCATCTGGTGGCGGAGGAACGGTGGGGATATATGGCTGCTCTCCAAGCACAGAAAATGGTTGCTGTTCCCATCGAGCAGGCGATTCAGATGAAGTTTGTAGACCCGCAGGGTGAACTGGTGCGAATGGCGCGTGATCTAGGGATTGTGTTCGGTTAATGACGAATTCAACACCTTCTGCACTGTCGGGTATGCTATTTTCTATTTTCGCTTTTTTGAAGAAGCGGGATTGGCGCTGGAAGTTGTTTCTGGCGCTGGTGATTCCCCTGTTTTTGTGTGGCGCTTCGCTGCTGGTGTATGTGTTATTCCCACCCGCTCCGGTCAACATTCTGGTGATGGGGCTGGATAGCCGGCAGGGCGAAGGTGCGCTTGCCCGCACCGACACGGTGATGGTGGTGGGGGTGCGCCCCTACCAACTGCGGGTGAGCGTGCTGTCGTTACCGCGTGATTTGTTCATTGATACCCCCGGTTATGGTTCGCAGCGCATCAACACCATCAACTTGCTAGGCGAACAGGATGCGCAAGGCAGCGGTTCCGCGTTGCTGGCGCAGGCCATCCTGCAAACGTTTGCCGTGCCGATTCAGCGTACCGTTCGGCTGGAGTTTCAAGGGTTCGTGGAACTGATTGACGCGGTGGGTGGAGTCACGATTGATGTCGAACGCGCCATTGTGGATGACGCTTATCCGACTGAGGATGGCGGCATCAAGCGCGTGGAGTTCGCTTCCGGGGTGCAGTACATGGACGGCGAACAGGCTTTGATCTACTCCCGCGTTCGTCATGGCAGCGACGATTACCAGCGAGCGCAACGTCAGCAGCAGGTGCTTTCCGCGTTGATCGGTCAATTGTCTAACCCTGCCCGTTGGCCGGCGGCGCTGGCGGTGCTGAATCGCAATCTGGAGACGGATTTGAGCTTTTTCGATCTGGCGCAGATGGCTCCGCCCATTCTGTTGAGTGGTGGGCGTTTTGAGCGCCTTGTGATTGATCGTGACTATATCAAGGGGACGGCGGCAGGGCACGCCATCCCCGATTTAGAGAAACTTCAGTCGTGGTTAGCTGACCATCTTCAGTAGGGGCAAGTCGGTCATTTTGGGGTCGGATGTTCCCGTAGAAGCTGCTCGTATTTGCCCGCCCACAACGACTCGCTGCGCATCATCTTCGTGATTTTGATGTCCGCCACGCGGGGCAACAGCTTCAACATCACCGGCGGCAGCAGGTGCCACTGTTCGTTGAAAAGGATGTTCTGAAGCTGGTCAGCCATATCGCCCGGCCAGAACCATTTCTGGCGCAGTTCTTCGGCTTTCACCCAGTAGTCGCGTTTTTCCCATGCGGTGCAGGACTGGTCAATGCCTGTTTCGATCTCGCGGAAACAATAGATCAACATGGCAACCATGTCTTTCGTTTCGGCATCGAGGTCGGTTTTCTGGCTCAAGCGGCGCAGAATTTCGGCGGCGGTACGCATCAACTGGTTGCGCTGTTTACCTGTGCTGTCGGTATTGATGACGCGGCTCATCGCGGTTTATCTTCCTTCACTAGGTTCAGGTTCTAAAGTTGAACGAATGTTCCTATTTTAGCGATCAATCGTCCACTTGTACATTACGGGCTATACGGCTCTAGACCGTGAACGAGCGCCGTGCGAGTTCGCTGGCGTAGCGCCGTCCCAAGTGGTCAGCATTGCGGGTTGCCCATGTGGTCAGGGCAGTCGTGCCGGTAGGTGCGGCATCCACGCAGAGTAGGTTCGCCATCAGCCCCTCGATTTCGTCACGGGTGATGGTCACATCACCGAGGATGCGCCCCATCAGCCAACCGATTGCATAACCAGCGGCAGGCGGCACATGAATAATCGGGCGCGATAGGCCGAGGATGGTCGTCAGCGCGGTCACAAGGTCGCGGTAGGAGAACGTTTCGGGGCCGATGGCGTTGATGATGTGATTGTCGTGGCTTTGCCCGTATTGAACCACCAGCGCCGCCAGATCATCCACATGGATCGGTTGCAAGCGGTAATCGCCGTTGCCAAAGATGCCGAATACGGGCAGCGTCCGCAGCATCCACGCGATGTTGTTGATGAGGATGTCGTTCCCGCCGAACAGGACGGCGGGTCGCAGAATCGCATACGGGATACCGCTGGCGATAAGTGCCTGTTCGACCTGCGCTTTGCCGCTGAAGTATTCGAGGGGCGAGTGTTCGTCCGGGTTGGTGATGCTGATATGCACGATGCGCTGCACACCAGCGCGACGGGCGCTTGCGAATAGGATGCGCGAATGTTCGACGGCCTGCTGATGCGTGAAATTCCGGTGATTGAAGCGCACCCAGTAGGTATTCACCAGCACATCCACGCCCCGCAGCGTTTCGGTCAGGTTGTCATCGAAGCGCAACGGGTAGGCCGGGATCGAGGGCGAATCTGGTTTGCGCGGGGTATTGGTGAGCGTGATGGTTTCCGCGCCCTGTTCCAGCAACTGCTGCACGATCGCGCTGCCTGAGTAGCCGAACCCGCCGGTGACTGCGTATTTCATGGTGTTTCCTCCTAAAAGTGAACACGTTCATTATTGAAGCCAAAAAAAGAGCTTATGCTTTGCTCCCCAGTACGCTGTCCATAATGCGGACGAAGCGGCTGATCTGTTTGGCGGCGAAGGGCAGCGTTAGGCTGCGGAGTAGCCAAGGAAGCAGGTCTTGAATGAAGCCGAGCAGGGCAGTCGTACTGCGTTGTCCTTCGCTGCTATCGCGCAACCAGAACAGAATCACCGCGAAATGCAGGCCATAAAGCAACCTGCCGATGTCCTGCACATAAGCAGCGCGGGGCGCGTCGCTGGCATTGGTGACAAGTGTGATAAAGGCGCTTTCCGCACGCTCACGCATCGAGATGGCTTCTGCGCCTAGCAAATCCGCGCCGGATTTGGGCGTCAGGATCGTGCTGAACAGCGCCGCGAACGCTTCGCGGTAGGGCGCGGCCTGCTGCAAGCGGTCGGTCATGGTGCGCACAAATCGTTCGGCTACGTTGCCTGCCGGAAGCGTGGTGATGGCCTCATCTGTTTCGGCGGCCATTTGCTGATACAGCGCCAGAATCAGCGATTCTTTGCTCTCGAAATAGCGATAGGCCAGCCCCAGCGATACCCCGGCCTCTGATGCGATGTCGCGGATGGTGGTGGCGCTGTATCCCTGCTTGGCAAACAGGTCGAGCGCGGTGCGCAGGATCAGTTCGCGGGTGCGTTCGGCTTTGGGGGTGAGGTCATTCATCGCGGTATCTCAAAAGTGAACACGTTCACTTATAATATGCCGATTGGGGGATTGTGTCAATAGGGTGCGTGTCATTAGCCCACCGACTATCGCGTTCTTGACTACATGAGTTGGTTGCGTACATTCGGGTTTGGTGTTATGTTCTCTAGAGAACTAGCGTTTGCCGGAAATAGCTTTTTTATGAATCATGCTTTGAGTCTGGCGATTGATAAAACCAGCGCCGTGCCGATTTATTTCCAGCTACAACGCGCCATTGCTGGTTTGATCGAGTCCGGCCTGCTGAAACCGGGCGATTCGCTGCCTTCCGAAAACGAACTGGCTCGCCAGTACAGCATTAGCACAATGACCGTCCGGCAGGCGATGGGTGAATTGGTCAGCGGCGGGTATGTGCATCGGGAGCGCGGGCGCGGCACGTTCATCTCGGCGCGGCGCATGGGGCATTCGCTGGATCGAATGGTCGGGTTTTCCGAAGATATGCAGTCCCGCCAGTTGAATCCGTCGTCGGTTATGCTTTTGCTGGAAACCGCACCGCCGCCCCCGGATGTGATCGCCCGCATTGATCTGCCGCCTGAAACCAGCCTGTTGCGGCTGAAGCGGGTACGCTTCGCCAACGGCGATTCGGTGGGCATTCATGATTCGTATCTCTATCAGGTTCCGGTGACGCTGGATGACCTGCGCCACACGAAATCCCTGTATGCGCTATTGCAGCAGCGCGGCGTGTCATTGACCGAAGCCGAAGACGCGATTGATGCGGTGAGCGCATCCCCCGATGAAGCGGCGCTCTTGCACATCAACCCCGGCGACCCGATGCTGCGGACGACGCGCTTCTCGTGGGATCAACAGGGGAATTTTGTCGAGTATGTGGTGGCGCTTTATCGCGCCGATCTGTACCAGTATCGCATTCGTCTGCGGCGGTGAGTGCTGCCGTATTGTTTCGCTCGGTAGGGGCTATTTATGAAAACGAGGAGGAGGTCTATCGCATCTCAACAGCTGCCTAAACCCTCATATTTTGTTCGATCAGGTATTTCTTTTGAGGAGATGTCGCATGTCTAAACGGTTGTCTGTTGTGCTTTTGTTGACGCTGGCTTTGGTTGTGATGGGCGCCAGCATCGTTCACGCGCAGGATGCCAAGCGCGTTGCACTGATTATCGCGCAGGGCGGTCTGGGTGATCGTTCCTACAATGACTCGGCGTTTGCCGGTTTGACGCTGGCGGCGGCAGAGTTGGGTGTGGAAGTGACCCCGATCGAGTCTTCCGATCCGGTGGGCGAGGGCGAACAACTGCTCCGTACCGCCGCCGAAGCCGGCTTTGATCTGGTCATTACGCTGGAATTCAGCCATTTTGATCCGCTGGCGCGTGTTGCCCCGGATTATCCCGACACCCTGTTCGCCATTGTGAACGTACAGGTGGATGCCCCGAACGTGGTTTCGGTGCTGTTTGATGAGCATACCGGTTCGTACCTCGCGGGCGCTCTGGCGGCGCAGGTGACGACCGACAGCAACGTGCCGAACACCAACCCCGACAATGTGATCGGTGTGATCGGCGGCGTGCAGTCCAGTGGTATTGATGTGTTCCTCGATGGCTATCTGCAAGGCGCATGCGCCATCAGCCCGGACATCAATGTGCTGTTCGCTTACTCGAACGGCTTTGGCGATCCGGCGACCGGCAGCGAACTGGCGAAGGCCATGAACGAGCAGGGCGCTGACGTGGTGTATCAGGTCGCTGGCGGCACGGGTCAGGGCGTGATCGAAGCGGCGAAGGATGGCGGCTTCTGGGCATTGGGCGTGGATGGCGACCAGGACTATCTGGCTCCGGGCTTCGTGCTGACCAGCATGCTGAAGCGCGTGGATGTGGCTGTGTATGATCTCATCGCGCAGTTGGTGAATGGCGAACTGCAAGGTGGTAAGGTGGCGCAGTACGGTCTGGACAAGAACGGCGTGTGTCTGAGCGAAATGACCTACACCCGTCACCTGATTCCCCGCGCCTATATGGACAAAGTGGCAGAACTGAAAGCCGGTATCATTGATGGGTCGGTGAGCGTGATTGATACCCGTACCATCACTGAAGAACAGCGTACCGCCCTGTTTGCCAACCGCACCTGCGCGGGCATTCAGGAACTTGCGGATTCGATGAAGTAGGGTTCATGTTTTTTGCGGGTGCGGGCGCTCTTTTGATGCCCGCACCCGATCACGATAGGAACGATCATGCCCTATCTCGAAGTGCGTGCTATCCGCAAAACCTACCCCGGCGGCGTTCTCGCCAATGACGATATTCACTTCAATGTGGAGGCCGGAGAGATTCACGGCCTTGTTGGAGAGAACGGCGCGGGCAAATCCACGTTGATGAAAATTCTATATGGCATGGAGCAGCCTGACTCTGGCGAAATCTGGTTGGGCGGACAGCGGGCGCATATCGCTCATCCACAGGCCGCGATTCAACTGGGTATCGGGATGGTACACCAGCATTTTCAGCTTGTTCCCACGCTGACGGTTGCCGAGAATATCGCGTTGGGGCGCGAGACACGGCGGGGATTATTCGCGGACAGGGGTGTGATGCGCGAACGGGTGCGGGCGCTTTCGGATCAGTTCGGCCTGCATGTGAATCCCGATGCGCTGGTGAGCGATTTGTCGGTCGGGCTGCAACAGCGCGTTGAAATCTTGAAGATGTTGTACCGGAACGCACGCCTGCTCATTCTTGATGAACCTTCGGCGGTACTCACGCCGCAGGAAGTGGTGAGTCTATTTGAGGTGCTGCGCCGTCTGGTAGCAGAGGGCTGTACCGCCATTTTCATCACGCACAAGCTGGATGAAATCATGACGTTGTGTGATCGGGCAACGGTGCTGCGGCGCGGGCAGGTGGTGGGGACAGTCGAAACCGCCCGTGTGACTCCTGCTGAAATCGCCCGCCTGATGGTGGGGCATGAACTCGAACCGCCGCTGGCACGCAAGGCTTCCGCCGCAGAGAGCCGCGATCGGTTGATTGTGCGCGACCTGCAAACGGGTGATGCCCGTCTGCAAAACACGACCGTGAATTTCAGCGTGAAATCGGGCGAAATTCTGGGAATCGCCGGCATGGAAGGCAACGGGCAGACCGGACTGGTCGAAGCCTTGATCGGCCTGCGCCCCGATGCGAAGGGCGATATTTTGCTGGATGGAACCAATCTGCATGGGCTTTCAACCCGTGACCGGCGCAAGCGGGGTCTGGCGCTGATCCCGGAAGATCGCAACCGCGAAGGCTTGAGCCGCCCGATGCGCATCTGGGAGAACCTCGCCAGCGGGGAGTATGACCGTTCGCCGCTGAACACAGGGGGCGTGCTGCGTCTGGAACGGATGCGAACGGCTGCCCGTGCTCTGATGGAACGCTTTGACATTCGCGCTCCGAATGAAGGCGTGGCGGTCAGCACACTTTCAGGCGGGAACGCGCAGAAAGTGGTGATCGCCCGCGAACTCGCCACCCCGCCAGCCGTGCTAATCGCGTCGCAGCCCACACGAGGGCTGGATATTGGCGCTACCGGATTTGTGCATGAACAACTGCTTAATCTGCGCGAACAGGGTTGCGGCGTGCTGTTGATTTCAGCGGACTTGGATGAACTGCTGGCCTTGAGTGACCGGATCGCGGTGTTATTCGAGGGGCGCATTTTGCGCATTTTCCCCCGCGAGGAAGCCACCCGCGAACAAATCGGGCTGGCGATGGCTGGCAAAGTGGAAAGTGAGCAAGCCCGATGAAAACCTCTTTTGTAGCGTCTTTTTCGCGCACACTGGTGACGGTGCTGCTGGCGCTGCTGGTGGGCGGGCTGATTATGCAGCTTTCCGGCAAAGACGCGATGGGCGCGTATCAGGTGCTATGGAATTCGGCAGTGGGCAGCCCGCGTGCGCTGGCGAATACGCTGCTGGCGGCTACCCCGCTGATCTTCACCGGCTTGGCGACATTGATCGCGTTTAAGGCGGGTATCTTCAACGTTGGCGTAGAAGGTTCGCTCTATGTGGGGGCGTTCGCCGCTGCGTGGGTGGGCTTCACCTTTGTGGATATGCCCGGTATCCTGCTCATTCCGCTGGCGTTTTTTGCGGGTGGGCTGGTGGGCGGGCTGTGGGGCTTAATCCCCGGTTATCTGAAAGCACGGTTGCGGGTGGATGAGATCGTGACCACGATTATGCTGAATTATGTGGCGATCCTGTTCACGAATTATCTGGTGACGGGGCCGTTTTTCGTCCCCGGCATGGCGAACGCCATGTCCGCTGAAGTGGCTCCGCAGGCGCAGTTGCCGCGCCTCATGGAGCGTTCCCAGTTGAACATCAGCTTCTTGCTGGCGCTGGTGGTGCTGGCGCTGGTGGCCTTCTTGCTGCGGCGCACGGCACTGGGCTACGAAATTCAGACTTTGGGCACGAACGCCACTTTTGCCCGCTGGATGGGGATGCCTGTCGCCCGCACGATTCTGCTGGTGATGTTCCTCAGCGGGTTGATCGGCGGTTTGGCGGGCGCGGGGCAAGCTCTGGGCGTGCATTACCGCTTTGTGGGCGGGTTTTCGCAGGGGTTAGGGTTCGATGGGATTGTGATTACGCTGCTGGGGCGCAATACGCCGGGGGGCGTTCTTCTGGCGTCGTTGTTCCTCGGCGCGTTGCGTAGTGGCGCTTCGACAATGGAGATGTTCACGCAGATTCCGCGTGACTTGATTGATATTGTCACCGCGCTGCTGATTTTCTTTGTGGCGGTGGAAGTGACCGTGCCGAAGGTGTGGAAGTATTGGCGTGGTGGCAGCAAAACCCAAATGGCTGCGAGTGGTTCAGAAAGGTAATCTGTGGAAACCGGTGAACTCATTCTGAACATTGTGGCCTCCACGCTGCGTTTATCAACGCCGCTGCTGCTGGCTGCAATGGCGGGTCTGCTCAGTTTGCAAGTGGGGCAGGTGAATATCGGGCTGGAAGGGCTGATGTTGGCGGGGGCATTTACTACCGTCGTGGTAGGCTTCTGGCTCGGTTCTACATGGTTGGGCGTGCTGGCGGCAATCATCGTCGGGATGCTGCTGGCGGCGCTGTTCACGCTGGTGGTGACGCGCTTCAAAGCGAATCTGATCGTGTCCGGGCTGGCGATCAACTTACTGGCCTCTGGCAGCACGGCCTACCTGCTCAAGGTGCTGTTCGATACCAGCGGCACGCTATCGCCTGCGTCGCTGGAGAGCTTGCCTACGGTCAATATCCCTGTGTTGAGCGATATTCCCGTGATCGGGTCGCTGGTGTTTTCGCAGTCGCCGCTGGTGTATGTGTCATGGTTGATGGTGCCGCTGACCGCGCTGTTCCTGTATCGCAGCATTCCCGGTACGCACATTCGCGCCATCGGGCAGAACGAGGAAGCGGCGCGTTCGGTGGGGATTCCGGTGCGGCGGCGGCAGTACCTTGCGTTGATGCTAGGTGGCGGCCTGTGCGGGCTGGCGGGCGCTCATCTGGCGGTGGGTGATCTGGCGTTGTTCCGCGAGGATATGACAGCGGGGCGCGGGTTTATCGCGCTGGCCGCAGTGTACTTTGCTGCGGGGCGTCCGCGCTGGGCGGCGCTGGCCTGCCTGCTATTCGGTATGTTCGAGGCGCTGCAATTCCGCCTTCAACTAATCAGCAGCACGCCGCCGCAGTTTTTCCAGATGTTGCCGTATGTGATGGTGGTGGTGGTGCTGGCGATCATCTCGGCTCGGAAAGAGTGGCGAAAGGGTTGGTAAGATGAAATCAGCGGTACTCGTGATTGACATGATCCGCGACTTTACCGATTTGCAGCACGGCAAAGTGGCGAATCCGGTTTCGGCGGCACTCGTTCCGGTGATCGCGGATTTCGTGGCGGAAGCACGGGCGCGGGGGATTCCGATCATCTGGGTGGTTGACCAGCATCGTGTTGGCAAGCCGGATTGGGAGCTGGAGCATGTGCGTCCGCACGGGACGGCAGGTTCCATCGGGGTGCAGATTGACCCCGGTTTGCAGCCTTCACCGGACGAATACCATGTGGTTAAGCGCCGTTATAGCGCGTTCGTCGGGACGGATTTGGATTTGATCCTGCGCGACAACCGGATTGACCGCGTGTTCCTGACCGGCACCAAGACCAATGTGTGCATCCGGGCTACCGCCACCGATGCGTTCGAGCGCAACTACGAAGTGGTGGTGCCGCGTGAGTGCGTGGCGACGGATAAGGCGCATCTGCATGAGGCCAATCTGGAAGATATTGGCAAGTACATGGGGCGGGTGATCCCGACAAGCGAGGCGCTTGCTTTGCTGGATGCCGAGCGCGAAGAATTGAGTCATCATGCTTGATTTGCTGGCAACCGGTTATCCCAGCCTCGACCATATTGTGCCGGTATCACGCATCCCATCGCGGGGCGAAACGGCTTTGCTAGGCGAGCCGATCAACCCGCTGGCGGCGGCGTATGGCGGCTGTGGCGCGAATGTGGCTGTGGCCTTGCAGCGATTCGGCTTCAAGACCGGCGTGGCGATGGTGCTAGGCGGGGACGAGGCCGGTGAGCGTTACACCCGCTATTTGCAGGCGGAAGGGGTGGACTGCCGGAATGTGCTGCGTCTGGAAGGGCAAAGCAGCCCCGCCAGTTATTTGTTTCGGACGCCCGATGGCGAGATGGTGAATTTTTTCCACCCCGGTGCAACGGACTGCTGGCAGGGTGATCTCGTTCTACAAGGTCTGGAAGCGGTTCGGTGGGGGCTGGTGACGGTGGGGTATGCGCCGTACAACCGCGCTTTTGTCGAACAGGTGGCTCACGCAAACATTCCGATCATCTGGCAACTAAAGGCTGATATTGCCGCCTATCCCCGCGAATCGCTCGAAGTATTTGCGGCGGCCAGCCGTGTGATCTTTTGCAATCATCTGGAAGCGAAATACCTTGTCGAGGGGATGGGCTTGAGCGCATTGACCGACCTGCTCACGATGGGGCCGCAGGTGATCGTGTTGACGGCAGGCGCGGACGGAAGTCAGGTCTTCTCGCAGGGCGGCGCGGCGCAAATTCCCGCTGTGCGCTGCCGGGTGGTGGATACGACGGGCGCGGGGGATGCTTATACCGCCGCGTTTCTGGCTGGATACTGGCGTGAATATGATGTGCTAACTTGTGGACGGTTGGGCGCGGTGGCGGCGGCTTTCGTGGTGGAAGCTGTCGGCTGCCAGACCAACCTGCCGACATGGAATCGTCTTTTAGCCCGTTATCAAGAGAGTTTTGGTGCTTCATGAGTCGTTCTTTATATTTGCATTGCCCCCCCGGCTCGATTGCGGAGCGTGTGTTGATGACTGGCGATCCGGCGCGAATTGAACGTATCGCCGGCATGATGGAAGGCGGGCAGATCATCGCCCGTAACCGCGAGTTCCTTGTGGCGAATGGAACGGTACAGGGGGTGCCTTTTACCGCGATTTCGTGCGGGATTGGTGCGCCATCAGCGGCTATCGCCATCGAAGAAGCGGCACAACTGGGCGCGAAAGCCATTGTGCGCGTGGGAACGATGATGGGCATCGGGCTGCCGATGGGGATGTTCGTGCTTTCGACAGGCGCGGCGCGGTTTGAAGGCACGTCCCCCGCATATCTGGGAATGCCGTTTCCAGCGGTGCCGGATTGGACGCTTTCGCAGCACTTGCTGGAGAGTGCGCGGGTGAGCAACCATGCAGCGCGGGCGGGGATGACGGCGACCTATGATGCGTTTTACCCCAGCATGGCTCCGGCATTGGTGGGGCGCGGCCTGCCGGATATTGACCTGCTGCAATCGGCAGGGGTGGTCGCGCTCGATATGGAAACCTCGCTGCTTTACATCTTGAGTGCGCGTTTGCGATTGGCTTCGGCTTCGCTGTGCCTGATTACCAATAATGCAGACCCGTTCGAGATTATAGACGCCGCCGAACGGGATGCTGGCGAAGTGGCTTTGATCCAGACGGTATTTGATGGCATGGCACACTGGAGTCCATCATGACCGAAATGACCGCAACGACCGAAACACTGCTGCTGAACGGACGCTGGCAGGCGAATGCCAGCGGTGAAACCCTCGCGGTGATTAACCCGGCTTACGGGCGTCCGATGGGCGCGATTTCGGTGGCCTCCGGGGACGACGTGGATGCGGCGGTGCGTGCCGCCGAAGCCGCTTTTCCGCGCTGGGCGGCCACCAGCGGACGCGAACGCGCCGCGCTCATGCACCGTGCGATGGACATTTTTCGGTCGCAATATCTGGAGTCCTGCGCCCGTCTGATGACCGAAGAAAACGGTAAGCCGTTGAACGATTCGTACAAAGAGGTGCAGTACAGCGCCGATGTGATTGACTTCTACGCCGATGAAGCGCGGCGGATTCAGGGGACGCATTTCGCGGGCGATATGGGCGCTACTCACAGCTTTGTGTGGAAGCAGCCTTTGGGCGTGGTGGCTGCTATCCTGCCCTGGAATTTCCCGGTGGATTTGCTGGCGTGGAAAATTGGCCCCGGTCTGGCGGCGGGCTGCTCGTTCGTCATTAAGCCTTCCGAGGAAGCGCCCCTGAGCGCATTGAAATTTGTGCAAGCCTTTCTGGACGCGGGTATTCCAGAAGGTGTGCTGAACGTGGTGACTGGCGCAGGCGCGGTGGGCGCGGCGCTGGTGGCTCATCCGGCGGTGAGCAAAGTGGCGTTTACCGGCTCCACCGCGACGGGTATCAAGATCGCGCAGACGGCGGCGCTGACTATGAAGCACACCACGCTGGAATTGGGCGGGAGCGCCCCTTGCGTGGTCTTTGCTGATGCCGACGTGGGTGCGGCGGTGCGCGGTGCGCTGCGGCGCTGTTATTCGCATACAGGACAGATTTGTATCAGCGTGAACCGGATTTTTGTGCAAGCCCCGGTGTTTGATGCTTTTGTCGAGCAGTTTGTGGAGATTGCCGGACGGTTGAGCGTGGCGGCAGATGGATTGCAGCAACCGCAGGCCGATATGGGGCCGATGATTAATGCGGCGGCTGTCGAAAAGGTGCGCGTGCAGGTGAGCGACGCGGTGCAGTATGGCGCACGGGTGCTGGTGGGGGGCGCTGTGCCGGAAGGCGCACCGTATGACCCGCAGGGGTATTTCTATAGCCCGACGGTGCTGGTGGATGTGCAGCCCGATATGCTGGTGATGCGCGAGGAAACTTTCGGCCCGGTTGCGCCGATTGTGCCGTTTTCGACGGCTGCCGAAGCATTCCAACTGGCGAATGCCACCCCGTATGGACTCGCCAGTTATGTGTACACTCGTGATCTGGATACCGCTTTTCATGCGGCAAAGGCGCTCCGCAGCGGCGGTGTGGGCATCAATGTGAACGACATCACCGACATTCGCGGGCCGTTTGGCGGGATGAAAATGTCGGGCGTGGGGCGTGAACTGGGCGAACCGGGATTGGACAGCTATCTGGAAACCAAGCATATCCGCATGGGGTATCGGAGTACGATATGAGCTTTCAAGGACTATTTACGGTAGAACGCCCGATTATCGGGATGGTTCATTTACTGGCGCTGCCGGGCGCTCCCGCGTTTGCCGGCAATGTGGACGCCATCTACGAACGGGCGCTGGCTGATGCGCTGGCATTGGCTGAATCTGGCGCTGATGCGCTCATCGTCGAGAACTTCAATGATGAGCCGTTCATGGTCGGTGAACCAACTGCGGCGGAGGCTGCGCTGATGGCCGCCATCACCCGCGATGTGGTGCGTTCGGTGAGCATTCCGGTGGGCGTGAATGTGCAGTTCAATGCGTGGCAGGCCGAGATTGCCATCGCACATGCTTGCCGTGCGGCATTTGTGCGGGTTGAAGTGTTTGTGGATCGCGTGATTAGCGCGATGGGCGTGGTGGAACCCTGTGCGCCGCAGATCACCCGTTACCGCGCCGCGTTGGGCGCACGCAGCGTTCAACTGTGGGCGGATGTGCAGACGAAATACACGACCAATATCACCCCGCAGCCTTTGACCGCTTCGGCGAAGGATGCGCAGGCGGCGGGCGCAGATGCGCTGATTGTGACCGGCGCGGCGACAGGCAGTGCCACCCCGCTAGATGACGTGGCGGCGGTGAAGGCGCATTCGCGCTTGCCCGTGATTGTCGGCAGCGGCACGACTGTAGACACGGTGGTGGATATGCTGCGAACGGCAGATGGCGCAATTGTGGGTTCTGCTCTAAAACAAGATGGTAAGGTGACGAATCCGGTTTCGCGTGAACGCACTGCTGCGTTGATGCGGGCTGCACGGGGGAAATAAACGATGGTCAAGCGGCTTCTGGACGCGGTTGCCAGTGATTTTGAGCTGATGACGGCTGATGAACTGGCTGAATCGATCCGGTTGGCTGAAGGACGCACATTGGCGGCGGAGGTGATTTGCTCCGCCGAGCCTCCTGTAGAGGGAATATCTCAGGGCGAACTGGTTTCGGCGATGGGTGCGGATATCGTGGTGCTGGATCAGTACGACCCGTTTATGCCGCGCATCACGGGTGTAGACTCTGCGCTGTTAAGTGACCGCCCCCTGTTCCAGTACCGGCGTATGCTAGGGCGTCCGATTGGCGTGAATATGATAAGCGCGGACGCTCGCAGCGCCGAACTGCTGGGCGGGCGCGTGGTGAGTGATGCCAGCGTGTCCGAAATTGTGGCACAGGGCGCTCAAATCCTCTTTTTGTACTCCCGACCCCGACAGGGTGGCACACCTGCGTTACAGGCGGTGGTTGCCGGACAAATTAAGCAGATGTGGCAGGATCATATCCTCGTGGTGGGCGTGCCAACGTTTTCCAACCCCGCCCCGCGTGATTCCGAAAGCCTTCGCGTGTACGCAGATGAAATCAAAGCACTCCTCGATGCCGGTTGTGACGGGGTGGGGTTGCCGATGCCGGGAAGTAAGCAGGGTTGGCAAGCCGATAAAGCGGCGGCGTTGGTAGATGTGGTGCATCAGCAGCGCCGATTGGCGTGGCTGTTCGTGACCGGATCGGTCGAAGGTGCGCCGTCCGCCGTGATGCACGATCTTGCTCTGACCGGGAAGCACTTAGGCGCTGATGCGTTCCGGTTGGATGAAGCCGGATTATCGGGAATGCCCCCCGCCGAGAACGTCATGGCTTTTTCGATGGCGCTGCGCGGCGCTCGCCACACCTACCGGCGTATTGCGAGTTCGGTGCGCCGCTAACCCCCTATAGAATGTGTTCACCGGTTCATGGTTTTAATGAAAAACTGTTCTGGTGACTTTTGTCATATTCCTCACTTGCTCAAGCTGTGACAGAATTTGCTATCTCATGCACAGACTGTTGAGATAAAATCTTTAGTATTGGGCAAGGTAAAACGTTTAGTTTGTGTGCTATATTGAATGGATGACGAATTGTGTTAAAGATAGGTTCCTGTAGCGGAACAATTGATTTTGCCTCATTGATGTTTCGTTTTGCCAATTCGCCTGTCTTTTTGAACTACTATCGAACTAAGAGTGTATTAATCCATTTTATAGGGAGAGAAGCCTCGTGAAAAGGTTGTCGGACTTGATTATTGCGTCCGCCATTCTCATCCTTCTGAGTCCTCTTTTGTTGTTGATTACCTTTTTGGTCTGGATGGAATCTGGATTACCGATTTATGTACGGGAAACCCGTTACGGCAAACGAACCTGCCCCGATGGTGATTTGAAGGCTTCAATCCAAAAATTCGATCTGTTCCATTTTCGCACGGCGGCGGATGCTGACCCGAACGTGCCGCGCTTGCTCGACCAACGGATTACGCGGGTGGGGTATCTCCTGCAAAAATTCAGTCTGGATAGCTTGCCGGAATTTGTGAATGTGCTGCGCGGCGATATGTCGCTCATCGGCCCGCGCCCGATTCGCCCTGAAACGCTGGACGATGTTCCGATCCCCGATCTTTATTTGGCGCGATTCGATATGCGTCCGGGCATTCTGGGGTGGTGGCAGGTGACTCGCGGGGATATTGGGACGCGCACCGCCATGTTCGAGGCCGATTTGTATTACATCCGCAACTACTCATTCAGACTGGATATGAAGATTCTGCTGCTCCTGATCGGTTCGCTGGGGCGGCGGGCGAATCATCAGCATTGGGTGCCGCAGTCACTCGTCAAAGTGCGCGAAAATCCGCTGTATAACCTGATTAAGCGACAGATGGATATTTTCCTGTCTCTGTTCGCGCTGATTCTTGTTTCTCCGGTGCTGCTTATTGTGGCTTTAATCGTCCGCCTCGATTCGCCGGGGCCTGTGATTTACCGCCAGAATCGTGCAGGACGACGCATCTTTGTGCTGTCCGGTCAGGCGCCTATTCTGGTGACGACCCAGTTTACGATGTACAAGTTCCGCACGATGTACCATAACCCGCAGGCCAACGATCAGGCGCATAAACAGTGGGTGCAGAATTGGGCGAGTGGTGCGCTCACCGATGGAAGTGATAAGGAAAAGGTGGTCAAGCCCAAGCACGACCCGCGTGTGACCCGCGTCGGGCGCATTTTGCGGGCGACCAGTCTGGATGAGCTGCCCCAACTGTTGAACGTGCTGAAAGGCGATATGAGTCTGGTGGGGCCGCGTCCGGTTCCTGTCTATGAAACCGAGGTTTATCAGTCTGAACATTATCAGCGGTTGGATGCCGTTCCCGGCATTACAGGCTGGTGGCAGATTAATTTGCGCGGGCGTGGGACGCTGGATCAGATGGTAGAACTGGATGTGGAATACGTGAAGCGCAAATCCATCTGGATGGATTTGAAGATACTGTTTTTGACTGTGCCGGCGGTTCTGGTTGGACGCGGTGCCAAATGAATTTACCCCGGCAGGCAGGCGCGGCACAGCGCCCGCTAATGAGTGCTGCCCGATCATCACTCTCTAAACCAAGCGTTCACATGTGGGTGTATGTAAGCGTGACGCTCATGCTGCTACTGGCGTTCGCCGTTCGCCTATTCCGTTTGGATGCTCAGAGCTTTTGGTATGACGAGATCGAGACGATTCGTTATGCACGCAACCTGTTGGATTGGGATACGCACCCGCCGGCTTACTACGCGCTGATGAGCCTTGTACTTCAAGTGGGGCGGTCGGAGTTTATTCTGCGCTTCCCCACTGTGTTGCAGGATATGTTGAGCGTGGCGGTCGTGTTTAGCCTGTCCCGCCGCTTGTTGGGGCTAAAAACCGCGCTGATGGCGGCGCTGCTAGTCGGCCTGTCGGCGGCGTTGGTGTGGCACGCGCAGGATATGCGGATGTACAGCCAGCAGGTGTTATCTACGCTGCTGGTGGCCTATACCTATGGGGCAGTGTTGGAGCGCCCCACCCGCCGCCGCTGGGGAGTTTTTGTACTCACCAGTCTGTTCGCGCTCTATACCCATTTGTATGCTGTGATGATGCTGGGGCTGCTGGTGCTACACTATCTGATCTGCCAGCGCAAGTATTTTCGCCAGTGGTTCCGGGCAAATGCCGTGATCGCTATGGGCTATCTGCCGTGGCTGTATGTGCTGGTGAACACGCCTGCCAAGCGAATCGGAACCGAACGCGCCAATATCTTGCTCGGCTTCCCGTATGCCTTTTTCACTTTCGCCAGCGGGTATTCGATAGGGCCTTCGGTGAACGAGATTCGCCTTGATGCGTTGCAAGCCCTGAACGCCTATTTGCCGATTTTGGTCGGGCTGACCGGGGTGGTGCTGGTGCTGTTTGTGACCGGATCGGTGGCGCTGTGGCGGCAGGATCGGACTAAGTTCGCCCTTTTGTTCCTGTGGATATTTCTACCGCCCTTTGCGGCGGTCGGCGTTCCGCTGCTTCGCCCCGATCTGACCTTTAATGTGCGCTATATTCTGTTTTGCGCGCCGCCATTCCTGATCCTGCTCGCGCATGGTGCTGTGCAGATGCGTCCCCGATGGTTGGGAATCGCCCTGATGTCGTTCTTGTTGATCGCCAATGCGCTGTCGTTGTTCAACCTGAATACCGATCCGCGTTACGCCAAAGAGGATGTGCGCGGGGCAGCGCGTTATCTGGCGGCGCAGATGCGTCCTGAAGATGGCGTTGTGACGATTACGGTAGGGAATGCGGTGCGCTGGTATCTGGGGAGTGATCGGTTGATCGTGTCCAATCTCCCCACGCGGCCTGCGGTCAGCATCTTTGCGGAAGCGCAGCAGGCAGCACCGGATGGTCGGTTGTGGCTGGTCAAGACTCGCGCATGGCAGACCGACCCGAAGGGTGTCCTCGAAGGGCTGTTTCTGTCCGAATATGCGGTGGGGGATGTGGCGCAGTTTGCCGGCGTGACCGTGTACGAATTGTGCCGCGATACCTGCCCGTGACGGGGAACACAAAAACGCGAGAAGCAACAGGAGCGCAGTCTGTGTGACGCGCTCCTGTTTTTTTGTCCGCGATTAGTCTTTGTTCAGGATGGGGCGGATGCCTTTGTAAATGGTCGTGCCGCCGAAGGTTTTCAAGATGGTGGCCGCCGCACGTTCGGTTTCTTCTTCGAGTTCGTGCGGGTTGAGGGGCAGATTGCCGTTTGCCAGAAACACGCGAAACACGCTGTCCACCAGCGAGGTTTGCGGGTTGATGAAATCGGGATCATCGGCAGCAATCTGGATCGCCAGACCGAGTTCGTCTAGCTCGAACACTTCCCCTGTTTCCGGGTCAATGTAGTCCACCCGCCGCGCTTCTGTGGTCTGGCTCAGGCGTTCACGTTGTTCGGGCAGCAAATGACTGAGCAGATAGGTGCGCAAATCTTCGGAACTTTTTTCCCACCAGCTGTAGTCAATGTGAAACTTGGTTTCAAGCGTTGGTTTGTTCAGGAAACTTGGTCTACCGGACATGGCATGTTTTCCATTCAATACAACTCAACCAGTACATGCCCTTAATCCCCACTCAATTTCCAATAATCGCCACCGACGTTCTGGAAATCAGGATTGGCGGCCAGTGTGGCGAAAATGGGGCCGGGCGGGCAGCGCCGCAGAATGTTGACGGTGCTATAAAGCGTTTTGGCGTGTACCGTTCCCTGCGGGGTGAGTGCGCCCAGCGGCGGAATCAGGTTACGCAGGATGGACGCCAAACTCGATTTTTTGTGTTGTGCGGTTTGGAAGGCCGCATCCACACCGGCAAGATCATCCGCGCCGAGGATCATGAGTTCGTCATACTCTGCGCCGATGGCTCGTTTCTGATTCTCGAATGTGATTCCGCCGTCCTGCTTGGGTACGATCAAGCGAATCCATTCGGTGCGGGGTTTGTAACCCCGGAAATTCACGATCACTTTGCCGGGTTCGCCACTCTTTTCGACCGAGACATACGCCCCGATGGGCAGCTTGTGCTTGCGGTAGAACTTTCCCAGACCGAACACATAGCGATCCTTGCGAACCGCCCACGCCGGATATTCTTCCCCGTCCTGACCATCTACCAGCGTGAACCATACACGCGGAGTCTGGCGGGCGGTGGGGAAAATCGCGCTGGTGTGCTGGCTTAAGGGGAGTGTGCCAAGCCGACGATGCGGGTAGGTGAGGGGAATGGTCACGGTTCCGATTTCCTGCGGCACTTTCGCAGGATCAATCGCTGAATGCTCATCCTCGATTTCGGATTCCAACGCCAGCAGCGCCGCGCTCAAAATCGAACGATCATAGTCAATCGGCGTATAGCGCAGCATGGGCGGGGTTTGTTGAACATCCTGCGGTTCCAGCCGGGTGAGATGCCACAGCACTTCGCCGCTAGGGCCGACTTCATCAAAGCGACTGTCTTTGTTCAGCGCGTAATTGAGCGAGAAAATCTGGAGTTCCAGCGGGGCTTTACCCAGCCCGCCAATCTGCTCGATCATCTCGCTGGTTTGCATCGGGCCGCCGCCAGCGATGTCCAGAACGGCTTCTGCCAGATTGAGATGCCCGATGTTGGCATCCATCAGCAGGTCACGCGGGAACCATTTGCGTGCCATGTGAATGAGGTCGGCGGAGGATTTAAGGCCGTTGGCGACTTTTTCGACGATCTCATCATGGGCAACTTCCATGATGCTTTCCAGATCAAGATCGGTCATGGTCAGGAACGTGTCGGCCTGTTCATCCGTTTCGCTCAGGGCATGAGAAGCCGTGAGCGCCGATGCAAACTCGCGTAGTTTGCGGGCGGTGTTCAAGTCGTCACTATCGAACTTGACGCCGATCACGGTGAACTCGCCGTAGTCCGTGTTATTGCCGATGCGGGTGTTCTGAACCACAGCCGTCGCGTAGTCAAATTCGGTGAAGATCACGCGCTGTCCGACTGCGTAGGTGAGAGACGGGTTGTATAGCCGCGCCCCTTCGTAGCGTTCACGCAGTACAGCGGCTTCCTTGTTGATGCGTTCTTGAATGAGGGCGCGTGCTAACGTTTCTGTGTCGAGGGGTGTTTCGCGCTCTAAGAGCAGATTCGTGAGATATTCGATGTCTTGCTTCTCGACTGAGAAATTGCGCGCCCAGCGAAGGCTTGGCTTCATCAGATCAAACTCCAAGTGGCTGTGCGGGGGAAACAAAAGGCCTTACATTACGGCAGAATGGGTACCGAAGTGCAAGTATACCCACAATCAATCATCTGATGCAAGCGTTGGGTTGACCACGCCTTGACGCCTGTTATATACTTACCCCTCAAATTCGGTTTGAGAATTCATCTCTAGCGAGGATTACAGCGAATGTCAACCAAACGGACTTGGCAGCCCAAAATTCGCCGCCGTAAGCGCGTTCATGGTTTCCGTCAGCGGATGCAGACTCGTAACGGGCAGAAGGTCTTGAATGCCCGCCGTCGTCGTGGTCGTCATCAGTTGACTGTTACCCCGAACCATGTGAAGAAAGTCAACTGGAAAGCCTAAGTCATTCGGGGATGGAACGGCAATACCGCCTGCGGGACTCACGCGATTTTGCCCATTTGCGTGCTGAAGGACAATCCTACAGTGTGCGGGGGCTGCTGGTCAGCGTGGCACCAAACCGGCTTGAGCATAACCGGTATGGTTTCGTGACCAGCAAGGCATTAGGTGGTGCGGTTGTTCGCAACCGGATGCGCCGTGTGCTGCGTGAAGTGGTACGCGCCTTCCATCCTCAACTTCAACCCGGTTACGATGTCGCTTTGATTGCCCGGTCGGCGCTGGTGCAGCAGCCTTTTACAGAGGTGCAGCGCAGCGTTCGTGTGTGTCTAGAACGGGCGGGCATCATCGGAGTAGAAAGCAAACCCTCATGAAAGCCGTGGCGTTAGGTCTTATCCGGCTTTACAAGCGTTATCTTTCCCCACTGCTGCCTTCCGCATGTATTTATGAGCCGACCTGTTCGATGTATACCTATCAGGCAATCGAGCGTTACGGTGTCATTCGAGGGAGCTGGATGGGGATGAAACGCATTTCGCGCTGCCATCCATTCCATCAAGGTGGATATGATCCTGTCCCCGAACGTGAGGAGTAATCTGTTGAGCAATCGTTCTCTGCTGACGCGGCGCACGGTTCTGTTGGTTGCGTTGGCTTTGATGCTTCTGGCGGCAGCCTGTGGCCCTGCCCCTCTGGGTACAAGCTGGCCTGCTGTGAGTTTGATTCAAACCAGTTGTAACGATCAGACATCCACTTCGATTCTGGTGGCTTATAACGAGTTCATTGTGCAAGTAAATCCTGCCGACGGTAAGGGAACAGTCTTGCTTGACCCGCAGGATTGCCAGCCGCGCAGCGACGAAAATGGTAATCCGCTTGTGTGGCAGTATAAGGTAGATGGCGCAGCGCGGCAGTTCTTCTCGCTGCCCGTGCAATATCAGGTGGACGGCAAGGATCAGTTCTTGGCGATCTCGTGGGATCAACACATCTATGAGATTAATGCCTCGGCTCCGCGTTCAACCGGCGCGGAGGGCACCACGATTGCCGGACGCACCGGTCATACGGTGGCTGATCTGGTGATGGACGACCAGCGCATCTACATCGGGCTGAATTCAAAAGATGTGGTGGCTCTGGATCGGGACACCTTCGATGTGGTCTGGGCGTTTACGACCGAACACGGCGTCTGGTCGAAGCCGCTGCTGGATAACGGCACGCTGTATATTTCCTCGCTGGATCATTTCCTCTACGCAGTGGATGCCGCCAGTGGTGATTTGCAATGGAAGCTGGATTTGAACGGCGCTGTGACCGCTACGCCGGTGCTGCACAACGGGAGACTGTACATTAGCTCGTTTGCCCGCAAGGTATTCGAGGTGTCGTTGGCAGGGGAAATCACGAAAGACTATGCGACGGATGACTGGGTATGGGGTTCGCCGTCTATCGTAGGCGACATTCTGTACATCGGTGATCTGGGTGGAAGCGTTTATGCGCTGGATACCACCAACGGGTTGAGCGAAGTGTGGAAGCGTTCTAAGCTGGCCGCCGGAGCTATTCGTGCGACCCCGCTGGTATATGAAGATCGGGTGCTGGTGGCTGCCCGCGACCAGAAGGTGTACTGGCTGAACCGCGATGATGGTTCTTCGATCATCGACTCGGAAGGTGCGCCGCTGGTACGCGAACTGCCCGCGCAGATTCTCTCGGATTTGCTGCTCATCCGCCCTGAAGATCAGGTGGACATTGCAGAGCCGTATGTGGTCGTGACGACCCTATCAACCGGGCAGCTTATGGCCGCCTACACGCTGGATAATGGCGAAAACAAGTGGTTATACGCCTTCCAGTAAAGGCGGAGGAGTGCGGTAATTCATGTGGGATCTCATCCTCAATCCGTTCATTACCGTCTTAACGCTGTTGTATTCGGTATTCGGCAACAGCGCGGTGGTGGCGATTGTTCTGTTCACGATTGCGGTTCGCGTGATTATGTACCCACTGAGCGCACAACAGATGCGTTCGAGCAAAATCATGCAAGAACTTCAGCCCGAAATGAAGCGGCTGCAAGACAAGTACAAGAATGACCGCGAAAAACTAGCTCAGGAACAGATGCGCCTGTATCGTGAAAAAGGCGTGAATCCTCTGGGCGGTTGCCTCCCGCTGCTCATTCAGTTCCCGATCTGGATCGGACTGTATCAGGCGATCAATCATGCGCTGGCGGCCACCCCGCTTCAGTTGATTGACCTCTCCGGGCGTTTTTTGGTGTCGGGGCTGGATCAACTGGTGCCGCTGAATAACGTTTGGATAGGGATGGATCTCACGCAAGCGCCGACTGCCAATCCGAGCTATGCGCTGGTGCTGCCTGCGCTGGTGCTGGTGACGACGTATGTGCAGTCCAAGATGATTACGCCCCCCCAGCAGCAGCCTACCGATGGTCAACCGAGTCAGGCACAGGCTATGACGCAATCCATGACGACGGTCATGCCGATCATGATGGGCATGTTCTCGCTGTCGTTTTCGGTGGGGTTGTCCATTTACTTCATCGTGTCTAATCTGGTCAGCATCTTCCAGTATGCGTGGAACGGGCAGGCCAAATGGGAAAATGTGTTCAGCTTCCTGCCCAAGAAATCGGCGGCGGGTGCGCCAGTCATCAGCGGCAAGCGCACGTTGAAGGCGCAGTTGGAAGCCGAAAAGTCGGCGGCGGCGAAGGTTGGTTTTAGCAGCGTCACTGCCGATGATGTCGAGGAAGTGGTGGAATCTGTGCCGGTGTCGAAGTCGGACGCAGAGGATAAGGAGCCACCTAAGTCACGCGGCCCCAAGACCAAAACAAAAACCAAGTCGGCAAAGTAGCGTAAGCGCAAGGATTGGCTTATGATCTACGGTCAACAAATATAAAGACGAGATTCGCAGTGTAATGGGGCGGCTGTTTCATCAGGAACCCGCCCCTTACGCGGTTTAGAACAAGGACTTTAGAGCATGAGCGCCGAACGTTCGATTGAGACTACGGGCGAGACTGTTGAAGATGCCATCAGCAAAGGGCTGGCCGAATTGGGCGGTGTTTCCCCATCGGATGTGATCGTGGAAGTGTTGGAGGAGCCGAGCCGGGGCGTGTTCGGTATTGGCGCACATCCTGCCCGTGTTCGGTTGAAGTTGTTTCGTAGTATCGTTCCCAGTACGAGCGTGGTCAGCACGCCCGTTGTTGAGCCGGTTTCTGTGAGCAAGCCAACGCCGGTCAGCAAGCCTGCGCCATCTGTTGCGGTTGCCACTGACGAGATCACCCCGGAGGAGAGCGACGAAGAGGCGCTCTCGCTGCTGGAAGATATGCTGGTGATTACCGACGAGTCCGAGATGGACGAAGACGCCAAAGTGGGCAAGGTCGTGCTGGGAGAATTGCTGGAACGGATGCAAATTCGCCGTTCCGAGATTGTGGTGCGGCGGGCGATTACACCTGCACCCGAAGACAACAGCAATCCCTGGTTGCTGGACATCACCGGCCCGAATATGAATGCACTTATCGGGCGTCGGGGCGAGACGCTCAACGCTTTGCAGTACATCACCCGTTTGATTGCCAGCCGCGAACTTCAGCACCGTGCGAACATCGTGGTGGATGCGGCGGGGTATAAAGCGCGTCGTTCCAAGATGCTGCACGATCTGGCGATTCGCATGGCCGATCAAGCGGCGCGCAGTCAGCGCACTGTCACGCTGGAGCCGATGCCCCCGTATGAACGGCGCATCATTCACATGGCGCTGCGGGCGCGTGAAGACGTTCAGACCCGGAGCGTGGGCGAGGGGAACTCGCGCAAAGTCACGATTATTCCGAAGTAGGCAGCGAATGACACCTGAATATTTGTTGATCGGACATCTGACGGCTGATTTGACCCCGCAAGGGCGCATGTTGGGCGGCACGGTGTCTTACGCGGCGCGTGTGGTGCAGTCGTTTGGCCTGAAAACCGGCGTACTCACCAGCGCCGCCCCCGGCGAACCGCTGCTGGAAGGTCTCCAGCCGTATGCCGATGAACTGGTGATTCTGCCCGGCGAGGCCACCAGCACGTTTGAGAACATCTATGGCCCCGGCGGGCGCGTCCAGTATTTGCGCGAGGTGGCCTCCAAGATCACCCGCGCTGATATTCCGGCAAGCTGGCGGAGTGCGCCGCTGGTGCATCTCGCCCCGTTGACTGACGAAGTAGAACCGCAGATCGCGTATGACTTCCCGAACGCGATGGTGCTGCTCACCCTGCAAGGCTGGTTGCGCCGCTGGGATGCCGATGGGCGCGTGCATTTCAAACGCTGGTTCGACCGCGAAGTGCTGAAGGCGATTGATATTGTCGTGTTCAGCGAAGAAGACATCACCGAAGCGCCCGAACTGGAAGCCGAGTTCGCAGGCGCGGTGCCTCACCTGTTCGTGACCCGTGCCGAACGCGGCGGGACGTACTACCGCGATGGTCAGCCGATTTCGTATACGACCCCGCTGGTGGAGATGGTTCATCCTACCGGCGCGGGCGATGTGTTCGCGGCGGGCTTGCTGTGCGCTCAACATGTCCTCAGCCCTGATTTGACGGTGGCGGTGCAGGTGGCGGCGCGGTTGGCTGCGACTTCGGTCACGCGGGTGGGGCTGGAAAGTGCGCCGCGTGCGGACGAAGTGCAGCAGGCGCTTGATGAGGTGCGCGGCCTTGAAGCCTGATCGTATTCTTCACAACGGCAATATCATTACCCTCGACCCTGCGCGCCCCTTTGTGAGCGCGCTGGCTGTTTATGGTGATCGAATCGCGGCTTGCGGTTCGGACGACGACATGCTGGCGCTGGCGGGCGCAAATACCCGCCGCGATAACCTGAATGGGCAGACGGTGATTCCCGGCCTGACCGACGCGCATCTGCATTGGGAGATGACCTCGCGCGCGCTGCATCAGGTCAACGTGTTTGAAGTGCCGACCAAAGCCGTTGCACAGGAGCGCGTAGCTGAGTTCGCCAAGCGCGTACCCAACGGCGACTGGCTGATGGGGCATGGTTGGTTTCAGGACTTGTGGCCGGACAAAGCCTTCCCAACGGCTGCCGATCTCGATCAGGTTGCGTCCCATCATCCCGTGTATCTACGCGCAAAATCCGGTCATGCCGGTTGGGTGAACAGCGCCGCGTTGCGTTTGTGCGGCGTCAGTGCCAGCACGCCCGACCCCGAAGGCGGCGAAATCGTGCGCGACGCGCAGGGCGAACCAACCGGTATCCTGCTGGAGAATGCGATGGGGTTGGTCGCAGACCGCATCCCGCCGCCTTCACCGGAGCAGATCGCCCGTGAAATGCGGGTGGCGCAAAAGCTGGCGCTCGCCAGCGGAATGACGGGATTCCACGATTTTGATGAGCCAAGCTGTCTGCGCGGGTTACAGGTGCTACGCGAACGCGGTGAATTGAGCTTGCGCGTTCTGAAGCATGTCAATAAACAATGGCTACAGGCGGCGCTTGATACCGGGCTGCGCGGTGGCTTTGGCGATACGTGGATACGCATCGGCGCACTGAAGATTTTCGCGGACGGTGCGCTTGGCCCGCGTACCGCCGCCATGATTCAGCCCTATGATGGCGAACCGACCAACTTCGGCATCGTCACGGTGGACAAAGAGGAAATGCTGGAACTGGTCAGTCAGGCCAGCGCCGCCGGACTGCCTTCCACCATTCACGCCATCGGTGATCGCGCTGTGCATGATGTGCTGGATGTGTACACCGAAGTGCGCCGACAGGAAGCGGCGCGGGGCGAAACCCCCGCACAGCGCCGCCATCGCATCGAGCATGTGCAGCTCATCCATCCTGATGACGCGGGTCGCCTCGCGGAACTGGATGTGATCGCCTCCATGCAACCGCTGCACGCCACCTCGGATATGGACGCGGCCAACCGCTACTGGGGGGCGCGTTCCCTCTGGAGCTACAATGCGCGTTTGCAGATTGATCGCGGCGCAAGGGTGGCCTTCGGGTCGGATTCGCCGATTGAGCCGTTCGAGCCGTTCAAAGGCATTCACGCAGCGATCACGCGCCAGCGTCCCGATGGTTCGCCGGGGGCGGACGGGTGGTATCCCGACCTGCGGCTGACGGTGGACGAGGCGCTGCGCGGGTTCACGCAGGGGCCAGCCTACGCCAGCGGCCTTGAGCATCACTTGGGGATGCTGCGCGAGGGCTATCTGGCTGATCTGGTCGTGCTAGACCGTGACCCGTACCGCATCCCCCCCGCCGACCTGCTGCATGTGCAGGTGCAGGCGACGATGGTGGGCGGCCTGTGGCGGCACGGCGGCTGGTAAACGGTGTGCCGCTAACTGATGTTCGCTGTGCTGAAGATGACCGCAATGACCGGGCTGTAGATCACCACGCCCTGATACTGGCTGAAATCCACCTCGGCAGGCACGGTGTAGTTCTGGCTACCCACATTCCCCACCAGCGGCCCCAGATCAATATAGTCATTCCCGATTTCTTCCAGCGTGCGCGGCGCTGGATTGCGTGTGAGATAGACATGCAGTTCAGGAGCATTGGTGACGCGGAAGTTTTCAAAGCGCATGATCCGGCTGTTGTCGGGTAGCTGGTACAAAAGCACGTTGCCGCTGCCGCTGTGGATAACATCAATTTCGGAAAAGACACCGGTGGCAATTACGGTTGGATCGGTCATGGCCGGCATGGACTGATCCACCTGCGAGACTTCGACATTAGGCGAGAGGACGGCTTGCACCAGCGTGGAAGCCAGTGCTGCATTGGTTTTGCTCAATTCCTGATAGGCTTTTTGCACATCGGGCGGTAGCGCCAGAAACGCAGTTTGCTGGTCGCTGGTCAGACCGGGGAACACTTCCGCAACGGTGTCATTCACGAAAAACGGTCGCCAGACCGGAAATGAAAAGGTGAGCGCCACGACGACTGCGCCGCCGAGAATGAGCAAAAAACGCATCAGACGGTTCATAGACTAACCTCGATGATCCGGGTGTATCCCGGCTGAAGGCTGAATAGATCACGCTGGCCCACTATACTACCGATCTCAGCTTATCCCGCCACCCCCGATCCGTTATGATGGCGCATCATCCGAATTGTAGACTGCGATCAGCGTATCAATATCCACCATTTCCCACAGACGCAGATGGGCAAGTGCTTGGGGGCGGTTGGCCTCAAAATAGCGGTACACCGCATCCTGTTCCGCACCCGTCCCTACAGGACGGTAGTAAATCAGGTCGAACAGGCCATCCACATGCAGGATTTGCTGCTCGACGCGCTGGAATTTGAACATCTGCCCGTCGGGGATGGAAATGGTCAGGTCAATGCTGCTGTGCTGCATATTGCCGAAGGGATAGAGCAGCTTGTTTTGCCCCAGTTCTAGCACCACCTGTTCCCACACCTGTTTGAAGTGTTCGTAATCCTCCGGCAGCAGGCGTTCAGCCATCAGGTTGGGGTACTGGCAGTAAAAGGCTTCGTGCCGCCGGAAGGCGTTCCGCGCTTTGAAGCGGAAAATGTGTTCCCGTTCGATCTGGTCACAGTTGACGAGCCGCCCGCGCACATCCCGCCGCGAGTCGAAGATGGCATCGAACACGGTGAGGTAATTCTGCATCGAGTCTTCGAGCGAACGGTAGTCTGTCCCGTGTAGCGTGATTTCGTTTTCGTTTATCATCCAGTACAGGCCGCGAAAGTCGGTGATATACAGCGGGAACTGATAATCGCGCACTTGTTCCGCCACCGCGTCCAGCACGGCGATGATCTGCTCTTTGGGGGGCAGGCGGGTGATGTTGCCGTAGCCTGCCAGCCCGCGCAAATAGGCGATGTCGGACGGGGTGAGGTGCAGCGCCACGCCGAGGCGGTCTATGGTGGAAGGGCGTGGCAGCCGCCGGTTCTTCTCTAGCTCAATGACCGGCCCCGTGCCTTTCCAGCCCAAGCGCACCGCAAGATCGAAAATGCCGATGCCTTCGCGCTGACGGAACTGCCGTAACACACTACCGAATGTAACATCTTTGGTTTTCAGCACGCTTTAATCCAATGCCAGCAACTTTGTTGACAGAAATCGTTGCTTTCACTATACTCACAAAACATTACTCAGCAACCACTGAATTGTAACAAAGTTTTCTTTTATGAAATCGAGGCAGGTTTTGTGAACCTCGAAAATGCCGTTATTGTTGGAGCCGGACAGGGGATGGGACGTGCCGCCGCGTTGTTGATGGCGGCGCAGGGTGCCACCGTCTATCTAGTCGGGCGCACCGAGGCGAAATTGCAGGCGGTGGCTGACGAAATTGCCGCTGCCGGTGGGCGCTGCCATGTGTTCGAGGCTGATCTGACGCAGGAACACGCGCTGGATGCGCTGGTCGCCTATCTCGATGCGGAGCAAGTCGCGCTAGATGTGCTGGTTCATTGCGCGGGGGAGGCCATGATAAAGCCCCTCGACGTGACCACGTTCGCGGATTTCAACCGCATTATCAACATCAACTTGGGCACGGTGTTTGTCTCCACGCACAATCTGCTGCGCTTTCTGCGTGCCAGCAGCAACCCCAGTATTATTTTGCTGTCCTCCAAAGTGGCGCTGCGCGGATATGGCGGTGTGGCGGCTTATTCGGCTGCGAAGGCGGGCGTGGTGGGGTTTGCCCGTTCGTTGGCGGTTGAGTTGCGCCCGGAACGGATTCGCGTTACCGCGCTCTGTCCGGGGCCGGTGGATACCCCCATGCGGTGGGCCGCCACGCCGGATTACTCACGGAATCTTGTCATCAGTGCCGAAACGGTGGCGGAGATGATCTGGCATGTTGCCAATCTCCCGCGTGGCACGATGACCGGCGAGATTCTGCTCCAAAGCGAGCAATATGATTAGAAGATGTTTTATGGGAGGTCTGCGATGCGTCTACGTTCGTTAAGTCTGTTGGTGATGGTGGTTTTGATGGCGGTGCTGTCGGTTTCCGCCGTCGGCGCACAGGATGCAGAACGTCCTGTCGTCATGTATTCGCTGGTTGAACTGTACACGATTGATCCGGCAGTCGGGTTCGATCAGGCGATTGGCAGCACTTTGAAGCAGGTCTACGACTCGCTGTTCCGCTATGTCGGCAACCCGCCCACCGTGCAGCCGTGGCTGGCGGATTCGTACACTGTGTCGGACGATGGCAAGACCTATACGGTTGCGCTCCGTCAGGATGCGGTGTTTCAGGATGGCAGCCCGGTAAACGCCGATGCGGTGGTTTACTCGGCTGAACGGTTGCTGCGCGTGGGGCAGGGTGCTGCCGGTCTGTTCACCGGCGTGCTGTCGCCCGGTGGTACGACCGCTGTGGACGCGAACACCGTCCAGTTCGTGCTGAATCAGCCCTATGGCCCGTTCCTCGACATTCTAACATGGCTGTTCATCGTCAATCCGGCGGTGGTGGAAGCCAATAAGGGTGATGATGACGGCGTGACCTACCTGACCAACGCTTCGGCGGGGTCTGGCCCGTACATGATTTCCAATTGGCTGCCCGGTGAATCGTATGAGTTCACCGCTAATCCGGGTTACTGGCGCGGCTGGCCGAACGAAAACTATGCCACCAAAGTAACTCGCGTCGTCACCCGCGAATCCTCCACCCGCCGTCTGGGTATCGAAAGCGGTGAGGCCGATTTCGTGGACTGGATGTCGGTGGATGATGCGGTGGCGCTGGATGGCGTGAACGGCATCATGGGCGCCCCCGGCCCGACGCTGACCGTGTACGATGTCAAGATGAATACGGTGGATGGCCCGACAGCCGATGTCAATCTGCGTCATGCGATTGCATATGCCACCGACTATGACGCGATGCTGGCGATCTGGGGTGGTCGTGGCAGCCGTCTGGCTGGCCCGCTGCCGCCGTCGCTCTCCGGTGACGCGCAGCCGATGTACAACCGCGATCTGGACAAAGCGCGTGAGGCGCTGGCGGCTTCGGCTTACCCGGATGGCACGGCGCTGGAATATGTGTACGTGACCGGTTTGGAAGATGAACGCCGCACGGGTCTGGTGCTTCAGGACTCGCTGAAGGAAATCGGCATTGATGTGACCATCACCGCCGTTGGCTGGGCAGATGCCGTCGCCACCTTCGCCGACCCGACCACTGCGCCCGATCTGTTTCCGCTGTACAGCGGCACGGCATTCGCCGATCCCGACAACTACCTGTGGGCTTCGTTCCACTCGTCGCTGGCGGGCAACTGGACGAACCCCGGTCACTACGGCAACCCGGCGGTGGATGCACTACTGGAACAGGCGCGTGCGACGGTGGATGCTGCCACTCGCGCCGACCTGTACAATCAGGCAGTCGCCGCGATTCTGGCGGACTCGCCCAATCTGTTCCTCGCCACCACGCCGGAAGATCACATCGTCGGGCCGCGCATCACCAACTACGCGGCGGTTTACTCGCCGGTGATGGGTTCGATGGAAGACTTCTACTTCTTCGCCGTCGGCGGCTAAGATTCAATGATGAAGGGGCGCAATCATCAGACTGCGCCCCTTTCTGCATCTCATTCAGGTTTTTCTCCGATTCAGGTCTGCACGGGATAGCGGCGTATGGTCAGGTTTGTCCTTCAACGTCTCGCGCTCACGCTGGTGGTTCTCATCGGTCTTTCGATGCTGACCTTCTTTGTGGCGCGTATCATCCCCGCCGACCCTATTTTGCTGGCGGCTGGCCCCCGCGCCTCCGAAGCGCAGATTCAATTGTTGCGCGAACGTTACGGCTATGACCGCCCGCTGGTCGAGCAGTATGTGCGCTATATGGGCGATTTGCTGCGCGGCGATCTGGGGACATCGGTGGTGCTGAAGCGCGATGTGGGGCCTGATCTGGCGCGTTATTTCCCCGCCACGCTGGAACTCGTCCTCGCGGCGCTGCTGATCGGCGTGCTGCTAGGCGTTCCGTTGGGGCTGGTGGCGGCGGTCTATCGTGATCGCCTACCTGACCAGATTTCGCGGGTGTTCAGCCTCGGCATGGTCAGCATTCCCAACTTCTGGTTGGCGATTGTGCTTCAACTGATACTGGCCTTCACGTTGACCATTCTGCCCTTCACCGGACGCTTTGACCGCCTGCTGCACCCGCCGCCTACGCTGACGGGTATGTACACGGTGGACGCGCTGCTCACGCTCAATTTCGAGGCGTTCGGGACGGCGCTGCGCTACATGATCGCACCGGCTTTCTGCCTGTCGCTGGGGGCTTTGGCGACGATTGCGCGGACGGTACGCGCCGATTTGCTGGATGTGCTAGGGACGGACTATATCCGCACGGCTCGCGCTGTGGGCATCCCCACTTCAGTGCTGATTTTGAAATACGCGCTCAAAAATGCGTCTTTGAATACGCTGACACAGGTCGGTTTGTTCTTCGGCTACACGCTGACCGGCTCGGTGCTGGTCGAGAATATCTTTAGCTGGCCGGGCATCGGCAACTATGCCGTTTCCGCCGCGCTGACCAAAGATTTCGTGCCGTTGATGGGTGTCACCCTGCTGACGGGCTTTGCGATTGTGCTGGTGAACATCGTCACCGACTTCTTTTATCTGGTTCTCGATCCGCGAATTAAATACACGTCATGACCATTCAGACCAGCTTTCCCCGTTCCGGCAGCCCGCCGCCACCCCCGGCAGGGAACAAATCCCTGCGCTTGGCGCTGTATCGCCTGCGCCAGAGTCCGCTTTCGGTGATCGGGCTGGTGATGGTGGTGTTCATCCTGTTCGCCGGGGTGATCGGCCCGGAACTGGTTCCGTTCCCCGAAGATGCCACCGGCAACACGCGCATGGAAGCGCGGCTGACCGCCCCCAACGAAACCTATGTGTTGGGCACGGATGATGTGGGGCGTGATGTGTTCAGCCGCACGGTGATCGCCACGCGCACCTCACTGGTTATCAGCCTCGTCGTGCTGGCAATCGCCATGCTGATCGGCATTCCATTAGGCGCGATCAGCGGGTTTTTCGGCGGTTGGGTGGACGAAGTGATTATGCGGATCACTGACATTTTCCTGACCGTTCCGGCGTTGCTGCTGGCGATGGCGATGGCCGCCGCGCTGGGTAGCGGCATGGTGAACGCGATGGTGGCGATTGCGTTGGTGTGGTGGCCGGGGTATGCCCGTCTAACTCGCGGGCAGGTGCTGTCGCTGCGCGAGCGCGAGTTCATCGAGGCGACGCGGGCGCTGGGCGGCGGACGCTGGCACACCATTTTTCGCCACATCCTGCCGAACATCCTCTCGGCGGTGATTGTCAAAGCCTCGATGGATATTGGCTTTGCGATTCTGGTGGCGGCGGGGCTGGGCTACATCGGTGTGGGGGTGCAAGCGCCCACGCCAGAGTGGGGCGTGATGATTAGTGAAGGGCGCGGGCTGCTGCGGCAGGCGTGGTGGGCATCCATCGTGCCGGGTGTCGCCATGTTCACGACGGTACTCGGCTTCAACCTGCTCGGCGACGGCCTGCGCGATATTCTCGACCCCAAGACGAGGCGGTAAATGGCAGACACTCTTGTCGAAATTCGCGGCCTGAAGCTGGAATTTAGCGGCTTTGACGGCGTTTCCCGCGTGCTGGATGGCGTTGATCTGACGCTGAAGCGCGGCGAAATCCTCGGAATCGTAGGCGAAACCGGCAGCGGCAAAACCATGACCGCCCTGAGCATCGCGCATCTTGTTCCGAATGGTGTTCTAACCGGAAGCGTGCTATTCGAGGGCGAAGAAGTGCTGACCAAAAGCGGGGGGGCGCTGCAACGTTTCCGCGCTCAACGCTTGGGGATGGTGTTTCAAGACCCGACTACCAACCTGAATCCGGTGTTTTCCATCGGTGAACTGCTGACCGACGCGGTTCTGGTGCAAAAGTACGGCATCCCCGGTTGGAAGCTGCTCCCGGTGGGACGCTGGTTCAACCGCCGCCAACGTCAGCAAGCGCGGGAAGAAGCGATTGCACTGTTGGATCGGGTGGGTATTCCTGACGCGGCGCATCGGATGAACAGCTACGCGCATCAGCTCTCCGGCGGGCAGAAGCAGCGCGTGTTGATTGCGATTGCGCTGGCAGGCAACCCCGATCTGCTGATCGCGGACGAGCCGACGACGGCGCTGGATGTGGCAATGCAGGCGCAAATCCTGCGCTTGATTCAAGAACTGGTGCGCGAACGCAATATGTCCGCGATTGTGATTACACACGATCTGGGCGTGGTCGCCCGCATCTGTGACCGCATTACGGTGATGTACGGCGGCATTGTGGCGGAAAGCGGCACGGTGCGCGACATCTTCGAGAATCCCAAGCATCCTTATACGAAGGGGCTGCTGGAGGCCATTCCCACCGATCAAGTGGAGCGTGGGATGTTGCGCGGCATTCATGGCGCACCGCCTAGCTTCCTCAAGCCCCCGACAGGTTGCCGTTTCCACCCGCGCTGTCCGGCGCGGATGTCGCACTGTCATCTGCACCCGCCAGCCGTGGCGCGGATCGGCCCCACCCATGAAACCGCCTGTTATCTGTATACGGACGAGAGGCACGCATGAGTCTGCTGGAAGTCCGAGGACTGCAAGTTTATTTCCCTGTGCATCAGGGTATTTTGCGCCGCAGCACCAGCTTCATCAAAGCGGTGGACGGGGTTGACCTGACCATCGAGCCGGGTGAAGTGGTTGGCATTGCCGGCGAGTCGGGGTCAGGCAAGACCACGATAGGCCGCGCCATCCTGCGGCTGATCGAGCCGACGGGCGGCGAGGTGCTGATCGAGGGGCGTGATCTGGCGACGCTGGGCGAGGCCGAATTGCGCCGCGCCCGCGAGGAAATGCAGATCATCTTTCAGAACCCGTTCGCCGCGCTCGATCCGCGCATGAATGTGCGCTCGCTCATCCTTGAGCCGCTGCAAATCCACAACATTGGCGATGATGCCAACCGTGAGAAGCGCGTGCGCGAACTGCTGCATCTGGTCGGCTTGCAGGAAGAACATCTTGACCGTTATCCGCACGAGTTCAGCGGCGGGCAGCGGCAGCGCATCGGGATTGCGCGGGCGCTGGCGCTCAACCCCAAACTGTTGATTCTGGATGAGCCAACCTCGGCGTTGGATGTGTCGGTACAGGCCACCATCCTCAATTTGCTGCTCAAACTGCGCGACGAACTGGGCTTGAGCTATCTGTTCATCTCGCACGATTTGAATGTGCTGCGCTACGTGTGTGACCGGATCGGAATTATGTATCTGGGGCGCATCGTGGAGATGGCTCCCACCAGTGAGATTTTTGAAGACCCCAAGCATCCATATACCATTTCGCTGCTCTCCGCCGCGCCCGAAGCCAAGATCGAACAGAAGCGCGGCGAAATCATCTTGCAGGGCGAAGTCAGCCAGCGAGCCATCGGGAAGGGCTGCCGCTTCAGCCCGCGTTGCCCCGCCGCGCAAATTGACCTGTGCAAAGTAGAAGAACCGGGGCTGGATGAGGTGTGGCGCGGTCATCAGGCGGCCTGTCATCTGGCGCTGCAAAACCTGCCGTTAGGGATTATCACGGCATCGGGCGAACCTTATGCGAATACCGTTCGGAGAACAAAACACATGAGAGGCTACCGCATCGCCACCGACATCGGCGGCACGTTTACCGATCTGGTGGTACTGAATGAGGATACGGGCGAAATCAGCGTCGCCAAAGCCTCCACCACCCCGCATGATTTTTCGCAGGGCATTCTGGACACGCTGAACAAATCGAGCAAGCTGGACACGGCGCGCACCTCGTTCTTTGTGCATGGCACGACGGTGGTGATTAACGCGCTGACCGAACGCAAAGGCGTGAAAACCGGCCTGATTACCACACGCGGCTTCCGCGATGTGCTGGAGATTCAGCGTTCCAACCGCCCGGACATCTACAACCTGTCGTATTCCAAGCCGAAGCCGTTCGTGGAGCGCCATCTGCGCCTCGAAGTGACCGAACGCCTGAATTACAAAGGCGAAGTTCTCACGCCGCTAGACCGCGATGAGATGCGCCGCATGGTGTCGCAACTGGTCAAAGAGGGTGTGGAAAGTATCGCGGTGTGCTTCCTGCATGCTTACACCAATCCCGCGCATGAAATCGAAGCGGGCGAGATTTTGCACCAGACCGCGCCGCATATCCCCTACACGCTCTCGCACGAGGTCACGGGTGAATGGCGCGAATATGAGCGCACCAGCACGGCGGTATTCAACAGTTACATCCTGCCGACGGCGAAGAAGTATCTGGATAACCTTGAAACCAAGCTGACCAACCAGAAGCGCATGAGCGACGTGCTGCACATTATGCAGTCCAACGGCGGCAGCGCCACATTTGCCCTCGCCAAGCGCACGCCGATCAATCTGGTCGAGTCGGGGCCGGTGGCGGGCGTGATCGGGTCGGCGCGGATTGGCGACCTGATCGGCGAGCCGAACGTGATCGCGTTTGATGTGGGCGGCACGACGGCGAAGACTTCGCTGATTGAAGGCGGCAAACCGAAAATCACGACGGAATACAAAATTGAGCATACCCGCGAGTTTGCCGGCTATCCGATCCTCGTCCCGACGATTGATATTGTCGAAATCGGTTCGGGCGGCGGCAGTATCGCCTATGTAGACGACGCGGGGGCGCTGCGCGTGGGGCCGATCAGCGCGGGGGCGGTGCCGGGGCCGGCCTGCTACGATCAGGGCGGCACCAAGCCGACTGTGACCGATGCGAATCTGGTGGTAGGGCGCTTGAATGCCCGCAACTTCCTCGGCGGTGAGTTGAAAGTCAGCCTCGAAAAAGCGCGGCAGGCCATCAAGCCGATTGCCGAGCATTTCAACACCAGCATCGAAGAAGCGGCACTGGGCATCATCCGTATTTCGGATTTCGGCAAGATGAACGCCATCAAGCTGATCTCGGTGCGGCGCGGTTATGACCCGCGTGATTTTGTACTGGTGGCGTTTGGCGGCGGCGGCCCGATGCACGCCGGCGCGATGATGCGCGAACTGCGCTGCAAAAAGGTGCTGATTCCGGTCTACCCCGGCGTGTTCTCGGCCTTCGGGATGCTGATGAGCGATTTGCAGATTGATACGCTGCGGACGCGCATCATGCGTGTGGATGGCGCAGACCTGACCGCCGTGACGGGGCTGTATGAGGAGATGGAATCGCAGGCGCGGCATAACCTCGAATCCGAGGGCATCCAGCGCGAGAACATCCGCATTCAGCGTCATGCCGATATGCGCTATCTCGGACAGGAACACACGGTCAAAGTCCCCGTCCCCAACGGGGCGCTGACTCCGGCGGTGATGGCGCAGGTGGGCGCGGATTTCCACACCCTGCACGAACAGGCGTATACCTTCCGGTTGGAGTCGCCGCTGGAGATGGTCAGCTACCATCTGACGGCGATTGGGATGGTGAACAAAGCGGAGATTAAGCCGATCAAGGCCGATGGCGCGAGTATGGGACGCGCCCGCAAGGAAACCCGTCCGGTGTACTTCGAGGGGATGGGCGCGGTTTCGACCACGATCTACGAGCGCGATCTGCTGCCCATCGGCAAGGTGGGGGCTGGCCCGGCGGTGGTCGAAGAATCCTCATCGGCGACGGTGATCTACCCCGATCAGCAGTTCTACCGGGATAAGTACGGTTTCCTGCACATCGAAGCAGCCAGCAGCGGTAGTAAACAGCGGTTTGGCATTCTGGGATAGGGCGTACCAATGGCGAAAAACACAGTCAAAGTGGATCCGTTTACGCTGGAAATCATCAAAGAATCGTTGATTGCGATTGGTGATGAAATGTTCATCGCCACCCAGCGCACGAGTATGAGTACCATCATCTACGAAGTGCTGGACTATGCCAGCGGCCTGACCGACGCGCACGGCAACCTGATCGTGCAGGGCAACGGCGTGACCGGCTTTCTGGGAACGCTGACGCACGCGGTTCGCAGCGTGATCGAGAAGTTCGGGGACAATCTGCACCCCGGCGACATCATCATCACCAACGACCCCTACAGCGGCGGCGGCACACACCTTTCGGATGTGACGCTGGCGATGCCGATCTTCTACAAAGGGCAGTTGGTGGCCTTCGCAGCCAACAAAGCGCACTGGACGGAAGTGGGCGGCATGTCTCCCGGTAGCTGGACGACGGACAGCACCGATGTCTGGCAGGAAGGGATGCAGTTCCCGTGTATCAAGTTGTACATCAAAGGCGAAGTGGTTCCCGGCCTGATTGATATGATTCGTGCCAACGTCCGCACACCGGATATGAGCATTGGCGACATGAACGCGCAGGCGGCCTCGCTGCGCTTGGCGGAGATGCGTTTTGTGGAATTGTGTGAACGCTACAGCGCCGAAACCGTGTTGTTTGGGATTAATGCGCTGCTGGATTACGGCGAGGAACTGACGCGGCAGGCACTCAAGCGTATCCCTCGCGGCGTGTACGAAGCGGTGGATTATGTGGATGACGACGGCATTGACCCGGGGCCGTTCGTGATGCGCGTCAAAGTCACTGTGACGGATGACGAGTTCATCTGCGACTTCACCGGAACGCACCCGCAGGTGGCTGGCCCGATCAACAGCGGGCGTACCGGCCTCGAATCGGCGGTTCGCGTGCTGTTCAAGGCGCTGACTGACCCGCAAATTCCGGCGAACGAAGGTTGCTTTCGTCCGTTGCGCGTGATCTGCCCGGACGGGACTATGGCAACCGCCAGCCGCCCCGCGCCGACCTCGACCTACTGGGAAGTGATGGAGTTTGGCGCTGATCTGGTGTGGAAGGCGCTGGCGCCGGTTGTGCCGGAACGTCTGACGATGGGGCATTTCCTGAGCGTGTGCGGCACGGTCATCAGCGGCAAGCACCCCGATACGGGCGAGTTGTTCATCCTTGTGGAGCCGCAGGTCGGCGGATGGGGCGCTGGCATCGGGCGGGACGGCGAGAACGCTATGTTCTGCATCGGGGATGGCGAAACCTACGTCATTCCGGTGGAAGTGTGCGAAACGCGCTACGGCGTGATGGTAGACCAGTTCGCGCTCAACAATGCGGACGGTGGCGCAGGTCGCTATCGCGGTGGGCGCGGTGTGTTCCGCGATTACCGCATCACAGCGGATGAGGCCATCGTCACCGGCACGTTCGGGCGGCACAAGTTTCTGCCGTGGGGTATGAAGAACGGTCAACCCGGTTCGCGCAACTACATGGAAATGTTCCATGCCGACGGCAGTTCCAAAGTGTTCGGCAAAGTGGCGCGTTACAAGCTCAAGCGCGGCGAAGTGGCGCGTATGGCAACGGGTACGGGTGGCGGCTATGGCGACCCGATGTCGCGTCCGGTGGAAGAAATCGAACGGGATGTCCGCAACGAGTACATCAGCCCGGAGCAGGCCGAGCGCGAATATGGCGTGGTAATCGACTCGCGCAGCGGACGCGGCGAACGGCGGCGTTCCAGCGGGGCAGGGCGCACAGCCTTCGGCGCAGTCCCATCCAGCGCCAACGACAGCCGCGCTTATGACAGTAAGGCCGACTCGCGGGGCGCTGCGGGTATTCGCATGGGCGACAAAGTGGATGCGATTCTGGCGATCATTCGCGGCGAAACATCCGCATCGGTGGTGGCGCTGCGCTATGGCGTGGAACGGTCTGTAGTAGACGCATGGGTGAACCAGTTCATTCAGGCGGGCGAAGGCGCAGTGAGCAGCGCGGGTTCGGGCAGTGCATCCAGCGAAGTGAGCGAATTGCGGGCGATGCTGCGGCAGTTGAGCGACGAAGTTTCGACGCTGCGGCGTTCGATGAAGCCGTAGTGGGAACAAGGGGGAAGCAGCGATGTCTTTAGGAAATATAGTCGAGATTATCCTCATCATCCTCGCCGTAATCGCGGTGATCTGGTTGATTTTGCGCCTGTACTCGCGTCATTACGTCAAGACGACTGCTGGCACGGCTTTCGTCCGCACGGGCGGGCGTAGTTCGCAGCAGGAACCGCTGGTGGTGGTCAACGGCGCGGCGTGGGTGTTCGGTTTCCTGCACCGCATCAAGTGGGTGTCGTTGGAAACCGTTACGGCTACCGTGAAGAAAATGGGTGACGATCCGCTGGTCACGATTGACCCGCAGTATGTGGATTTTGAAGCCCGCTTTTTCGTCAAAGTGGGCAGCAATTCCGCCAGCATCAGCGTGGCAGCCCGCACCATCAGCGGCGAAGCGGTGGACGCGGATTCCATCCGGCGCATTGTAGACCCCAAGTTACAAGGCGTGGTGCGCGATGTGTCCGCCGGACTGGAACTGAAGCAACTCATGGAGAAGCGGCGCGATTTTATCGCCGCGCTGAAAGAACGCTTGAAGGACGAACTGGCGGAAAACGGCATTATTCTGGAAAGCGTGAGCATCATTACGCTGCGCCCCAAAACGCAGGGCGATTTCTCGACAGATGATGTGTTGGGGGCGCAGGTCGCTCGTACCAATGCCGCCATCATCGAAAAGGCGTTGAGCGAGAAGAACCAACTGGAGAAGCAGGGGACGCTGGAGCGTTCGCGGCAGGATGCCGATGTGGAACGCGAACGGATGGCGATTGAAGAGTCGCTTGAAAAAGAACGCGCCGAACGCTTAAAGACCATCACCGTCGTTCGGGCGACGGAGGAAACCGAAGCGCAGGTCACGCAGGAGAGCAAGCGCGAGGAAGCCGAACGCGCCCGCATTCTGGCGGAACGTTCGCTGATCGAGGAGCGCATTCGCAACGAACGGCTGGAATCGCTGCTGCGCGAACAGGCCGATAAAGACTTGCGCCTCGAAAAACTTCAGGTGGAGCGCGATCTGGCGATTGCCGACGAAGAACGACAGATTCAAATCTCCGAGGCCACCATCCGCAAGCTCTCCGCCGAGAGCCAGCGCATCGAGGCTGATCTGGCGCGGGAGCAGGTGTTACAGGCGGCCACGTCCACCATTGACCAGACGATTGCGCGGCGCGAAGGCGAACTGGAACTGCTCAATCTGGACTATGAATCACGGCGCAAACAGTTGGAAAGCGATCATGAAGTCGAACTGGAAAGCAAGCGCCGCAAGGATATGGCGGAGCTAGAAAGTGCGCTCACCGGCTTGCAGGTGCAAATTCAGCGGGCGCAGGCCGAAGCCGAGTACGAGGTGGCGCGGTTGCAAGCGCAGGGCGAGCGCGAACGGCAGAGCGCATCCGGTCTGGCGGAAGTGCAGGTTTCGATGGAGCGCATCAAGGTGCTTCAGGCGGAAGCCGAAACGCTGCGGCAGAAGATGGTTGCCGAGGCCGATGGCGAGAAGGCGCGTCTGGAAACCCTCTCCAGTTACGACGGTTTGGGACAGCAGCTTGAACTGGCGCATCTGGCCTCCAGCACCACACAGGCGATTGAGATTGCCCGCGCTCAAGCGATGGGTGAAGCCCTCGCCAACATGGAGGCACATATTTTTGGCGATGGCGCGACGGCACAGCGGTTGCTGCAACTGATCTCGTGGTCGCAGGGGGCGAGTCAGGTATTCGACGCGCTGCCAGATACGGCTAAGAACGCGCTGAACACGCTCATCGGCGGACGTGGCTACGGGAACGTAGCCAATAGTGGCCTTTCGCTGGAAGCCCTGATGGGTGCGGCGCTGGCGGTGCAGCCCGATCTGTTGGAAAAAGACCTGCCACTGGGCGAGGTGATTGATCTGCTGGCGCAGCACGACGCGCTGCCTGCCGCGCTCAAGTCGGTGGCGGAGCGCATCAGCGCGGACGACAGTCTGCGGGCGCTGCCCATTTCGGCGGCGGCGACGCTGGTCAAGGCGTGGGCAGGTCGCTAGGATAGCCTGACTGCCTGTTCGATTAAAACGCCATTACCAATGTGAATGGCGTTTTTGATTGGCTGTCCGGTGTTGGTTATCATCTGACTTTGCTGTACTCTTTCTCGTGGCGTATTTATTGTGAGTAGAGGAGTGAGGTTGATGGTGACTCGTCCGGGGATGATGGTGGGGGCTAAAGAGCATCACGTCCAGAATGAGATGTTGCAAGTGGGCGCAAAAGCCCCCGATTTTGTGCTGGTAGATAACCGCTGGCAGGATAAAACGCTGGCAGATTATCGTAGCAAGGTGAAGATTATCTCGTGTGTGCCTTCACTGGATACCGAGATTTGCTCCGCGCAGACGCGGCATTTCAACGAGGATGCGGTGCGTTTGGGGGAACAGGTGATGGTGCTGGCGGTCAGCGCCGATCTGCCCCCTACGCAGCGGCGGTGGTGCGCTGCCGAAGGCATTGAGCGTGTGGTCACGCTGTCGTGCAGCCGGGGGATGCGCTTTGCAGATGATTATGGTGTGCATGATACCGATTGGGGCGTGTGCCAGCGGGCGGTGTTCGTGGTGGATGCGGATGATGTGGTGCGCCTCGCGGAGTATGTGCCTTCTATCGGGCAAGAAGTAAATTTCGAGGCCGTGCTGAATACCGTGCGCGATCTGATTTAGGCGAGGGACATCATGGGCTTACTCAAGACGATACTGGAAAATGCCAAACTGTTGATAGTCTTGGTGGTGGTGGTTTCGTTGATCTCGACGGTGGTTTCGAGCATCTGGGCAGTTTACGAAACGGCGAATTTGCTGATTTCGCTGTTCACCGCTTATAAAGGTGCGGCCTACGCGGTGGCCGGATTCATACAACTGCTAGACATCTACCTGATCGTGGCGGTGCTATACATTTTCACGGTGGCGCTGTTTGAGTTATTCATCGGCGAATTGAAGCTCCCGTCATGGCTCATCATTCGCAACTTCGATGAACTCAAGACGTTGCTTGCGAATGTGGTGGTGTTGATTATGGCTGTTTCGTTCTTGAAGTATTTTCTGGAACGGAATGACCCGTTGACCACCGTTCTGTATGCGGCGGCAGCTAGTTTGGTTTCGCTGGTACTCATTTCT
>CAIPFY010000208.1 GCA_903864435.1 uncultured Chloroflexota bacterium | reverse complement strand
GTGTGCGATCATCCGAAGCGGATAACCCCCACTGACCATCCGGGCTGATGGTGATGCCGTTGATCCAACCCGCATGAATGGCGCTGGTTTCTATCCGGCGGATTTCGGTGCCGGTTTCCAGATTCCACAACACCAGTTGGGTGTCGAATATCCCTAGCGCCCGTTGAGCGGCTGGAGCAAGGGATACGCGAACGTCCGTCGGTCCCGTGTGCATCGGATAACCACCGTTGATATCGCTCTGGGTTACTTCAAACCGTTGGAGTTCGCTGCCGGTTGCGACATCCCACGCCATCAATAGTTCATCCGGCACATCCATAGGCATTCCAACAGCGTACACTGTCCGTTCATCCGGGCTGAAGGCGACTGCATACACCGCATCGCTGCCGGTGAAAAACCGCTGAATCTCCTTGCCACTCGCCACCTCAAGCAAGCGGATGCGCCCGTTAAATTCGCCCACCAGCAGGCGGTTGCCGTCCGCGCTCACCGCCAGTTTCCAGACGGGATTGCCCCCCACATGACCGTAGCGATGCAACGATTTTCCGGTCGTTAAATCCCAGTGGATGATGGTGCTATCGCCGGAAGCCGAAAATCCCGTTTGCCCATCCGGGCTGAACGCCACCGACCAGACGGTATCGCTATGGCCTTCAAAATGGCGAATCTCCGTGCCCGTCTGGATGTCCCACAGCCGCATAGTGTTGTCTTGCTCAACTGGCACGGTGTATTCGGAGATGCGGCCTGAACCCGTCAGGAGATAGCGCCCATCGTTGCTCACCGCAGACGAGAGTAAGGGGCTGGTGTGTCCTGTGAACACGCGCCGCGCCCCGGCTGCAAGGGAAGTTTCGGCGAGAATGGCTTTCACCTGTGGCGCGGCATCGGGAATGCGGTTGGCCTGTACGGCCAGCGCCAGCGCCAGATCGGGATCGTTTTTGGCGACGGCTTCGCGTGCGCCGGAAGCCAGCGACAAGCTCAGGCTTTCATTGGCGGATGTTTGCGCCTGACTGCGTTGTTCAAACGCAAAGAGCGATAAGAGAACCGCGCCGACCAGAAATACCCCTAGTCCGGCCACCAGATAGCGCAGACGGTTGGCGGCGCTGCGCTGGGACAGCAGCGCATCTCTGGCAGACGCAGCCACTTGCTGAGCCTGTTCCAATTCTCTCGCCTGCCGTTGCTGTTCAAGCTCTTTCTGATGTTGTTGTTCGGCGATACTTTCTTCCAAAAAGCCGCGCTCATCGTGGGTGAGGGCGATGGTGGTCTGCGCTGCCCATGCTTCAAACTGCGCCAACCGCGCCCCACTCAGCAGATAGCTCTTATCCTGCGCCGCCTGCGTCCACTCGCCAGCGGCTACTGCCAGCATTCGCTGTTGACGGATGTCGCTGCGCCCTTCGTCCAGCCATACCCGGAGCCGCCCCCATTCGCGCAGAATCGCCTCGTGCGCGACTTCGACAGTCGGTTCCCGCGTGATCGGGTCACGGTCAAACGTGAGCAAACGTGAGCGATCAAAGGCGGTGATGACGGCTTCCATCACTCCTTCATGCAGCGAAAGGAGTTCGCTTTGCCGCGCCCGCCGCCGCGTGTCCTCCACGCCTTCGCCCAGCGTCACCAGCCGCATGAACAATTGTTGTGCGGCACTCTGTTCGTTCGCGGTCAGACTGCTATATACTTCGTCCGCCCGTTTCGCCAGCACCCCCATCACACCGCCCAATTGTTCGTAGGCTTCCACCGTCACCCGCTGACCGACTCGCCTGTCGAACAACTCGGTCAGGGCATATTGCAGCATCGGCAACGCGCCCGGTTGCTCACTGATCTCGCCCACGATGGCGGCTACCAGTTTGGGTTCCACTTCCACGCCAACGCGCCTCGCGGGTGCGACTAACGCCTGTTCGACTTCGATGGGCGTCAACGGCACCACCACCTGCGTGCGCTGGCTGATGAGTTCACTGAAATTCGGGTGCATCAACGGGCGGTCATAGAAGTCCGCCCGCAGGGTAATCACGACCCATAAGCGGCAGCGGGTATCCTTCACCGCCACATAGAGATTTTCCATGAAGCGCGAGGCTTCTATTGCGTCCTCCACCTGCGTAAAGACTTCTTCAAACTGGTCAATCACCAGCAGTAGATTGGCGTTCTCCGGTAGCACTTGCCGCACTGCACGTACCAAACCGCGTTCGTCGCTCCGCAACACGGGCAGCAAATCTAGCCCCGGTGTGGCGGCGATTCGGGTGAGGGTGAGTTCTACTTCTTCGAGAGGATGACCGCCGGGGAGCATCTCCGCGATGTACCATTTTTCTGACCCCGATAGGCCGCCGCTGCGAAGCGCCGGCAGCAGCCCCGCTTTCACCACGCTCGATTTGCCGCTGCCGCTTGGCCCCACAACGGCTAGAAACCGCACCAGCGGATGATCTTCCGACAACCGCGCCAGCAGTTGGTTTACCAGCTTTTCCCGCCCGAAGAAATCGTTCGCATCCGCTTCCTGAAAGGCGCGCAACCCTTTGTAGGGGTTTATCAACGGCAGCGGCGTGAACTTCCCCGGCGTTGTTTCCTCGTCTGTGGCACCGTATCCCGCGCTTCTGACCTCGATCTGTCCCCCATCCGGCAGGTCGGCCAGCGCCAAGCGGAAGGCCATCGCCAGTGCCATGACGTTCCCGTAGCGGTCAGCCGCTTGCTTGGCTGTGGCTTTCTGGATCACCTGCTTCACCGCAGGGGGTATGATCTCGCTGTCTGGCAGCGCCTCCGTCAGATGCTTATGCAGCATGGTTCCCGCATTTGCATCCCCGAAGGGGTGTCTGCCGCTGAGGAGTTCGTGCAGCACCACGCCCATACTGTAAATGTCGGATTGGGCGGTGACTCGTTCCCCTAGAATTTGCTCCGGCGACAGGTAGGCCGGCGACCCGATCAGCGCCCCGCTGCTGCTGGCTTCCAACTGTCCTTGCAGCAGTATTTTGGCGATTCCGAAATCGCTCAGGTAGGCGTTCCCTTCCTCATCCAGAAGAATATTCCCCGGTTTCACATCCCGATGAATGACCCCCTGCCGGTGCGCCACCGACAGCGCTGCCGCCACCTGATCGAGAATGTGGACGATTTCCGTTGTATGTAACGCTCCGGTGCGCTTCAATTTCCCGTGCAGGCTGCCGCCGCGTAAATAGCGCATCACCAGATACGCGCCTGCCGGTTCACGCCAGAAGTCATACAGCGGCACAATATAGGGGTGTTCTAGGCGGGCGATGAGTTGGGCTTCGCTCTCGAAGCGCCGGATGAAATCCGGTTGGTTGGCATACTCCGGCAGCACGACTTTGATGGCGACTTCCCGGTTCACGATGGGCTGAGTAGCGCGATACACCACGCCAAACCCGCCGGTGCCGATGCGTTCCCGCAGTTCGTAACCCTTGATGGTCTGCCCGCTGGAGTCACTCATTTTTTTGCTCCTACAAGCGCCCTGAAAAAACTTTTTTCATGAATCATGATTAGCGTAATGCAAAATGTCATTCTCTGGAAAGTGTTGAATGTCACTGATATGGACACTCATCCGCTTTTATGCGTGAGCTGGCCTGTTCTGAAGGGGAAGTTTATCGGATTTTGCCGGTATGCAATCCCGAATAGGACGCTGGATAGAAGCCCGATTTGGGGTGCATCGTGCGAGTTGTGATGTCGCTCACCAAGGGCTACGCGCTGCGTGAGCGCATTGGCGCGGGTGGGTTCGGGGTGGAAGCGGAGATTGTCGCCAGCCTCGAACACCCGCACATCATCCCGTTGTTCGATTACTGGCGCGACCCGAACGGGGCATATCTGGTGATGTGCTTCATGCGGGGCGGGACGCTGCGGCAGGCACTCGCCAGCGGTCAGTGGGATGTGGCGCGGACGGGGTTGGGGACTGTGTTAGGGGGGGATGAGCGCGTATTACGCCAGCTTGGTGACGGCGAGATGCCCGCTACTGGAGGCCAGAGTCAAGACTGGCTTTCGGTGCGGGAGGAACGATGATGAGATTAAGGCACTGGGGAATGGTATCACCAGTGCCTTTGACGTTACTTCAGCACACCCCGCATGAACAACAGCGCTTTGCGTGCTTCTTCATCCAGATCAAGACCCACGCTCAGGTCACGATAGACTTTAATATCGCTGCCCACCTGTCCACCGGGTAGGACGAACGGTTCCATCACTACATCACCCGTGTAATGGATGTCCCGCAGCGCCGCACTAATCTCCGTCCAGGGAATATGCCCATAACCGGGCGGCATGCGGTTGTTCTCGCCAATATGGAAATGCCCCAGCTTGTCACCAGTTTTGCGCAGGGCTTCCCCGATGAAATCTTCCTCAATGTTCAAATGGAAGGTATCCAGCAGGATTTTGACGTTCGGGCTGCCGACTGCTTCCACATAAGCAACTGCTTCGGCAGCGGTGTTCAACAAATACTGCTCAAAGCGGTTGACGACTTCCACATTGAAAAGCACGCGGTTGTCTTCGGCGGCTTTGGCTGCCTCTTTCATGCTTGCGATGCTGCGTTCGAGGTACGGGCGCTTGTCGGATACACCAGCGGGCATGTTCGCCGGCCACGCGCTGTAGATGATGCCGCCGATCTTGCCGCCGCCCATCTCGCCAACGGCTTTCGCCATTTGAATCAGGTAGTCAATACCTTTGCGGCGCACCGAATCATCGGGCGAGGCGACATCACAGGCATGAGGCAGGCCAACGCAGTAGGTCAGCGACAGCCCGCGTTCGTCCGCATGGGCTTTCAAACGATGGCGTTCCTCAGCAGACATGCGGGCGATTGTGCCCGCATTGACTTCAAGAATATCAAAGCCTATATCCGCTACCTTGTCCACAAAGGGATGAAAATCAGCATCCCATTCATGCGTCCAGTAAGCATAGTAAATACCGATTTTATTCATGATGTCTCCTTTGCTAACCCGTGATTAGGTTCGATAGATTTTTGATTCGATACCTAGAATAGCGGCGACGTTGACCAATTCATCTACCCAATCCCCGTAACAACCGTGAATGTGGTTGCAGGGATAGCTTGCCAGAAATTCATCGGGTGTGACGGATAACCGCGCAAAGGCATGAGGCCATTCCGGGGTAGTGGTGGCAGCTTTGGCGCGTGCAACTTCTTCCGGGAATTCAATGAATTGCGCAGGGACAATCGCCAGCCAGTATTTACCGTTCTTCCGCGCCAACCGCGCTAACGTGATCGCGCCCGGTGCAGCGAAATGCTGAACAGACGCGCCGCCCGCCGGATAATAAAAGACTTCCGGGAAGAAGCTGACCTTCTTCAAATTGACAACCGGATCGTGCGAACCCCCTGCAAAAAAAGTGGCATGTGTGCCGGAGTTCGCCAGATACCAAACATCGTCCGCCGTATCGTAGTGGCGAACGTCTGCGAACAGCACCGTTTCACCCGTGATGTGCTTCATAATTTGCATGGTCAGTGCGCCGTCCATATCCGCTTCAGTGGCGGCCACAAACGGTTCTTTTGGCCCGTCCCAATCATACGGATCATTCAGGAAGGCTTCAGCCACATCCACCGTGACGAAATGATCGGTCAAATCGCCGTGCGCTTTAATGCCCAGAAAATCCAACTCTCTTTCATCAATGATCCGCCGCAGCGCATAGTATGAACGGATTTGCAGCTTGAGTTTTTCGGGAGTCAGTGCCGCACCGTTGTAGTGAATGTGTCCGACATGGTGTTCCAGCCACGCAAATGCGGCTTCGACTTTCGCAGAATTTACTTCCTGCGCGTAACGCATGATGTCCCATTGTTCGACATGTTCGACATCAATGCCAAATTTGGAAAGCCATTCGTCTTGATTGGCAACAGCCGTTAGCATCCCCAGCGGGCGTCCGCCGAACAACCCGTAGGTTTGACCACGCAGACGCGCCAGCGCACACGCGGCGCGAATATAGGAGAGTACCTGCCGCAGCACGGATGGCTCCGAGATGTCTCCCCACAACCGCTTATAGGCTGTGCCCAGTTGATCCATCATCCCCGCCGCCGCCAGCATCGCCACCATGCCCGGCTCAGACGGGTGCAGATTACAGAAAAGCAGGTGCGGGCCGGGCGCGAATTTACTGGCGACACCGGTCAAATGTGGGAATGCCCAGATCGCATAATTGAAGATGGTGATTTCGACACCTTCAGCAGCAAGGCGCTGCGCTTCGCGGCGGGCGATTTTCGGCGTCCAGATGATTTCTGTGCCTGCAACGACTTCTACCTGTCCGGTTGCTTCTAGCGCTTCAGCGAGGCGGTTCTGGTAACGCAGATTGGTTGCCAGCAGGTCTTCATGAATGTATTTACGTCCATCCGAAAAAGTGAGAATGCCAACTTTAAATTTCTTCATTTGCCTCGCTCCACAGATCACACATTGATCCAACCGAAATTGCCGTCTTGCAGCGATTACACATTGTTCTGCGGTGTAAAGGGGAGGGGTACAACCATATGGCTGTACCCCTTCCGCATTTACACTACCTTACTTGCCAGAGAAGTCACGCGACCACAGATTGTCGAGGCTGGCAACATTCTCCGGGGTGGCGACACGACCGGCAACCAAGCAGCCTTTTTCGCTGCAACCGGGGTCTTCGCCGTTGAGAATGGCAACCATAACGCGGACGGCTTCCTGCGCATGCGCGAAGGCATCATAGGTCGTCGTCACGTCCACGTAGCCTTGTTCCATCAGCGCCAGCGCCTCCGGGAACAAGTCCTGTGTCGCCAGCCACATGTGGTTGGGGTCGCCCACAGGTGCCCAACGTCCGGCACTTTCCAGCGCCGACTGCACCGAGGTGATGGCGAAGTCGCTGGCGAGGAACATGCAGTTGGCATCCGGGTTGGCTTGCAGCGCATTGGTCGCGCCGGAGAGGAACAGCGTGGCGTCCCATTCCGTCGGAACCTGAGCGATGGTCTGGAACACGTCACTCGAAGCGTCGAATTCGTTCCATGCTACCGAACGGTTCACTGCGTTCTCGTCGGTCAGTGCGCCTTGCAGTTCGATGCACTGCCCGGTTACGCCGTTGGCAGACAGCAGCGCCGCGAATGCTTCGGCAGTTGTCTTTGCCTGCGCGTAGCTGTCGCCGCCCACATGGGCTGTGGGTTGCGTGGTCTTGGAAGCGCGGTCAAACGTCACGAACGGGATACCTGCTTCTTCAGCGGCGCGAACGGAAGCACCAATCGCGGCGCTGTCTTCAGCGCGGGCGATGATGATGTCCACGCCCTGATTAATCAGGTCTTCGATGTTGGCGGCCTGCCGCGCCGGATCGCCGTCCGCCGCGTTGATGATCCACTCAAACTTCAGGCCAGCCGCCTCACCCTGCTTGACGCTTTCCGACTGCATGTACGCTTCCCACGCATACACCAGCGACACGTCGTACTGGTTCCACGACAGACCTAC
>CAIPFY010000207.1 GCA_903864435.1 uncultured Chloroflexota bacterium | reverse complement strand
GTGGCAATCACGCGGTCACGTTCCAACCACACGGACTCGACGCGCCTGCCGACCAGCGGGGCGCGTAGGCCGCGTACAACTGTTTCAACTTCGGGGAGTTCGGGCATAGTCGTTCCAGTACATATCCTTATGACGTTCAGTATAAACGATGTGCGAAGCGCCTGACCATGAGACTCCGGTAGGAATCGGCGCTTAGGTTAGAAATCCAGATCGTAGGACAAGTGCGCTTGTTCCACCTGTTTAGTGGGATTATACTCACGCTTGTTCTAGTCCACTCAGTTATGAGCCAGCAGCCTACCTTATGCCTGACCACGATTTTGTCCATTTGCACGTTCATACCGAGTTCTCGCTGCTCGATGGCCTGAGCCGCATTGATAAGCTGGTGAATCGCGCCAAAGAGCTAGAAATGCCCGCGCTGGCGATCACCGATCACGGCGCGATGTTCGGCGTGATGAATTTCTATCGCGCCTGCAAAGCGGCGGGCGTGAAGCCGATCATCGGCGTGGAAGCCTACCTGTCGCGGCGCGGCATGACTGACCGCGATCCCAAGCTGGATAAGCGTCCGTATCACATGCTGTTGCTGGCGAAGGACGAAACGGGTTATAAGAACCTGATGAAAATCGCCAGCGATGCGCAACTGCACGGCTACTACTACCGTCCGCGCATTGACCGCGAGTATCTGGCGGCGCACGCGCAAGGGTTGGTGGCGACCAGCGGGTGCTTGGCGGCGCAAATCCCCAGCCTGATTATGGAAGGCAACGACGAAGAAGCGCGGGAGCAGATCGGCTGGTATCAGGATGTGTTCGGCGCGGATAGCTTCTTCCTCGAACTTCAGCAGCACGACATCCCCGAACTGGAAACGCTCAACAAGTGGCTGCTGGACTACACCCGCAGCGGACATACGACTGTGCCGCTGGTGGCGACCAACGATGTGCATTACGTCCTCGACACGGACTATGACCCGCACGACACGTTGCTGTGCATCCAGACCGGGGCGCTCAAGACGGATGCCGACCGCTTGCGAATGTCCGATGCCAGCTACCACCTGACCACACAGGCCGAGATGTGGCACTACTTTGGCGAGGCGGCTCCGCAGGCGTTGAGCAACACGCTCCAGATCGCGGAGATGTGCAACGTCAATCTGGACACCAAAGGCTATCACCTGCCGGTGTTCCCTGTGCCGGACGGCTATACCGAAAACAGCTACCTGCGCTATTTGTGCGAGAAAGGGATGCGCTGGCGCTACGGGGCGCGGGCGGACGACGAAGCCTATCAAGCGCGGCTCGATCGTGAACTGGGCATCATCGGGGATATGGGTTTCAACACCTATTTCCTGATCGTGTGGGATTTGTGCCAGTTTGCGCGGATGGCGGACATCTGGTGGAACGTGCGCGGTTCCGGCGCGGGTAGCGTGGCGGCTTATTGCCTAGGGATCACCAGCATTGACCCGATTGAGAACAATTTGCTGTTTGAACGCTTCCTGAATCCGGGGCGCGTGAGTATGCCCGATATTGATATGGACTTCCCGGATGACCGCCGCGAGGAGATGATTAACTACACCGCCCGTAAATATGGCGAGGACAAGGTGGCGGCTATCATCACCTTCGGGACGCTGGGGGCGAAGGCGGCGGTGCGCGATGTGGGGCGGGCGCTGAATGTGCCGCTGGAAATCGTCAACCGGGCAGCGCGGCTGATCCCGACTGAACCGAAGCCCAAGCCGGTCATGACGTATGTCGAAGAAAACCCGGAATTTAAGGCGCTATACACCAGCAGCAGCGAAGTGCGCCAGATTGTAGATACGGCGGTACATTTGCAGGGCGTGAATCGCCATGCCTCCACCCATGCCGCCGGCGTGATTGTGGCGGATAAGCCGCTGGTGGAATATATCCCGCTGCACCGCCCGACCAAAGTGGAGAACAACGAAGAAGGCGGCGGGGGCGAGGCCAGTTCGCTCAAGGCCGTGACGCAGTTCCCGATGGAAACCTGCGAGTCCATCGGCTTGCTCAAGATTGACTTTCTCGGCTTGTCCACGCTGACGATTTTCCGCCGCGCCTGTGACCTGATCGAACGGCATCACGGCATTCGCTACACGATGGACAATGTGCCGTACCGTCCGACGGGCGACCCGAAGGTAGACGAGATGCTGCGCCAGATGTTCGAGCTGATCGGGCGCGGCGATACGGTGGGCATTTTTCAGGTCGAAAGTACGGGGATGCAGCAAATGCTGCGCGATATGCGCCCGACCAAGTTCGAGCATATCATTGCGGCGGTGTCGCTGTATCGCCCCGGCCCGATGGACTTCATCCCGCAGTACAACCGGCGGTTGCGCGGTGAT
>CAIPFY010000206.1 GCA_903864435.1 uncultured Chloroflexota bacterium | reverse complement strand
TACCCAACTTGGATTTGAACAGGTCGCGCACCTGCTCTTTGGTCATGTGCATGACGGGCATGACGATGTGGCTGGGGTGGCTGCCATCCACCTGCACGATGTATTCGCCCAGATCGCTCTCCACCATCTCGATCTGATTGGCTTCGAGGAAGGGCAGCAGGCCGATTTCCTCCGTCGCCATGCTCTTGGCTTTCACGCCGCGCTTCAGGTCGTGCTTGCGGCAGATGTCGAGGACGTGCTGCTGCGCTTCGGCAGCGTCCGCTGCCCATAGCACATGACCTCCGTTGGCGGTGACTTTCTGCTCCATCTGTTCCAGCAGGTCGGGCAGGTCATCCAGCGCCCGCAGACGGGCGGCGCGCCCCTGCATCCGCAGATCGTAAGCGTCTGGCAGTTCGGCGAACATGGCGCGGCGGCGCACATCAGCGTTGGTCGTGCCGCGATCCAGCGCGGTTTGAAGGGTAATATCCTTCAGGGCGATCAAGGCTTGTTCGTGAAAACGGCTCGGGTTGAGTTCCATGTAGGGCATTCCTCACAGCGCATACGGTCACTATGCCACTATCTTAACCCCCCGTGCAGTCCTGTGCCACTTTCGGTTAGGCTGTGCCTGTCGGTGTTACAATAGGCGTATCATCCACCTGCCGCCTGAGGAGTCCCCGTGAGCGATTATTCCACCCCCGCTGGCCTGACCGAGCGCGAGGCCGCCGAACGCCGCGCACGTGGCATGGGCAACAATGTGCGCCTCGAAACCAGTCGTTCGTATGCCCAGATCGTCCGCGCCAACCTCATCACCTTCATCAATCTGGTGCTGTTCGGCATCGGCGTGGCGCTGATGCTGCTGGGGCTATATACCGACGCGCTGCTGACGGTGGGAATCGCCTTCATGAATGTGGTGGTGGGGCTGTTTCAGGAGGTTCGCGCCAAGCGGGCGCTGGATAAGATCGCGCTGCTCACCCGTCCGCGTGCCATGCTGCGCCGCGAGGGGCAGGAGCGCGAGGCCGACCCGACGGAGATCGTGATGGGGGATGTGCTGCGGGTGGGGGCGGGCGATCAGATTGTGGTAGATGGTCGGATGCTGGAAGGCCGGATGGATGTGGACGAGTCGCTGCTCACGGGCGAATCCGACCTGATTCCCAAGCAGGCCGGGGACGCGGTGTATTCCGGCAGCTATTGTGTGAACGGCGGCGGGTTGTTCGAGACGGAGAAGGTGGGCGCGGGCAGCGTCGCTAACCAACTAACGGCGGGGGCGCGGGCGTTTCGGCAGGTCAAAACGCCGCTGCAAACCGATATTGAACTGGTGGTGCGCCTGCTGCTGGCGCTGTGTAGCGGGCTGGCGTTCGTGTATGGCGTGAACGCCTTCGTGATGAGTTTGCCCGCCACCGAAACCGCCAAGATCGCGGCGGTGGTGACGGGGTTGATCCCCAACGGCCTGTTCTTCATGATTACGATTGCCTACAGCATGGGCGCGGTGCGGATGGCGGGGCGCGGGGCGCTCATCCAGCAGGCGAACGCGGTGGAGTCCATGAGCAACGTGAACGTGCTGTGTCTGGATAAGACCGGCACGCTGACCGCCAACCGCATCCTGCTGCGCGACATTGTGCCGCTGGAGATGCCCGAAGCCGATCTGCGGCGCATTCTGGCGGCTTATGCAGCCAGCACAGGCGCACCCAACCGCACCTCGGAGGCGCTGCACACGGCGTTGCAGGGGACGGCGCTGGCGGTGGCGGCGGAAGTGCCGTTCTCGTCCGAACGCAAGTGGAGCGCCATTGGCTTCAACGGTGCGGAACTGCATGGCACGTATGTCCTCGGCGCGCCGGAAATCCTGCTGCCGTTCATGGATGCCGAAGGCGGCTGGCTGGCGCAACTGGATGAGTGGACGACGCAGGGGCTGCGGGCGCTGCTGTTCTGCGAATGCCCCGGTGGGGCGGCGCTGCTGGACGCGCAAGATCAGCCGATTCTGCCCGCTGGATTGCGTCCGTTGGGGCTGTTGAGCTTCAGCGACGAACTGCGCCCGGAAGCGCAGGCCACGTTGCAAGGCTTTGCGGCGGCGGGGATTCGCCTGAAGATCATCTCCGGTGACAACCCGCAGACGGTGGCGGCGCTGGCGCGGCAGGCCGGTTTGCAGGGCGATATTCAACTGGTGACAGGGCCGGAACTGGAGGCCATGACCCCCGCGCAGTTTGCCGAGGCCGCCGACACAGCCACCATTTTCGGGCGCATCACGCCGCAGCAGAAGGAACGCTTGGTGGATAGCCTGCGCGCCAGCGGGCATTATGTCGCCATGATCGGTGACGGCGTGAACGATGTGCTGTCGCTGAAGAAGGCGCACATCGGCATCGCCATGCAAAGCGGCAGTCAGGCCACTCGCGGCGTGGCGGACATTGTGCTGATGGGCGATTCGTTCGTCGCGCTGCCGCCCGCCTTTCAGGAAGGCCAGCGCATCATCAACGGCATGGTGGACATTATGGGCTTGTTCCTCAGCCGGGTGGTGTTTCAGACGTTGATTATTGTCGGGGCGAGTTTGATGGGCTTGGGCTTCCCGATCACGCCCGTCCATATGTCGCTGTTGTCGTTGTTCGCGGTGGGGTTGCCCACGATGGCGCTGGCGGCATGGTCGCGCCCCGGCGTTCCCAAAGGGCGGTTGATCGCGTCGGTGCTGCGTTTCGTGCTGCCCGCCGGATTGTTGCTGGCGCTGGTGAGCATCATCGTCTATGGCGTGTACTATGTGGCGCTGTTTACTGCCAGCGCGGGCGCGAACACGCTCAACCTCGCGGCGCTGCCCGCCGAGCAGATTAGCGCCCTCGAAGCGGCGCGGGGGATGACGATTTCCGCGATTGCGGCACAGGCGCAGGCGGACGCGCTGCCGCTGGCGCGTACCGTGCTGACCACGCTCACCACGTTCGCTGGCCTGCTGCTGATTGTGTTCGCCGAACCGCCCACGTTGTTCTGGACGGGTGGGGACGATCTGGCGGGCGATTGGCGGCCTACGTGGATGGCGCTCGGTCTAGCCGGCGTGTTCATCGTGATCTCGCTCGTGCCGGGATTGCGCGATTTCTTTGAATTGACCCCGCTGGAACTGCGCGATTGGGTCGTGTGTATCGCTGCTACAGCAGGATGGGCGTTGCTATTACGCTTCGTGTGGCGCTCGCGCCTGTTGGATCGCTTCCTGCGCCTGTAAGCTGGTTATTTGCTTGTTTTCCCCGTAAAAATGGCTGATGGCTGCCTAGGCGTAAGGTAGCCGTGTCGCCTTGTATGCCCTGTGATCGTTTTATCGGATAAGTCTCGATACGATTATCATGTCAATTGCATTACCTTTTTCAGTACCACATAACCCTCAATGACCCTTATAGTGAAGGCAAATTCATCGTAGCCTGCCTGAACGCTGCGGAATTCGGTATAAGGAGTCCAACATGCTCGAAAACGTGATGGTACGCGAATGGATGACGACACCCGTCATGACCGTTTCGCCAGCGACCTCAATTAGCAGCGCCCATCAGATCATGAAAGAGCGTGGTATTCGGCGTTTGCCCGTCCTCGAAAATGAGCATCTCGTGGGCATTGTCACGATTGGCGATGTGCGCGAAGCCAGCCCTTCGGATGCGACGACTCTGAGCATCTGGGAACTGAATTACCTGTGGGCGCAGTTGACGGTGGAGAAGGTGATGACGCATAAAGTCATCACGATTGGCGCGAATCAGTCTATTCTGGATGCGGCTGAGAAAATGCTGGAACTGAAAATCAGCGGCATTCCGGTGGTGGATGATGCAGGCAAGCTGATCGGCATGATTACCGAGTCTGACGTGTTTCGGATGCTGGTCAAGTCTCGCGGCAAAACGAATAGTGCTGGATAAGCGGATTAGACTTCATAGGGCGTGACGGATGCGCCCGTTTAGCGGCCTGCCACCGTATCGGCGGTTCGACAGGCCGTTATGTTTAGGGGTGTATACGGGGGCGGTATTGTGGGAGCAGCGGAATGAATGTATCCGACATTATGACGAAAAAGCCAGCCACCATCCGGCTTCAAAGCTCGCTGCGCGAAGCGTTGGAGACGATGGATAAGGTTGGCTGCCATCATTTGCCGGTTCTGAGTTCAGACGGTCATTTGATCGGTGTGGTCAGTGACCGCGACTGCCGTACAGCCTTGAATTCCCCGCATATTATGCGCGAACGCTGGCAGGATGAAGAACTGATTAACCGCTTGCAGGCGCGCAACTTCATGACGCCCGCGCCGATTGTGGTGCCGCCGGAAGCGCCCGCCGAAGAAGCGGCACGGCTCATGCTGCAAAACCGGATTAGCTGCCTACCCGTCATGCGCGACGAGACGCTGGTGGGCATCGTCACCCGCACCGATATTGTGGCAGCGTTCATGAACCTCGCATCGCGCAGGGGGATGCACTCCTAAATAACCCCGACAGGCGAAGCCGCTTTTTCAAAATAGACATCGTTAGGACACGATCAGGCCACCCGACCTGATGTGCTTTTATGGCGGCGCGGCGGCGCATTCCGGTAGAGGATTGAAGCCCTTTTTTTGTAAGCCTATAATACCTATTACAAAAGTGGCATATACCCTTTTGCAATCAGGAGCAGATATGGTACTTGGTCACGCTGTGATCCGGGCGCAAGGTCTCGAAAAAGAACTCCCGCTAGGGCATACGGTTGTCCGGGCGCTGCGCGGGGTGGATATGCAGGTTTACGCGGGCGAGATGGTCTGTGTGGTGGGGCCTTCGGGCAGCGGCAAGAGTACGCTGCTCGGCTTAATCGGCGGGCTGGATACGCCCACACGCGGCACGATTGAGATTGACGGCGTGGATATTTCCCGCATGAACGAAGACCAACTGACCGAGGTGCGCAACGAGAAGATCGGGTTTATCTTCCAGTTTTTCAATCTGATTCCCACGTTGACGGCGCTGGAAAATGTGGCGCTGCCCATCCATTTCGCCGCCAAGCCGCGCTTCAAGCCGGAACAACGCGCCAAGCAATTGCTGACCGCGCTGGGGCTGGAAGATCGGTTGCGTCACCGTCCGTCCGAGCTGTCGGGCGGGCAACAGCAGCGCGTGGCGATTGCGCGGGCGCTGGCGAACAACCCGCCGCTACTGCTGGCAGACGAGCCAACCGGCAACCTCGATAGCGAGTCCGGGGCGCTGGTGCTGGACGCGCTGCAACAAATCCGGCGCGAGGCCGGAACGACGGTGGTGATCGTGACGCACGACAGCCTGTTGGCGAAACGGACAGACCGCGTTCTCAAGCTGATAGATGGCGTGATGCACGCCGGATAGTCTGCATACGACATGTCAGCCGGTAGGATTGCCTGCGACCGGTTCATGCGTGGTGGTACCGTCCCGTGCTGGATGTGTTTAGCTTTGGCAATATGAAATCAGAGTACAATACTAGATGAATACCCATCTAGTGAAAGCAGTTTCATGAAGGCCGATTTCGCGCTGGATTATGATGTGGTCACGGTGGAGCGCGAGCGGAAGCTCTATTTGATGGCGCGTCTGGTGGCTGGCGCTGCGCCGGGGGCTGAACAGCGCCGACCTCTCAACTTAAGCCTTGTGCTGGATCGCAGCGGGTCAATGGCGGGCGATAAGCTGTCGTTCACCCGGCAGGCGGCGCAGTTCCTCGTGCAAAATCTGGGCGTGAACGACCTGCTCTCTATCGTGTTGTACAACGAAAATGTGGAAGTGCTGCTGCCGCCGGAACGTATTGTGCATAAGGATGCCGTCAATCAGCGTTTGAGCCAGATTAAGGCCGGCGGGATGACTAACCTCAGCGGCGGTTGGCTTCAGGGGTGTTCGCTGGTCGAGCAAAATCTGCGCCACGATGCCCTGAACCGTGTGATCCTGATGAGCGATGGGCTGGCGAACCGGGGGATTACCCAACCGGAGAAGCTGGTCGCGCTGGCGCATCAGAAACGCGGCGCACGGGTGACGACGAGTACAATGGGCTTGGGCGAGGATTTCAACGAAGATTTGATGATGGCGATGGCCGACGCGGGCGGCGGGGCATTCTATTTCATCGAAAGCCCGGAAGTCGCGCCGCTGATCTTTCAGGAAGAACTGCGCGGCTTGCTGAACGTGGTCGGGCAAAACCTGACGGTGACGCTCGTCCCCAGCGACGATATTTCCAACATCAACCAGTTGAACGCTTACAACATGCACAGCGACGGGCGTTCGATCTCGTTTAGTCTGGGCGATGTGTTCGGGGATGAGGTCAAGACGCTGATACTGGAAATTAGCGTGCCTGCGCTGCATGAAATCGGGCAGCGCCAGATTGCGTTGCTGCGTTTCTCGTTCGATGAAGTGACGGAATCCGGCGTCCAGCATCAGACGTTGGAATTGCCCGTTGTTGTGCATGTGAGCGATCAAGAAGGCGCTGGCGAGGCTAACGCGGCTGTGCGCGAGTCGGTGCTGCTGCTGCAAGCCGCGAAAGCGCGGCGCGAGGCGGTGTCGGCGGCGGACAAGGGCGATTATGAACGCGCTTCGCAAACGCTGCGGCAGGCTGCCGGCGTAATCGAAGATGCCAAGCTGGATAGCAAGCCGCTGGTCGAAGAACATGAGGCGCTGGTCAAACAGTCGGAAGAAATGAAACGCGGCGCCGAGTTCTATGATAAATACAGCCGCAAGTCTATGGCGACGCAGGCTATCTATACCATGACGGATCGCCATGAAAGCACGCAGTTCTTCCGGTCGCGGGAGAGCGAACGTTCGCGTGTTCCAGAGATCGAGCGCAAGGAAGGCACGAACCCCACGCATTTGACATGGGGCGAACACACCTATCCGATCCAGAGTGACCTGATTCGCATCGGGCGTGCGCCGCAGAACGAAATTGTGCTTGTGGCGAAGAATGTTTCGCGTTTTCACTGTCAGATCAAGCGGGAGGGCGAACGCCTGCTGCTGGAAGACCTCGGCAGCACCAACGGAACGTTCTTGAATGATGTTCTCTTGAGGGAAGCAATGCCCCTCAACGTGGGGGATATTGCCCGCGTGGGGCACGAGCAGATCGTATTCCACGATCACGGCTAATCGTCTGTTCTTCTATTCAAGGTCAATCGCAAAGGTTCTAATGATGGCTCAGTACGAAACCTATACTGTTGAAGTTGCCGGGGTGAAGCGCGATTTGCGCCTGTTCGATATTAAGCCGGGGGTGCGGATCGCCATTCTGAACATTCTGGGCGACACCGAACTGGTGGAGGCTGCCAGCGTTGAACTGGCGAAACGGTTGTGGGAGTATAAGCCGGATGTGCTGGTGACTGCCGAAGCCAAGAGCATCCCGCTGGCACACGGGCTTTCGACCAAGATGAATCGTTTGCCCTACGTAGTGCTGCGCAAAGCCTACAAACCGTATATGGGCGACGCGCTGCAATCCGAAACGCTGAGTATCACCACCGGTGCGCCGCAAACGCTGTTCCTCGATGAAAAAGATCGTGAACTGGTGGCGGGTAAGCGCGTGGTGCTGCTGGATGATGTGATTTCGACCGGCAGCACGCTGCAAGGGATGCGGCTTATCCTGAGCAAAGCTGGAGCGCATGTGGTGGCGGAAGCGGCCATCTTCACCGAAGGCGACCGCGCCGCATGGTCAAATATCGTGGCGCTCGGTCATCTGCCGGTGTGGGTGGACGGCAAGTAGGCGCGTGTGCGCGGGCGGCTTCTGCTGTTGGAACGGAAGCCGCCTGCGCTGTGTGTGCTATCCGCGTGGGCGCTTGAAGATGGCGCGAGCGCCGTCATCCCCGACCCACTCGAACTGCATGAGTTCCCATCCCGCCGTCGCATGGCGGTTCAATTCTTCGGTGAATTTATCGGCGTTGAGGTGTGGCACCGCGCCCATCTCTTGCGCGGCGGCGTTGGCTTGCTGCGCTTGAATGAAGATCACCAGATATTCCCATTTCGACATATTCCCAACTCCCCATATGAATGATGATTACTTGGGCGAAAGGCGTACCGCGCCATCCAACCGGATGACTTCGCCGTTCAGGAACGGATTCTCAAGGATGCTCTGTGCAAGCTGTGCGTATTCGGCAGGTCGCCCCAGACGGGCGGGGAACGGAACCTGTGCGCCGAGCGAAGCGCGGACTTCCGGCGTCATCATCGCCACCATCGGCGTTTCAAAGATGCCGGGGGCGATGGTTATCACGCGAATCCCCATGCGCGACAGGTCGCGGGCGATGGGCAGCGTCATGCCGACGATGCCGCCTTTGGAGGCGGAATAGGCCGCCTGCCCGATTTGTCCATCGTAGGCCGCTACCGAGGCGGTGTTGATGATGACCCCGCGCTCGCCTTCGCCGTTGGGCGCGTTCTGTCCCATGCGTGCCGCCGCCAACCGGATGACGTTGAACGTGCCGATCAGGTTGATCTTGATGACGGTTTCAAACAAGTCTAGCGGATGCGGCCCCTCTTTGCTCACGGTGCGACTGGCCCAGCCCACGCCGGCACAGTTCACCACCACGCCGAGCGTCCCGAAGGTGTCGTAGGCTAGTTGGATCGCGGCGGTCACATCGGCTTCGCTGGTGACATCGGCCTGCGCGAAACGCACCGCCGCGCCCAGTTCGCTTTCCAGCGCCTTGCCGCGTTCACCGTCCCGATCCAGAATCACGACATTCGCGCCCGCCGCCGCGAAACGGCGGACACAGGCTTCACCTAAGCCGGACGCGCCACCCGTCACCAGTGCCACATTGTTTTGGAGTTCCATGTCACAATCCTTTCACGCACACATCTTTTCAAAATTTATATTTTGCCCATTTCGTCCACGCTGAAATCGAGCGCGATGAAGTACGAGTCGTCAATGCCCATCAGTTTCATGCGGCGCGAACGACCATGCTCATCATCTTTATCATACGTTTCTTCCTCTTCCAGATGCGCCGCCATGCCGTGATGGGCGAAAATGCGCGTCATGCGTTCCGCTGCCGGTTTGGGCATCGTCCCCAGTACGCCGCCGCCGGACTGAAGCAGGTTGACCAGTGGTTGCTGCCGGTTCAGATCGCGGGCGATTTCGCGCCACGGGCCAAAGGTGCTGAGGTAGCCCTGTTGAATATCGAGGACAAGCTCAAACACGTCTTTGGGCTGGCCTTCAAAATGGACGGCAAAACGAGGTTCGTTGTAGTGATAGAGCAGGGGATGTTCGGGGGCGATGAACATCCGCCCGAACACGCCGAGGCTCATGCGCTGTTCAACAACGTTCAGCGCCCGGATGATGTACTGTGCGCGGGGCTTCAGCCCTTGCTGCGCTTCATCGAAACGGGCGGTTTGCACCATGAGTTGAATTTCGCCGGGGACGCCGCTCATCTGCGCCGCCAGAAAAATGCCGTAATCCTGTTCGCCTTGCAGTTCGCTTAGTAGCTTTTCGGTCTTGTCGCCTTCCATCGTGATTACCCCACCTTCGGGCGCAGCCGCGCTGCTGTCCAGTTGACCGCCGGATAGCCCACTGCGTTCAGGTCGGCAATCACGGCTTCGATATCGAACGGCACGCGGCGCAGGTCAACTGTCAGCGAGTCGCCGTCGAAGGTGAACAGGCCATAGGCCGCGCTGCCCGGTTGGTCGAACGGCATGCCGATGCTGCCCACATTGACCACGTGCCAGCCTTTGAGGGTGCGATCCATTTGCAGGTGCGTATGCCCACCGATGGCGAGGCGGCCTTCGCGGTCTAGCAGGAAATCGCGGGCTTCTTCGTCCGGCGTGTCCGGCGCGAGGATGGCCTCGTCATTACCGGGGATGGCGTGGTAGCCGATCACCGTCCCGTAGCCGGGGATGCTCTTGGACAGTTCCTGATGGTTGATCTTTTTCAGGTATTCGTAGTCGTCCCACGAAAGCTGTGCTGTTGCCCAGTTCAAGGCGCTATCGCGGGCTTGCCAAATGGCGGATAGGGCGCGGAGTGACTCCTCGTCTTTGGCGGCGGGGGTTTTCAGGCGTTCGCCGGTGACGAGATAGCGGTCGGTATTGCCGCCGATCACCTTGAACCGTTTGCCTTCGTCCGTTTCAGCCAGTGACCGGATGCGGCGGATGCACTCGGTAGGGCGGGGGCCGAAAGCCGCCAGATCGCCCAAGCACCATGTCGCATCCGCGCCGCCTGCCGCGCTCAAATCCGCCAGCACTGCCTCCAGTGCGGCGAGATTGCCGTGAATATCCGATAAAACAGCCAGACGCATAGTGACCTCATTTCGGAGAACTGCCTCAACTGTAGAAACTAACACAAAAGCGGCGGCGTGGCGAAAGGTGGTTGGTTATTCTCATTGAACATTAGGTTGAAGTGCGCTTTGCTTGTGGTATCGTAAATGGTTGTTGGGCATCTCGCGCAGGGTCGCGGGGGTTTATTGGAGGATACGGGTATGGCCGTTAAAACAGCAGCAGCGGTGTGGCTAGGCACGCTTAAAGAGGGTTCGGGATCGTTCTCGGTGGGTACGGGTACGCTGCAAGCGCCGTATACATTCAAATCGCGCTTTGAAGATGATATGAGCATGACCAATCCTGAAGAACTGATTGGCGCGGCTCATGCCAGCTGCTACGCGATGTTCCTCGCGGCACAGCTCACCAACGCGGGCTTCCCGCCGGTGCAGGTGCAGGCTTCGGCTAAGGTACACTTCGGGCGCGATGACAAGGGGCCGGTGATCGAAAAGATCGAACTGGTCGTGGAAGCGCAAGTGCCGGGTGTGGGTCAGGCGCAGTTTGATGAACTGGCGCAGAAATCCAAGGTCGGTTGCCCGATTTCGCGGGCGCTGGCTGCCGTTCCGCTGGAACTGAACGCCACACTGGTGAGCTAGGTTTTTCCCTGTATGGCTGGTGGGCGGCTGTCACAGGCTGCCCACATTCCCCTTAGAAGCCGAAACGGGTCACAATTCGATCCAGCGCGTTCACATAACCCCCGCCGAACAACCTCACATGCACCAGTAGCGGATAGAGATTATAGATGTCGCGCCGTTCCTCGAAGAAACCGGGTTGAATCGGGCGTATTTCGTTGTAGCGGTCAAAAAAGGACTCGTCGAAGGTGTCGAACAAGGTGCTGAAGGCCAACTCGATTTCGGGGTGCGCGAAGTAAATGGCGGGATCAATGAATCCGGTTATGACTTTGCCCTGTGCGAGGATGTTGGTTGTCCACAGGTCGCCATGAATCAGGGCGGGATACTCCGGTTCGGTCAGCCAGCGTTCCAGACTACCGGCCATTTTTTCGATGCGCGTGCGCAGCCATTGGGGGAGTTTTTCGGCATGATGGGCTTCCCGCGCCATATAAAGCAGGCGGTGTTCGCGGAAGAACGGAATCCAGTAGGCGGTTTGCGGGTTGGGCTGTGGCAGGCCGCCGATCAGGGTGGTGTACTGAAAGCCAAAAGATTGCCCACGAATAGTGTGTAGCCCTGCGATGAGTTCGGCGGCGTGTGCCTGTGCAGCGGCGCTCAGGAAACTGCTGCCCTCGATGTGGCTCATGATGAGCAAATCCGGCGTGGCATGTAACACTTCGGGGATGGGCAGAACGGTGTTTGTTCGCAGGTAGCGCAGCATGTTGGCTTCGATGGTCAGCATCGCGCCGGGGTTGTCTTGCGCCCATTTGGCGACAGCTACTCGCCCATCGGTCATCTGGACTTGGAAAACCTGACTGATCGAACCCCCGGAAAGGCCAGTCAACTCACGCACACGCCCACCGAGAACCTTTGTGAGCATGAATGTCAACGCCTGCGTTTCCATGACGTAATACCCCTCTTGTCCACCCTGTCCGGGTTTGATAGGATGCGAGAGTCTAACAAGCAGAGAGAATTGAGTATGACAAGCGAACTTCAATCCCGCCTGCAATTGTACAGCCTCAACCACTTTGAACAGTACCCGAACTTGAAGATCACCGATTTTACTCTTTTAGCCGCCAAACCGGAAAGTAGCGTGTACGGACTGGTGTTCCAGTACGGTGACGGGGACGCGGCGCAACAGGAATCGCTGGTACTGAAGGTCTTTACCGATGATATTAACGGCAAAGATCGAACCTTAAAAGAGCGCCACGCGCTGAACCAACTCCATTACCGGGGGTATCCGGTGCCGCGCCCGATCATTCACGAGACCGAACCGGAATTTGTGGGACAGCCGTTCATTTTGATGGAACGCGCTCCCGGTCAGCCGTTGCACGATCTGCTGAACGCGGTGGACGAGTCCGAGCAGCGGGCGCTGCTGACGCCGTTCGTTCGCCTGCTGGTGGATTTGCACACCATGAACGCGAAGGCGCTGGTCGAAAACCTGATGGTCAAAGACGAGCTTACGCTGATTAAGCGTGAGTTGTATCAACTGAAATCGCTGACTGCACCAGTTCCGGCGCTGGCAGCGGTGCAGGCATGGCTGCATGAACACCGCGAGCGCGTCCCGTGTGATCGCCCGCGCATCAACCACCGCGATTTTCATCCGGGGAATGTGCTGCTCGGCGACGATGGTCGGCTGACGGTGATTGATTGGGGCTGGCAGATCGGGGATGCACGGGCAGATGTGGGGTGGTTGCTGGCGTTGCTGGAACGCGAAGGGCAGTCCTCCATGAGTGCCTTCACTGTCGCTGAATATGAACGACTGAGCGAAACCCGGCTGGAAGAACTGGATTACTTCACCGTGATGGCGCATCTGCGCTGGCTGGTGGAACTGTCACAGAGTTTGCGCGTGAACCGCGTGCTGCAAAATGGCGCTGGCGCTGCGTTGCTGCCGCGCATGGAACGGGCGTTGGTGCGTGTTCAGTCGGTGACGGGGCTTGTGCTGCCGCCTGCCGCCGAACTGATGGAGTTGTTGCGTCCGCATTGAGCGCGATGCAGGCGCTATGCGGCGTGGGGTGTCCATCACAGAGGGTTGTGTGTGCAAAGGTAGATTCTGTTGAATAACGAGAACCGGTTGTTCTGGCTGTGTATCCTGTTCGTGCTGATTGTCGCCGGTGGCCTGCGCGTCTTGAGCTACGCATTCAGCCTGCCGTATGTGGATCATCCAGACGAACCGGCTTACTTTGTGGGGGGGCAGGAATGGCGCGGCCTCATTCAGCCTAGTGGCTACTATGACGGCATTCCGCCGGCTTATGTGGCGCTGCACGCGGTTGTACAGCCCATTCTGGAGGCTGCCGGTCAAAGTGGATTGGCGGCAACGACTGGTTTCTTTCGTGTGGTCGCCGCCCTTGTGAATCTGGCTACGCTGGTCGTCGTTGCGCTTTCGGCACGCTTGGCGGGTGGGGCGCTGGCGGGGATTGTGGCGGGGGCTGCGTGGGGAGTCGCGCCGCTGGTGCTGGACAATGGCGTGTATGCCCTACCTGACCCGTTCATCTACTTTTTCACGGTGCTGGCTTTCTGGTTGGCGGCGCTGGCATGGCTGAACCCGAAGCGGCGGGGGCTGGCTGTGTGGAGCGTGGTCGCGGGGCTTGGCGCGGTGCTGATGAAGTATCCCGCCTTGCCCGCCCTGTTACCGGGGGGGCTGGTCGGGCTGTATGGGGTTGTGCGCCCGCCGCGACGGTGGCGCATACTGGCGACGCAGATAGTCCTCATCGGCCTGACCGGATTGTGGCTGGTGTTCATCTACGGGGTGGATTTCAGCAACCTCCAGCGCGAGGGCGCGATTGTGCAGACCGAGGGAATGCGAAATATTCTGGACATCGGCAGGATAATTCACAACCTCATCCAGACGGTTGAACCGCTGGGGCTGGGCGTGTGCGCGGTCAGCTTGGGGCTGGGGATACTCGCTTACGGGTATGCCCGCCGCCGCGCTTTACCAACGGTGTCCGCGCCGATGGTCGGGATGGGCTTGTCAGTGGTGATCGCGTTCCCGTGGTTGGTTAGCTCGTATAACGAAGTCACGCCGAGTACTGTCCGCTACGTTCTGCCTGCAACGGCTATCGTTTGCGTGTTTCTAGGGCTGTCGGTCTGGCAGGTGGTTCAGGCGGTGGGGCATTTTTCGCCCCGTTGGCCTGTGCTGCGCTGGCGCGGGTTGCTGGCTGTCGGCCTGCTGGTCTGCTTCGCATGGCTGTCGCAAGTGAGCGCGGACTGGAAACTGGTGCAAAATCGCCGTTTGCCAGACAGTCGCGTTCAAATGCGCCAATGGTTCGATGCCAGCCTTGAATCCGGCACCGTGATTGTGGATGACGAGAATCATAAGACTTTCAACCCGATCTGGGGCGGGATACCTTCTCGTCAGTGGGTGGATTGGTGGCAGGGCAACACCCTGCTGGACTACTCGCTGGAGGAGTGGCGCACGCAACGCGGCATGTCGTATGCCGTGCTGTCGGTAGATGCCATTCAGAAGCTAGACCAATCCCCGGAAGGACAGGCTTATCTGGAACAAATGCTGCGCCTGCGCGATTTTGGCGGCGCGGCGATGCGCGGCCCGCAGATGGCGGTGTTCCGGCTGTGGCGGATGCAGCACGAGACGGCTGTGCCGTTTGGTGAGGCTATTCACCTGATAGGGTATGACCTGAATACGGATAGGGCGAAGGCGGGTGATGTGCTGAATTTCCGGTTTTACTGGAACGCATCTCAATCGCCTGATGATAATTACTCGCTGTTCATCCATCTGACGCCCGAAACGGACGATCAGGTACTCACGCAGGCCGACGGCGCGCCGGTTGCGCCGGAACGTCCGACCCTGACATGGGATGATCCGGCTGAAACGCTCATCAGCCGCGAATTGAGCCTGACGCTACCAGCGGATTTGCCGGCTGGCGAGTATCCGGTGTATGTGGGATTGTATAATTTCGTGACGGGTGAGCGCCTTGCTACGCAAGCGGATGGCGCTTATCGGTTGGTGACGATTACAGTTTCGGGGTGAGAAAAAAGATTGGGGGGTAGTGCGCCCCCCAATCTTTTTGATTCAAACTACTTCAACTCAAGCGAGTGCGATTCGATCAGGCCGACGATCATCTTCTGGAAATCGGCCAGCGGCAGCGCACCGAGGTCTTCATCCGTCCGCATACGGACGCTGACCGTCTGCGCTTCCATGTCTTTGTCGCCCACGATGAGCATGTAGGGAATGTGGCGTTCGCGGGCTTCGCGGATTTTGCCGCCCATGCGCCCCTTGCCCTTGTCCACTTCCACGCGCACACCGGCAGAGCGTAACTGCGCCGCTACGCCGTCGGCATATTCGTAGTGGCGGTCAGCGATGGGAACCATCATCACCTGCACTGGAGCCAGCCACACCGGGAACACACCGGCAAAATGTTCGATCAGGATGCCGATGAAGCGTTCCATACTGCCGAACGGGGCGCGGTGGATCATCACCGGACGCGGACGGGTGTTGTCCTCCGCCACATACTCGATGTCGAAACGTTCGGGCAGGTTGTAGTCCACCTGCACCGTGCCCAACTGCCATTCGCGCTTTAGCACGTCGCGCACCATGAAATCCAGCTTGGGGCCGTAGAAGGCGGCTTCACCGGATTCGATGGTGTAGGGGAGTTTCAGGTCTTCGCAAGCCTGAATGATGGCGGCGGTGGCGCGTTCCCACAGCACATCGCTGCCCACGTACTTGTCGCTTTCGGGGTCGCGGGTTCCGACGCGGGCGCGGAAGTCGGTCAGGCCGAGCGAGTTGAAGATGTTCTGGATCAGGCTGACAACCTTCTTGAATTCCTCTAGCAGTTGGTTGGGCGCGACGAACAGATGGGCATCATCCACCGTGAAGCCGCGCACGCGGGTGAGGCCGTTCAGTTCGCCCGATTGTTCGTAGCGATAGACCGTGCCGAACTCCGCGAGGCGCAGCGGCAGATCGCGGTAGGAGCGCATCTCGCTCTTGTAGATCATGATGTGGTGAGGGCAGTTCATCGGCTTGAGCAGGAACTCGTCGTCATCTACCTTGATCGGCGCGTACTGGCTGTCTTTGTAGTACGGGTAGTGACCGGACGTTTTATACAGGTCGAGCTTGGCGATGTGCGGCGTGACGACGGGCAGGTAGCCGTTGTCAATCTGCGTCTGCCGCAACCAGCGTTCGAGCGTGTCGCGCAGGATCGCGCCGTAAGGCTTCCACAGCGGCAGCCCCTTGCCGACCAGCTGGCTGATGGTGAACAGCCCCAGCCGTTCGCCGAGGATGCGGTGATCGCGCTTTTTGGCTTCTTCCAGCAGGTGCAGGTATTCCTGCATCTGTTCGGGCGTTTCCCATGCCGTGCCGTAGATACGGGTGAGTTGTTCGCGCTTCTCGTCGCCACGCCAGTATGCGCCCGCAGGCGGCTTGAACGTCACGCTGATCGCGTCCGGGTTGATTTGGCGCGTGTTTTCGACGTGCGGCCCCCGGCACAAATCGGTGAAAGTGTCCTGCGTCCAGAAGGTGAGTTTTTCGGCAGGGGCGGCGATTTCCGCGCCGTTTTCGTCCACGCGGCCTTCCACCAGATCGTTAATCAGTTCTATCTTGTACGGTTGCTTGGCGAAGAAGGTGCGGGCTTCGTCCGGCGACACTTCTTTCACCGTGAAAGCGAACCCGCCGCGAATGATCTCCTTCATGCGGTTTTCGACCCACGCCATGTCCTCGTCATTCACCGGACGGGGCAGGGCGAAATCGTAGTAGAAACCGTCCTCGATGGGGGGGCCGATGGCGATATGCGCTTCTGGAAAGCGTTCCAGCATGGCTTCAGCCATGATGTGCGCCGACGAGTGCCGGATGCGATACAGCAGACTATCCTGAACTTGCTGCTTGGACTTAGCCATGTTTACTCCACGAAATGATGTCTAGAACGCATTTCTGCGCGTGATTCACAAACAAAAACGCCAGAGTGGAATGCTCTGGCGTATTATAGACGGATGAACGCGAATTCGTTAGAGTTTTTCGCGCTTTACCCTTCCACTACCAGAACATCCGACAAAACGACTGCCGCAACCTCGGTTGTGGCCCGTTTGCCAACGGTGCTAGTTCGAGCGGGTTGCTCATCTTCGTGTTCGGTGACGAGGGTGAACACGCTCTGGAATACATCCAGCGCGAGGAGATTGTCCAGAATGTCTTCGATCACATCCCGATCCAGCGATTCCACCACGACATGCGGGGTTTCGAGAGCGACATAACGCACCGGCGGCGTATCGGGAAGCTGTTTGCTGACCGTATAGCTCAACTGCATCTGACGCTGCACGTAAGGCGGGGTGATGAACTGCGCCGTGTACATTTTGCCGGTATCGGTTTCAACAATGACATCGCACGAGTCTGGCGTCGGCATATCACGGTGCATTTCAATCCAAACGTTTTTGGGAATCTCAATCATCATCAGCACTCACAAATAGATTAACGGTGTGAACTTGCAAAAAATGCAATTGGACTGCATTTATTACTTGAACATGTTGGAGTCAGCATACGCCTAAAAGCAAACGCTTGTCAATCACTCGTGCGAAGTTCGTTCCCGTGCGCTCCGGTTTGCTGTACATCTGCACAAAATTGTGCTATAGTCTATTAAATGGGTGTGTCGAACTTTTGCCATCGTTCAACCCGAACATCCGACCACCTGCTCCCCTATGGCTTTCCTTCCATCCGGGTTTGTTGATGCCTGTTAAATCTGGCTTTTGTCTTAGCCGGGTTTAGGCTCTACTCGCTCACCAAACACCACTTCGCAAGACATCTGGATACTTTACCGGAACGATGCGGCGCACCGTGCAGCGCCGAAGGCATTGCCATTCCGGTTTCTTACTGTTCTGCGTGTGATCCCGCGTGATCCACACAGGGCTGATTTTTGCTTACACGCTGCGCCTCATTCAATATTCGGATTTGTCCGGACGGGAGTCAAACGATCATGAAAGCCAATTGGAAACCGATTGCAGTAGCTATTGTCATGGTGGTGGTGGTCGCATGGGCGTTGAGTTCCTTAATGCCGGGTTCTGCCAGCGGAAAGAACCTCACGTTTAACGTGGTCAATGGCAAGATCACCATGACCAACCCCGGCACAGAAGCCGTCGCGGCACAGCTGATTGGCACCGGCTCGCGCACATTTAATGTGGTGAGCAGTGTCGAAGGGGCGGCGGGCGCTTCTGTCCGCGATGACAGTGGATCGTCTATCAAGCAGGTGTTCGATATTTCGATCCCGGCAGGCACGAGCGATTTCACGGTGTCACGCGGAACCAACGTGCAGTTTAGCGCCACTACCGAAACGCGCCTTGCAGCCACGATTCAGTCGTTGAGCGATAGTGAATCTCGAACAGTGCTGATTATCGCGGCTTTGGTGCTGGTGGGCGGCCTGTTCTATATTTCGCGGGCGACGGGGCATCGCTGGTTGGCGATGCTGCGCGGGCGGTCTGTTCCGGCAGTCGAACCCGTTGTTGTTGCTGAGGATGCGAACAACCCGGATTCGGGTACCAATCGGGGACGCGATGGTCGCATGTATTCCAACTACGGCGGCAAAGAGTAACGAGACATAGGCCGACAGGAACGCGGACGGAGTTCCCCCCGCGTTCCTGAAGGGTACTCTCGATAGGGCAGTGATTTTGCCTTGTGCGGTGGTTTCTCCTCCTGTGACCAATCTCCAGCCTTCGATTCTTGAATCTTGATAGGGCGCTGAATTGACCGACCGGGCGCAAAGGGTGGCCTGTAGTGCCGCCTAGCGCAGGGTGCGTGCGCCGCTGTGATGACCATTTAAGAACCCATGAAAAATTGAATGCAATCGCCCTGAACCGTTCAACAGGAATGTGTTGACAAAGAGGGCTATTCATGTTTTACTATATTGAACCGGTTCAAATAGTGGTTTTTTATGACAACTATTCGTGATGTGGCTCGATATGCAAAAGTATCGGTAGGAACGGTTTCCAACGTTCTTAACGGAAGCTCGCTGGTCAAAGAAGAAACTCGCCAGCGTGTTCTGGTCGCCATCCGTGAACTGGATTTTCACCCCACCGCTGCTGCCCGCAGCTTGAGTACGCAGCGGACAAATACCATCGGCATGATCCGCAGCGAATTGCGCCCCCACAGCAACCGTATTGAGAGCGACCCGATCGTGCTGGATTTGATTGATGGCATCACCAACGCGGCCATCGAGAGCAGCATCGGCCTGACGTTCTGGACGATTCCCGTTGGTCGGCGTGAAATGGAACTCTACAAGCGGTTGGTGAACAGCCGACAGATTGACGGATTAATTCTGTTCGCGCTGCGGGAGCAAGACCCCCGGATCGCCTTCCTACAGGAATACGAATTCCCGTTTGTCACATTTGGCCGCCTTGACCCGCAGGAAGGGCTGAACTGGGTTGATCTGGATGGCGCGTATGGTATTGAACTGGCGGTGCGCCACCTGATTGAGCTAGGACACCGGCGCATCGGGTACATTTCGCCGCCGCACGAGCAATATCTCGCCCAGCAGCGGTGGCAGGGGTTTGTGAACGCGATGCACGCGGCTGACCTGCCGATTGACAGCCATCTGGTCTATGAGGGGGATTTTAGCGAGAAGTCCGGTCAAATCGGCACGCATGTGTTTCTGGATCATCCTCAGCCCCCGACGGCTATCATCTGCAATAACGACCGCATGGCCTTCGGTGCGATGCGATCTATACAGGCGAGGGGGATGGTTGTGGGGCAGGATATTTCGGTCATCGGGTTTGACGATATTGCGCTGGCGCGTTATAGCCACCCGCCGCTGACCACCCTTAGCCAGCCTATCCACGCTATAGGTCGTGCGCTCTATGCGCTCTTGATTGCGCTTATCAACCGGAAACCGGTCGATTCACTTGGCGGCATCCTGTTCAAGCCTGAACTGGTGGTTCGCCATTCCACCGGCATACCACGTTAAATTTCGCTAGAAATTGAAACGGTTCAAAAAGGGAGGTGTCATAATCATTTTTCGCCGTTCGATTTGTGAATTAGTGAAACTGAATTCAGGAGCATGGTCATGAAAACAAAGTTGGTTCTGTCTGTTATCGTCCTTCTATTCATCGTTGTTCCCGCTACGCTGGCGCAGGATGTGGTCACGATCAAATTCTGGCACACCTATAACGAAGTGTCGCCGGAAAATCAAACCCTGACCGACACTCTGATCCCGATGTTTGAAGCGGCTCATCCGAATATCAAGGTCGAGTCGGTTCCGTATCCGTATGATGGCTTCCGTCAGGCGCTTTTGACCGCCGCAGCCGGTGGCGAGGGTGCGGATGTGGTGCGTCTGGATATTATCTGGTCGCCGGAATTTGCGGCGCAGGGCATCCTGATGAACCTGAGCGAGAAGATGTCGGATTTCCAGCAGTATGCCGATGCGGTATTCCCCGGCCCGCTGTCCACCAATGCCTATGATGGCGCGTACTACGGCCTGCCGCTAGATACCAACACCCGCGTGCTGGTTTACAATCCGGCTGTGATGCCCGAACCCCCGAAAACGATTGACGAACTGGCGGCGATGTGTGCAGACCTGCCAGAAGGTAGCTTCCTGTTCAGTGATGGCGGCACATACGGTTGGGCGATTCTGCCCTGGATTTGGAGCTTCGGTGGCGATGTGACCGACCCCGAAATCGCAATGGCGACGGGCTATGTCAACGGTGAAAAGACGGTTGCTGCCGTACAGTTCATTGCGGACATGGTGAAGGACGGTTGCTTCTCGGATGGCTTCATCGGCAGCGGTCTGGATACATGGGGCGGTTACTTCGGCGGCACCATTTACTCGATGCTGGAAGGCCCCTGGTTCTACCCGACGCAGGAAAGCCAGTACCCTGATTTCAAGGTTGGCGCGGCGCTGATGCCGGCTGGCGAGGGCGGGCCGGTGTCGGTGGTGGGCGGCGAGAACATCGTCGTATCGGCTAGTTCGACACACCCGGACGAGGCGATGGAATTTGTGCGCTTCACGCAGAGCGAAGAATACCAGTTGGAAATGTCGAAGGTGGGACAGCTCACGGTGTTGAGCAGCCTGCTCAAGAATGAATACTTCGTCAACCACCCCTACTACGGTATTTTCCTCGAACAACTGCAAACGGCGAAAGCCCGTACTCCGCACCCCGCTTACACGCAAATCGAAACGGTTCTGGGCGACGCGGCACAGCTCGTCCTGCGCGGTGAGATGAGCGCACAGGAAGCGATGGACGCGGCGGCAGAAGAAATTGACGCGCTGCTGGCTGGCAGCTAGACGGTTGTATGCAGGGTGGTTTATGCTCAGGCATAGACCACCCTGTTTTGTCTCGCTGGAGAAAGGTTCAAACCACTATGGGGACTAACACGACGATTGCCGCCGCCCGCCGTCAGCGCACGCCATCGCGGGATCGTGCGAAGCCCTACTACCGCTGGTATGTGCCTTACTTGTTCCTGATTCCGGGGCTGGTTCTCTACCTGCTGTGGACGGTTTACCCGCTATTTTATCAACTGTATATCAGTTTTTTTGACTGGAAGATCATCCCCGGTCAAGAGAGTACGTTCGTGGGGTTCGCCAATTATCAGACCGCGTTTGCCGATAAGACTTTCTGGTTGGCGATGAGCAACACCGTTACTTACGCCATTATCACCGTCATCGGTCAGATGATTGCCGGCTTCGCGGTGGCTGTCCTTGTGAACCGTGTACTGGTGGGACGGCGATTCTTTCGCACCGTGTATTACCTGCCGGTTGTGACCTCGTGGGTGGTGGTTAGTTTTCTGTTTATCTACCTGTTCAGCCCCGGCAATTCTGGCCTGATTAACTATATCCTGACGCAGATTGGCGTGATAAAGGAACCGATTTCGTGGATGGCGAACAGCAGCACCGCATGGGTCGCTATTTACAGTCTGGGCATCTGGAAGGGACTCGGCTGGTCAATGGTTATTTTTCTAGCCGCTTTACAGGGCATCCCCGCCGAGCTTTACGAGGCTGCCGCGATTGATGGCACGAACGAATGGCAGCGATTGTTGCACATCACCATGCCGCTGATTCGCCGCACCATTTTATTTGTATTTGTGGCGCTGATGATCGGCGGGTTTCAGGTGTTCCTGTCGGTGCTGCTCATCACGGGCGGCGGGCCGCTGCACCGTACCGAAGTCGCGCTCACCTATATGTTTGATCGCTCGTTCGGACAGTTGAAATTCGGCTATGGCGCGGCACTCAGCTATATCCTCGCCGTTGTGATTGTGGTTGTCAGCGTCACGCAAACGCGCTTGTTTGGCCGTCGTGGTCAAGATGTGGAGTATTAATTATGCTTGATACCACGCGCAGTCAGCAGCGTTTGTTCAATGTGGTCATTTTCCTTGTCCTGTGTTTGGGCGTGATTGTGGCGGTTGCTCCGCTGATGTATATGGTTTCCACTGCCTTCAAGGGCGCGTCCTTTGTGCAGGAATACCCGCCGCGATTCATTCCAGAAACGCTTACGCTTGAGAACTTTCAGACCGCGTTCAGCAGCCGCAACTTCGGGCGTGCCTTCTTGAACAGTGCCCTTGTTGCCATCGCTACCTCGGTCATGGTGACGGCGCTGGCTTCCACGATGGCTTACGCTTTTGCACGGTTTGAGTTTCGCGGCAAGCGCATCCTGTACGCGGGATTGCTGACCATGCTGATGATTCCGGGCGTGGTGCTGCTCATTCCACAGTTTATTCTCGCCAAGAACCTCGGATTGATGAACAGCCTGCCGGGGCTTGTGCTGGTGTATAGCGCGGGGCCGCTGGCCTTTGATACCTTCCTGCTGCGCGGCTTCTTTGAAAGCCTTCCGAGCGAACTGGAAGAGTCCGCCATTATTGACGGCGCGAGTCCGTTCACGGTGTTCTGGCGGGTGTTGATGCCGCTGGCCGCCCCTGCCATCAGCACCGTTGCGATCTTTAGTTTTCTGGGCGCGTGGGATGAATATGTGATGGCGCTCAATTTCCTGACCGACGAAACCCTGCGCACCCTGCCTATCGCCATTGCGAATTTTCGCGGTCAGCACAGTACCAACTGGGGGCTGGTCTTTGCGGGGTCACTGACGGCTGTTGTGCCTACGGTTCTGCTGTTCGTGTTTTTCCAGCGGTATTTCATACAGGGAATCACGACGGGAGCCGTGCGGGGATGACGGGGCGGGTCGCTGTTCTTTGCATTATCGTGTTGCTGTTCTTGAACGGGGGAGAGGGAATTGTGTTCTCCGCTGATGCCATGACCATTCAAATTTTGCTGGACAAGGGTTTCTATCATCCCGGTGAAGATGTCCAAATCACCGTTCATGCGGGATCCGGAGCGCGTGTGGAAGCACGGGTGCTATCGCTAAACACCGCCGTGACCACGTTCAGCGCCGTTCTGTCGGAAGGACAGGCTGTGCTGCGCTGGACTCCGCCGCCGGATGCCCCACGCGGCTACGGGTTGAGCGTGGATGTGCTGAACGAGAACGGGCAGGTGCTGGCAACCGACAGCAGCGCGTTCGATGTGTTGAACCGCTGGATTGAAGCGCCTCGCTATGGTTTCCTGACCGACTTCAGCCCCGCGCATCTGACGCTGGCTCCGACGCTGGATTGGATGCTGCGCCATCACATCAACGGGGTGCAGTTCTACGACTGGCAGTATCGGTGGGAAGACCTGCTGCCGGATACAGACCGTTTTGAGGACGGGCTAGGGCGTCCTCAGTCTATGGCAACCGTTCGTCGTTTGATTGATCTGCTGCACACGGGCAATATTGCGGCGATGCCTTATACCGCGATTTACGGCGCGTCGTATGCCTTCTACCGGCAGCATGAAAGTTGGGCGATGTTCGATGCACGCGGCGAAGCCTACACCTTCGGGGATAACCTGATCGGGATTATGGACCCGACACCCGGCTCTGCATGGAATACGCATTTGTTGGGCGAGTTTGCGGATGTGCTGGATCATACGGTTTTTGATGGCATTCATGTTGACCAGTATGGATCGCCCAAAACCGGTTTTGACAGCGCGGGGAACCCAATCCGCTTGGACGAAGTGATGCCACAGTTTATTCAGCAGACGGCAGAACTGGTGCAGAATCGGCGGGGCGACGCAGGTGTGACGCTGTTTAATTGCGTGGGCAACTGGCCGATTGAAACGGTTGCGCCCGCGCCGCAAGATGCCTCGTATATCGAAGTGTGGTCGCCCTACAACGATTATCTCGACCTGAATCGCATTATCACGAATGCACAGCGTTTGGGCGGCGAAAAACCGGTTATTCTAGCGGCCTATATTCCGCCGGAGCGAGTCATTAACTGGCGACTGGCGAATGCGGTGATTGCCGCCAGCGGCGCATTTCATCTGGAGACTGGCGAACCGGGAACGATGCTGGCTGATCCCTACTTCCCGCGTTTCGGGCATATTGCGGAGGGCGATCAAGCGGCCTTCAGGCGCTTTTACGATTTTGTGGTGCGGTACGAGAACGTGTTGTCGGTGGGCACTACAGCGGCGGATTCAGACCGTCATGCGGCGATTCGCGTTGGTGATGTGCGGATGCGCGGGATTCGGGCGCAAAACCGCGCGGTGGCGATTGTGCGTTCCGGCGCAAATTTTGAGACATTCAACCTGATTAACTTCCTCGATATCGAGGGTTCGGACTGGAACGCGCCCACAACTGCTGCGCCTAGACCATTGACCGATTTACCTGTACAGATCACAATCAGCCGTCCGGTGAAAAACGTTTGGATCGCCTCGCCCGATGACCCGCAGACGATGAACGCGGCTTCTGTTCCGTTCACCGTTGCGGACGGTATCTTGAGCTTCCAACTGCCGCACCTGAACTACTGGAACATGATTGTGGTGGAGATTGAAGATGGTCATTAATGCCGATCGTTTTAGCCGTGACAGTTTGCATCATCACAGCCTGCAAGTGATTCTCGATCATCAACAACCTCAAGGGGGCTATCTGGCCTGCCCTCACATGCCGGATTACCACTTCTCATGGTTCCGCGATGGGGCATTTATCGCCTACGCGCTGACGCTGGAAGGCGTGGGGTCGGCCATTCCGCATCGTGCGGGGATTGCCGGACAATGGGACAGTGCCCTCAAGTTCCATCAGTGGTGCGCGAATGTGATCCGGGCGCGTGGCGATGCGCTGGAACGGACGATCGCCCGTGTTGAACGGGGCGAGCCGGTGGAAGTGGGCGATACGCTCAACGCCCGCTATTCGGATGACGGGATGGCTGGCCCTTCCGATTGGCCGGAATTTCAACTGGATGGCCCGGCGCTGTGGTTATGGTCGCTGGCGAAATATGTGGAAGTGTGCCGGATGCTGCCGCTGCCGGTAGACTGGGAAGCGGCGATTGAACTGACGGTGCGCTACCTGTCTGCTGTCTGGCGGATGCCCTGTTACGACTGCTGGGAAGAACGCGGCAGCGATGTCCATATCAGCACATTGGCTGCGATTTACGCCGGACTGAATGCCGCCGAACGGCTGTTGCCCCGTTTAAAACTGGAATCGGTACGCGCCGAAATCCGGCAGTTTATTTTCACGCAGGGGCTGACGCCAAGCGGAGAACTGGCGAAATCAGTGGGCAAGGATATGGTGGACGCCAATTTGTTAATGGCGGCGCTGCCCGAACATGGCCTGCTCACGCCTGACGATCCGCTGATGCAGCGCACACTGGCGCGGATTGAGGCTGATTTGCTGGCGGAAGGGCATGGCGTACACCGTCATCTGGATGACACGTATTATGGCGGCGGCGCGTGGGTGCTGCTGGGGTTGTGGCTGGCGTGGCATAAGGCGCGGTGTGGCGACGCTGACCGCGCCCGCGAACTGGTGGCATGGGCGGAAGCACATGCCGACGCGCAGGGCAACCTGCCGGAACAGGTGAAGGATGCGATGCTCGCGCCGTCCTACTATGACGGGTGGGTGGCGTTGCGGGGCGAGATTGCCCAACCGCTGTTGTGGACACATGCCAAGTACCTGATCGTGCAATACGCGCTGCGACAGGCATAAACAGCACAGGGGACGAGATGCCCCCTTACAAGTGCCGGTTTTGAAGGTTTGGGCTGATGGATTTGGCCTCACCGTTTCGCTTCCCTCCTCCGAATGGTTTGAGGGGACTGAGGGGTGAGGTTTTTGTTATCCCCCTTCATACACATGATAATTTCATCAGATGGTTCTATTTGTTCGATCATTTCAAAGATCGCTGGTAGATTCTGTGTGGTGAAGCCTGCCACCCACTCCCCTCAAGAACGGGTTATTCTGTGAACAGCCGGTAGAGGAGATGTAGGGGGCAATTCAATATTTGAGAAGGTTGTTTGTGATGAAACCATTACGCATTGGCATGGTTGGGTATGGCGGGATCGGGCGGGTACACGCGATGGCTTATCGCAGTCTGTTGTTCCATTACGGGCTGCCTGCCGACCGGGTGCAAGTGGTGGGCGTGGCGACCACCCGCAAGGACAGCGCACAGAAGGCGGCGGCGGAAATCGGCTGCGAGTTTTATACCGACGATGTTCGGGCGCTGCTGGATCGTGCCGATATTGATGTGATTGACTGCTGCACCCCGAACAAATCGCACGAAGCGATTCTGGTGGCTGCCGCGCAAGCAGGCAAGCATTTGTACTGCGAAAAGCCGCTTTCGATGGGGATGGCAGACGGGGCACGGATTGTGTCGGCGGTACGAGAGGCCGGTGTGCAGGCACAGATGACGTTCAACTTCCGCTTTTTGCCAGCCATTCAACGCGCTAAACAGTTGATGGAGTCCGGGTTCGTGGGGCGCGTGTTTTCGTTTCGCGGACGTTACTACCGCGCCAGTTATATTGACCCCAATAAGCCGATTTCGTGGCGGCAGCAAAAGTCCGAATCGGGGGGCGGTGCGCTGGTGGATATCGGTTCGCATGTGCTTGATCTGCTTTACTTCTTGATGGGGGATGTGGGCAGCGTGCAGGCCACGCTGGACACGCTCATCAAAGAGCGTCCGGCAGCGGCGGGCAGCAGCGAAATGGTGCCAGTGGATGTGGATGACATCGCGCTCATGCACGTTCGCATGGCGGATAACACCCTCGGTCTGGTGGAAGTGTCGCGCATGGGAACCGGCACCACGAACCAACTAATGATCGAAATATACGGCGACAAAGGTGCTTTGCGGTTCAACGCCGAAGACCCTAGCTGGCTGGAAGTCTATGATGTGCGTGAGTCGGCAACACCTAGCGGCGGGATGCGCGGCTTTCATCGGGTGGAAACGGTGCAGCGGTACGACGGGGCGAAAGTCCCTGACTGGAGCCATGCGCCGGATTTTGTGCGTTCCCATGCGGAATGTCAGTACCAGTTCTTGAAGGCGCTCAGTGAAGGCCGCGCCCCCAGCCCCAGTGTTTCGGACGGCTTGCATATTCAGGCCGTGATGGAAGCATCTGTGCGTTCTTCGGAGCGCGGCGGGTGGGTGAGCGTGAAAGAGGTGCTATCCGAGGTGTCATAATCCGTGACGGAGATTAACAATATAGATACAGGTGTATGGTGATGAAGCACTGGCTCTCTAAAATGACCGTGTTTTGTGTGATGGTCGGACTATTGCTTGCGCTCAGTCTCCCCCGGTTTGTGCAGGCACAGTCCGATTCTGCCGGCCTGTTTCGGCGGTTGCCTGTGCAGACCTATCGCCAGAAGATGGCGGCTGCATGGGTGGGGCAAATGTTCGGCGTGTCTTACGGTGCGCCCACCGAATTTCGCTATCTCGCCCGCATGATCCCGGAGGGTGAAGTCCCGCCTCTTTACCCCGGATTGGTCAATGAGGCGTTCAATCAGGATGATCTGTATGTCGAGATGACCTTCCTGAAAACGCTGGAAACTTACGGGCTGGATGTGTCCGCTGCACAGGCGGGAATTGATTTTGCCAACAGTGAATACCAACTGTGGTTTGCGAACCTTGCAGCCCGCGATAACCTGCGTGCAGGCATCGCGCCGCCGGATTCCGGGCATCCGGTCTTCAGCGGGTATTCCGACGATATTGATTTTCAAATCGAGTCGGATTTCGCCGGTTTGATCTCCCCCGGACTGCCCAATAGTGCGATTGCGCTAGGCGAAAAATTCGGCGGGATTATGAACTACGGCGATGGGTTGTACGCCGGACAGTTTATTGCGTGCCTGTATGCCGAATCTTTCTTTGAGAGCGACCCGCTGACTCTGGTGCAGGCGGGGCTGTCGTGCATTCCGGCAGCAAGCCAGTATGCGGAGGCTGTTCGGGATGTGATCGCGTGGTGGCAGGACTCGCCGGATGATTGGGAAGCGACATGGACGCAGATCAACGATAAGTACACGCGGAATCTGGCTTATCGCCTGTACTCCAGTTCCGAAGAAGCCGGCACGCGCCGCGAGTTCAATATTGACGCCAAAGTGAATGGTGCGTATGTGGTGATGGGGCTGCTGTATGGCGGCGGCGACCCGCTGCGGACGCTGACGATTGCGATGCGCGGCGGTCAGGATTCGGACTGTAATACAGCCAGCGTGGCAGGCGTTCTGGCGGCTATCATGGGCTACGATGCGCTACCGGCGATTTATACAGCCGCACTGGATACCAATCAGGAGTTCAGTTACACGGACTACCGTTTCCCCGATCTGCTGGTGGTGAGCGAACAACTGGCGCGTGAGGCCATTGTGGCGGCGGGCGGTTCGATTGAAACCGATGCCAACGGCGAGGACGTGTTTCTCATCCCGATCCAGACGGCGCAGCCCAGCCCGTTTGTGCAATCATGGGCGCCGGGGTATACCGCAGGAACCAGTTATACGCCGGAACAGATGGCGCTCATTCATTTTGACGCGCCGCGCACCTTCGCACGGGATGTCGCCCAATTCGCGCCGGGGTGGGCAGCGGTGGACTGCCGTGAGAGCGACCTGTTCGGGCTGTATCCTGAATTGCTCGGCAGACCTGATGTGCTGCTCACACAATCGCAGCGCACCACCGCCCCCTGTCGCTTGATAACGCGCTTGCACGTTCCCACAGGTTCATCGACTCTGGCTGTCACTGTCGGGCATTATCCGCAGGGTAATTGGCGGCTGGTGGCGAAGGTGGACGGGGTGGTGATCGGCGAAACGGTCATCAGCGCCGACACCGCCCCGGAGAACTGGCTCGATGTGCAGTTCGATTTATCCCCGTATGCGGGACAGGACGTGAACCTTGAACTGCTCAATCAGGGCGAGGGGAAGATGTGGGAGAACGGATACTGGGCATCTATCGAGGTGCGTGCAGCCTCGTAATGCCGCTTGTTCCGCACAAGATAACCGTTGGTCATGCCCCCGATGGGTTGCGGGGGGCATGACCGATGTGCTGTTAGTGGGTTTGCGCTGGCATGGATTGTCCCTGCGGCGGTAGGGCGTTGGCTTCCCAATCGCGCAAGCCGGGGCGGAAGGCGAACATCAGGCAGGCGCTGATGACGAGCAGGGTGGTGTTGATCTGGATGGCGGCCTGCACACCAAAATGTTCCGCGCTGAAGCCGATGAGCAGGGCGGCGATGGGCTGCATCCCGAAACTAATCATGGTGAACAGGCTGAGTAACCGTGCCCGCATTTCTAGCGGGGACATCAACTGGGTGAGTCCTAGCGTCATGGTGAGTACGGTGGGCGCGCCCATGCTGCTCAGGAACAGGCAGGCCATTGACAGTGGTAACGAGGTGGAGAGCGAAAAGACGAACATCCACGAGGCCATCCAAATGCTTCCGATGGTGAGTACGATTCCGCTGTGCTTGCGTGCCTGTGCCAGCGGCACGACGAGTACCACCGCCACCAATGCCCCGGCTCCAGAAGCCCCCATTAGCGCCCCCAGCGTTTGAGCATCTCCGTTCAGAATTTTATCCGCAACCGATGGCATCAGGTTGAACAGGATGGCAAGGCCGAAAAAGGTCATCATGGCTGCAAAGATGAACAAATCCTGCATGCGGGGCTGCGTGCGCAGAAAGGCAAGCGCATCGCGCAGTTGGCGCAACGGGCCGCCTGATCGGGAGGATTTTTGGACACGCTGCATGGAGCGTACCATGATGAGGCTGGCGATGACCGCTAGGAAACTGAGTCCGTTTAGCCAGAACGCGGGTGCGGTGCCAATGCGGGCGACCACGAAGCCGGCCAGCGATGGCCCTAGGACGCGGCTGACCTGTAAGATCATGGCGTTGAGATTGACGGCCTTACGCACTTCACTCATGCCGGCTAGATCACCTAGAAAGGCTTGCTGGGCGGGCATATCCAGCGCGGCAACGACCCCCAGCAGGGTTCCGAGGATGTAGACATGCCACAACTGAACGGTGCCGGTCTGAATGAGCAGCGCCAGCACAAAGGCCAGAATCATCGCGCCGACTTGCGTGGCAATGAGCAGTTTGCGCCGATCCATCCGGTCTGCCCACACGCCCGCCCAGGGGCCGAGCAGCAGGATCGGCAACGTGTTCAGCATGTTGACCACGCCCAACGAGGCTTCGGATCGGGTGAGTTCCCAGACGACCCACGCCTGCGCGGTGGACTGAAGCCATGTGCCGATGAGCGAGATGGCCTGACCGCCGAGATAGATGCGAAAATTTTTGATCTTCAGCGGCGCGAAACTGGCACGCAGCGTACCCCATACACTCATAAAAACCTCAATATGTTGAGAAGGTATAACGTCCGTGTTTCTGATGACCGCAGCGCGTGTGGTCTTACGGAACTGGTTCCGGGACGGTTTGGTTACGGGTGTGCGTGATGGAAAGCACGCAGGCGGCTTATCAAGTCGGTGACACATTGAATTTCGTGCAGCGTATCCCACCAACTTTCGGCATGGCGCAGGTCATGAGCGCCGCCGTTGGCAGTGATCTTGGCATGTTGCTGCTCCATGTCCATCAGGCGCACGGTGCAGCGATCCAGAAGCATGTCGGCATCGGGTTGCGATTCTATGATCCGGGTGATCCACTGGCGATGAGCATGCTGGGCGCGTAGCAAAGCGCGATCTCCCATGCTGTGCGGGTCATCCAGCGCATAGGTCGCCAGATGCGTTTCCAGCCGGATGAGTTCGGAATCAAGGTGCGCAATTTCGCGGTGCAAAAATGCAGTAAGTTCAGTCATAGCCCGCCCGCATGAACCGGATAGTCGAACGTTATTTAGGGGAATCCGTGAACGGAAAGGGTCAGGTGGCCTGTGGAATACGGAATATGAAACACGCGCCGCCGTTCGGACGCCCTTCATAGCTAATTCTACCACCATGTAAGCTGACCATCCGATCCACAATCGCCAGCCCTAAGCCGGTGCCGTGTGATTTGCCCATCGTGACAAACGGCTCGAACAGCGAATGGATGATTTCTGGAGGGACGCCCGGCCCATCATCTTCGATTCGGAATTCAATATCGGCGCCAACCGGACGCACATTAATTTCGACCAGCGTGCCGCCCTTGCCTTCGATGGCATCTACCGCGTTGTTGACCAGATTTTGAAATACGCGGGTGAACCGCTGCTTATCAATGCTGATCTTACACCCGTGCGCGGCAGCATAGTTGGTGACGATCTGGACGGTGCGATCTAGGCCGGGGGTAGCCACAATGTCGGTGACATACGCCATGTAGGATTCGACATCTTCAACCGTTTGGCGAACGCTTTCATCGCCAGAGGTGTAATCCAGCACTTCCTGCGCCATCGCAGAAAAGACTTCGATGTACTTGATGATTTGCGCCGCGAACATTTCCCGTTCTTCAAAGGTGAGATTGGTTTCTTGCAGCAAACCGGCATAACCCATGACATTCGCCAGCGGCTTGCGCATATCATGGACGAGGCTGCCTACGGTTTGACCGACGATGCTCAAACGCTCGGAGTGCTTGAGTTTGTCCTGCGTGGCTTTCAGTTCTGCCAGCGTTTGCTCCAGCACTTCTTTTTCGTGCGCCAACCGTTCGACCAACCGCGCTGCGTAGATGAACAGGGCGGTGTTGTGCGTGAGCGCCGTGAGCAAGTTCACGTCTTTGGCTTTGAACGTTTTGCCGGGTTGTTCGTAGACCAGCACCAGCGACCCTAGCATTTCCTCGTTGTAGCGCAGCGGGGCGCAGATGACCTGATCGTTGTCGAAGACCTGCGCTTGCTCAAAGGCGTACAGGGTACTCAGCGCCAGCTCCCGCACACGCCCACTCCAGAAGTCGGTGTTGGATTTGCTCCCGAAATGGCTGATGGGAGCGAGATTCGATTTGGAGGGGTTCCAGATGTAAATCACGCCTGCGTCGGCGCGGATGATCGCCCGCGTTTCTTCCAGCACATTCTGAAAGATCACATCGGTGGAGGAACCCTGTATGAAGCTGCTACCGAGGCCATAGATGAGGTTCAGTTCATCGTTGCGCTCGATGATTTCATCCATGAACTGATTTCGCCGCCAGATTTCGGTGGCGAGGTGCGAAAGGACGAGGGCGAAGTGCTGCGCCGCCTGTGACAGCACAGAGGCATCGTACTCCGCAGCGGTGTAAATGGCTACCGAACCCATCTGGTCGTGGTCAACGACGATCGTGGCGAGTGCATCTGGCTCACGCGGGGGGCAAGCCCCTCCGTACAGGCAAACCTGATCGAGATTCAGAATGCGAACGCCATGCGGTAGGTTAAAAGTTGACTCGAACGAAAACACCAATTCGTCGAGGGTTCTTTCAGTAAGGATGCTGCTCAACGCCGGTTTTAACACAGATATACACCAGTTTACGGGCGCTCACGGGCCGCGCCGATCACAGTTCTTAAGTTCCCCAGAGATCTGTTAATTTTGTCATCAAACGGGCTGTATTGAAAGGCTTAGTCATAAAGTCGTTTGCGCCAATCGCTTCTGCCCGCTGGCGATCCGTGCTATTGCCCCGTGCCGTTAGAATGATGATGTGAGGATTATAATCTGCAATTCGCCGAATTTGATAGCAGACATCATACCCGTTCAGTTTAGGCAAGAGTACATCCAGCAGAATGAGGTCGGGGCGCTCATCACTGGCAATGCGTACCGCCATTTCGCCATCTTCGGCCAGCAGCACATCCAAATTGCTGAGGTTCAGGCGATCAAATACATGCGTGAGCAGAACCCGCGTAATATCTTCGTCGTCTACAATCAGCACTTTGCGTTTCTGAAGGTCAGCCATGTGCGCCTTTGTTTCTCGTTATTTTGTCAGACGGATTTTGAAGCATAACAACCTTATTATAGCGCGAGTTAGGGCTGAAAGCAGCAAAAAGTTGCAAATACTATAACGAATGGTTCGTGGCAAAGGTTACGGTACATCGAAAAAAAGAAGGACAACCGCTATTTCAGGTTGTCCTTCTTGTCGTCAGCCTGACTGCGTTAGGGGTTTAGCCCATATTGCCGATGACTGCTGTAGCGAATTCGCTGGTCTTCACTTCGGTCGCGCCTTCCATCTGGCGGGCGAAGTCGTAAGTGACGATCTTCTGATCGAGAGTCTTTTCGTAGCTCTTGGTCACGAGGTCAGCTGCTTCCTGCCAACCGATGTGTTCCAGCATCATCACACCGCTGAACAGCAGCGAACCGGGGTTCACCTTGTCCAGATTGGTGTACTTGGGCGCGGTGCCGTGCGTGGCTTCAAACAGCGCCACTTCGTCACCGATGTTGGCTCCGGGGGCGATGCCCACGCCGCCGACTTCGGCTGCAATCGCGTCGCTCAGGTAGTCGCCATTCAGGTTGGGGGTGGCGATGACATCGAATTCCGAAGGACGCAGCAGCATCTTCTGGAACATGATGTCGGCGATGGTGTCCTGAATGAGAATCTTGTCCGCCGGCACTTTGCCACCGTGCTTGGCTTCCACTTCCGCCCACGAAATCGTTTCGTTGGGGAATTCCTGCGCGGCCACTTCGTAGCCCCACTTCTGGAAAGCGCCTTCGGTGAACTTCTGGATGTTGCCCTTATGCACCAGCGTCACGCTCTTGCGCTTGTGCTGGATGGCATACTGGATGGCGGCGCGCACAAGGCGCTTGCTGCCGAACGCGCTCATCGGCTTGATGCCCAGACCCGCGCCTTCAAAGAATTCCGCGCCCAGTTCTTCGCGCAGGAACTTCGCCAGCTTGATATTGGCTTCCGAACCCGATTCGTATTCGATGCCCGCGTACACATCTTCGGTGTTCTCGCGGTAGATGACCACATCCACTTCATCCGGGCGCTTGAGGGGGCTGGGGACGCCGCGATACCAGCGCACCGGGCGCACGCAGCTATACAGGTCGAGCACCTGACGCAGGGTGACGTTCAGGCTGCGGAAGCCACCGCCGACGGGGGTGGTCAACGGGCCTTTGATACCCACTTTGTATTCACGCAGCGCCGCGAAACTTTCTTCCGGCATGTAATTGCCATCGTAAAGGCCAGCGGCTTTCTCGCCCGAATAGACTTCCATCCACGAAATCTTGCGCTTGCCGCCGTAGGCCTTCTCGACAGCCGCATCCCAGATGCGCTTGCTGGCGGTCATGATGTCGTAGCCGATGCCGTCACCTTCGATAAACATCAAAATTGGATTATCGGGAATAACAAGTTTACCGTTTTCGACGGTGATCTTCTGTCCTTCCTGCGGGACAACAATCTTGTCGAATGCCATAGTGCGCCAATCTCCTTCAAAGGTTTTGAGGTTGTAGTGGGCAATTATACGAGTTTCCATGCAATTCTCCTATCGTCATTTTTCAGAATGGTATGGTGTGCGGTACACTCAATCTGGGTTGCGAATGACCCATTTGAGGGGGGAAGATGTCTTCAATTCTTGAAATAGCAATTGGTATGGTGTTTGTCTTTAGCTTACTGAGCTTACTTGTCACGCAGATTAATACGCTCATCCTGAACATCCTCAATCTGCGTGCCAAACAGTTGAAAGAGGGATTGGTGCGGTTGGTGAGCGACCGAGAACTGCAAGCCAAGATTCTGGCTCACCCGCTGATTAAGATGGTGGAAACGTCGGTTGACCCCAAACTGTCGCTGACGGCGGAGCAGGCGGAAGATATTATTCATTCAAAGGCGACGCTGGTAGATTACATTCCACCCGGCACGTTTGTGGAAGCACTAATCAGCTTGCTGGCGTCCGAGGCGGATAATTCCATCTTCACTCCGCTAGAGGAGGCGGTGAGTTACCTGCCGAATAACGATCAGAAGGTGCGCCTGCGCGAACTTCTGCGGGATATGCGCAGTTTCGGGGCGACGGATACGACCCATTTCCGCGCTGCCATTCTGGAACTCCCTAACGAGGCGCACAAACAGGCGCTTTCTTACACGCTCGAAACGGTTGAGGATTCGTTGGGGCGGTTGCCTGTGAAAAGCGGTGAATTGATCCCGCTGCTCGAAGGCATTCGCAAGATCAAAGACCCGGTGTTTCAGACGGCGATTAACACGGTGCTGATTACAGCCCGCAGTTTGGCGGAAGCGCGAACCAAGCTAGAGAGCTGGTTTAATGACGGCATGGGGCGCGTGACCGAAATCTATAAGCGCAAGATTCAGTTGATTTCGTTGGCAGTGGGGCTGGCGTTGGCGGTCATTTTGAACGCCGATTCGCTGCAAATCCTACGCTCGTTCTGGGAAGACCCGGCACTCCGGTCAGCGGTAGCAACAGCGGCACGCACTTCGTCCGATCAACTCGGTACGCAGATCACGGATGCTAATCAGGCCCAAACGGATGCGGCGAATGGACAGGGTTCGCTAGAGCAGTCCGCCGCTGATCTCGCCAAAACTTTTGAACAGCTCAGCCAACTGCAACTGCCGATTGGCTGGGAGTTCGTCCCTGTGACGGATGAGATGGTGCTGACGAATCAAGAATCGGGATTGCCCGACCCGCGCTCTGATTTGCGAAATGTGTGGAATCTGCTGCCGTCCAACCCGACATGGGCATCCAATTTGATCCAGAAGATCGTGGGGCTGCTGGTGACGATGTTCGCGGTGGCACAGGGTGCGCCGTTCTGGTTCGACCTGCTGCGGCGCATTGGCGGCGGTTCCGGTTCGTCGGCACAACCGGCCAATGTGACCGTCAATATCCAGCGCGATCATCTGAACGCGGGATAAAACGGAACGTCCCCCTGCCACCGCCGCCGATTGATGTGGCGCGGCAGGAGGACGCTTGTACAACTAGCCGAGTGCTTTCTCGCCCAGTGTGCGCCCCATTTTTAGCAGGGCATCTCGCATCTCTGGGGTACGGGCTTCCGAATAGATACGCAACATGGGTTCTGTCCCGCTAGGGCGGATGAGCAGCCAACTGTGATCGGCGAGATAGAACTTGGCACCGTCCAGCGTATCCACACGGGCGATGGTTTCGCCTTCCACCTGCTGCGGCGCAGTTTCAATCAGGCGTTGTACCATCTGCTGCTTCGGCACCTGCTGCGACAGGCGCACATCAATGCGGTCATAGTGGGTGGGGCCGAACTTGGCCTGTAGGTCTGCCACGATGTCGTGCAGCGGCACCCGATGTTCCGCCATCACTTCCAACAGCATCAGCCCCATCAGAATGCCGTCGCCTTCGGGGATGTGACCGCGCACGCTGATGCCGCCGCTTTCTTCCCCGCCCATCAGAATATCTTTTTTCATCATGAGGTCGGCAATGTAGTTAAAGCCGACGGGCGTTTCGTGCAGTTCCAGCCCGTATTTGTCGCACAGGGTATCAATCATGAGCGTGGTGGACACGGTTTTGACCACCGCGCCCCGCTGACCTTTGGATTCGACGAGGTGACGCAGCACCAGCGCGAACACGGTATGCGGGTCAATGAAGTTGCCCCGCGCATCCACCGCACCGATGCGGTCGGCATCCCCGTCCGTTGCCAGCCCGACATCGGCCTGCGTGCGCTGTACCGCTGCCACCAGATCGTTCAGGTAACGGGCGATTGGTTCGGGGTGAATGCCGCCGAAACCGGGGTTCAGTGCGCCCCGGATTTCGCTCACATGGCAGCGTGAGCGCGATAGAATGCTGGTGAACGCGCCGCGTCCTGCGCCCCACATGGCATCCGCCACGATGCTCATCTCGGCAGCGGAAATTTTGTCCAGATCAACTAGCGTACTCAAATGCTGGTAGTACATCCACGATGGGTCAAAGTTGCGGATCAGTCCCTTGTCTACCGCCTGCTGGTAGTCCATCAGGTTCGGGCCACGCCCTGTGCTTTCCATCCGTTCTAGCTCTTTTTCGACCAGCGCACATTCTTCGGCGGTGGCGCTGCCCCCATAATTGGCCTTGAGCTTGAATCCGTTATAGCGCGGTGGGTTGTGGCTGGCGGTGATGACAATGCCAGCGTTTGCCCCTTTTTGCTTCACGTTGTAGGAAATGGCGGGGGTGGGCGAGTCGGTGCGCGTGAGCCATGCCACAATGCCGTTGCCTGCCATGACACGGGCGGCTTCAGCGGCGAATCGGTCAGACAAGAATCGGGTGTCGTAGCCGATGACCACCTCCGGCGGTTGGTCGCCGGTGTGCTGCTGGTTGACCCATTCAGCCACCGCTTGCGCGATCAGCCGTAAGTTGGCAAAGGTGAAACCGTCTGCGATGACGGCACGCCAGCCGTCGGTACCGAAGCGAATCATAAGGGTATTTCTCTCCCGTTTGATAGATCAAGCCGCGTCTTGATGCGGCTTGACCCCGTGAGGCAGTGATAGGTGAACGCGCCCCTGTCAGGTTTAACGCGCCGAATCGAGGCCCGTTTTTGCCATCAAGTCCATAATCCGTTCTGGCGAAGGATCGAACTCGTTGAAAATGCTGTAGGGCAGGTTGTGGCGCTGCACGTAGTTGGGCATGGCCTTGAGTATGTCCATCACATCATCCGATTTGATCTGGTCAAGCCGGATACCGGCTGAACGGATGGTTTCGCGGATGGGCGAGATGTCTTGCCCGTGAAGTGCCGCCGCGATCAGAATGCCGGGGCCGACCAGATCAGCATAGGGGATGCCGTAGCCGCTGTTGGTCTTGCTTTCGATCGCATAAGCGAAATACTGTTCGCTGCCTTCCTGCGGGCGGTTATGCCCGATCTGGTTGGTGAGTGCCACTTCGGCACACATCAGGTCGAGCAGATTATGCAGCGATTCGACTTTGCCCTGCCCAACGCCTGTAGCGATTTTGAACGCCTGCTGCGCGATGCCCGCTGCCAGCCCTGCGGCCCACGGTTGAAAGCGGGTGTCCTGCGTGGTCTTGTTGCGCTCGGCAGCATAACGCCAATCGAGAAGGCCGGTGACAATGCTCAACAGTTCGCAAATGCCGGTTCCGCGCAGGTTAGCCGGTGCGCTGCTGATGATGTCCCAGTCAATGATGACCTGTTCGGCTGCGCCCGTATCCACATAGTTTACGGTGCCATTTTCGCGCACGGCGGCGATAGAGGTGAAAAACCCGTCCACGCTCAAGGCGGTTGGGATGATGACGACGGGTAATTTGTTCGCCCACCCGATATACTTAGCCGCATCCGCCGCCAACCCGCCGCCGACACTGTAGACGACCTGTACCTGCGGGGGGAGTTCTTTTGCCAGTGTTTTGAAGTAGTTCAGTTCCGCCTGATGGGGTTCTGCCTGAATCACCAGCGGCAGCTTGAGTTGCCCATTCAAGGCATTCCACGAACGCGAGCCGGTGAGGAGCGCGGTTGGACGAGTTTCTTGCACCGTGCTGATCGAACGGATGTCGATTTGTGGCAGAGGCCAAATGGTGGTCATAAACGCTCCATGAAGGACGGTCAAGTTCGGGCTAAACTACACTAACTATAGTCGGAAAAGGTTGATTTTCCAACCTTTGCCTTGATGTAAAGGCTGTGTTCAGTCAGAATAACCGGATGATGTGGGTTCGCGCCAACGCAGGAGACGAGGAATATGGAATCACCGCTGCCATCGAATGAACTTTTGTTAGAATTTAGCGCCTCTATCCCGTGGCGGGATATTGAACAGCAGAAACGCAAGTTCAATCAGGCGGTCAAAAAACTGGCGGCGGACGATACGACTGAAACGCTCCCACTTGACCAGCTTTCGACGCTGCTCGGCGTGCCGGTGACGACTGTTTATGAACCCGACGAGAAAAATGGCGCGAATGTGGTTATGGCGCAGGTGAATGGTCGTAATCATGTGCTTGGCGCGGTGGTCAGCCGCCGCTATCGGGGCAAGAAAACAATGGCACAGGCTCTTGTGCCATATAACTTCAACCCCAGCGTGAACCACACCAATATTCATGAAACCGATGATCCGGTGAGCCGGATGCGCTATCTAGGCGCTGAGATTGAATTGGGACTCGTCCACCGCGACGGGCATTACCCTGTGGAAGCCGATATTCAGGACTTCATGCAGCGTTACCGTTTACATGCTCAAAAGTTGGGCATTACCCCGCAGGTGGATCGTGAGGCGGGACAGTACCAGATTGAAGCGCATGTGTCGCCGGTGATGGGCTACCACAAGACGCGCACGGCGCTGGGCGGCATTCTGGCGGTGCTGACGCTGGTGAGCGAAGAAACGGGGTTGCTGCCCGCCGTTCTGCCGTCCTATCCGGTCGAGAGCGATTTCAAACTCACCGAAGACCCCAAAGTGCAAACCGCTGTAGACCTGATGCAGGAAGTGAACGGCTTCTTCCCGGAATATGCGGATAGCCTTCATGCAGCCCACAAACGCTACCATGTCAATCCGGCTACGATGAACTACGTGCAGATGTTCCGCAATCAGGGTTGCCACATTCACCTTGATCTGGCGGGACGCTCGGAAGCACTGGGCTTGCTGTCGTTCTACACCATGCTGCGCAGTGCGTCGGCGGTGGCGAGTGCGGCGGTACTCAAGGGGTCGCCCTTCGTCAATGGCACCTGCGATGCCGAACTGCTTTGCACCCGCGAATACCTGCGTGCCGTGACCGCCACCGGACGCTATCTCGATCTGCCGACCAGCCCGCACCTGAGCAAGGATGGCCTGTCGCGCTTTTCCGGTTTGATCGGCAGCGAACGGGTGAACTCGCCCGCACGCGCCATGCTGTATGACGATGGTTTGGGAACGCCGATTTCCGTCATGCACAACCCGATTGGGCGTATCCGGCCTGATCTGGCGACGGATAAGCGCATTTGTACGCTGGAAAGCACGGGGATGCCGGCTTCAGTGAGCGCGGCGCGTATGGCGGCGGTGCTGATTGATTTTGAATATAGCCATCTGGTGATCGAGGACTACTTCCGCAAGTACGGTTGTGATCTGGAGCCGATGTATAATAACCGCGAGATGTGGGCGGCTCTGGGGCCGTTGACCACCGAGTCGTATCGCGCTCAACAGGATGCTTCGGATCGGGCTTGCACCGACGCGCCAGTGATGACGGCGACGGGCGAGGAGATGTCGCTGGCGGAATTCTACGAACGCAAGCGGTATTTCATGCACAAGGCGCTGTACGATATCGAGTCGGTGGATATTACCCCGCGTGATATTGACGATGCCTATGTTAGCCTGACGCGGATGCTCAACCCGCCCAGTGGACACCGTGCCGAGACCATTAAGGATTTCATCAGCAATCCCAAAGTGAAAAGCACCGGCAACTGGGGGCTGATCCTTCGCAATCGTTTTGAAGAACTGGGTGGTTCACCCGGCGATCACCGGCCTGATCTGGTGTTGCAGATCGTTCACGAGATTCATGATGCGCTGCGCGCAAGGTACTTGCAAAATTGAATTCCGCTATTCACATTCCCTTCAATCGCCCGTGCCTGACCGGAAATGAGATGCGCTACATCGCGGAAGCGGTGGAGCGCGGGCATATTTCCGGCGATGGACATTACACCAAGTTGTGCCATGCGCTGCTGGAACGTGAAGCCGGCGCAAACAAGGTGCTGCTCACGACCTCCTGTACGCATGCGCTGGAGATGAGTGCGCTGCTGCTGGGCATCCAGCCCGGTGACGAGGTGATTTGTCCGTCCTTCACGTTCGTGTCCACCATCAATGCCTTTGTGCTGCGCGGTGCGCGTCCGGTATTTGTGGATGCGCGGGCGGACACCTTCAATCTGGACGAGTCGTCGCTCGAAGCGGCGATTACGCCGCGCACTAAAGCGATTCTGCTGGTGCATTACGGCGGCGTGGCCTGCAACATGGACGTGATCGTGCCGATAGCCGCCCGTCATGGTATCCCGCTGGTGGAGGACAACGCGCACGGCCTGTTCGCCCGCTACAAAGGGCAGCGGTTGGGGACGTTTGGCGTGATGGCGACGCAGAGCTTTCATGAAACCAAGAACTTCCACTGTGGCGAAGGTGGGGCGCTGCTCATCAATGACATGCAGTACGCCGAACGCGCCGAAATCATCCGCGAGAAGGGGACGAATCGCAGTCGCTTCTTCCGGGGGCAGGTGGATAAATATACGTGGGTTGATGTGGGTTCCAGCTATTTGCCGTCCGAAATTCTGGCGGCGTTCCTGTATGCCCAACTGGAATCGCGTGATGAGATTCAGGGAAAACGTCAGCGCATCTGGCAACGCTACCACGATGGCTTGAGCGCGTGGGCAGATCGTTATGATGTCCAGCTTCAGGCGGTGCCTGCCAACTGCGAACAGGCGTATCATGTGTTTGCGCTGGTAATGCCTTCGCTGGAGACGCGCCAGCGGTTGATCGCGCATTTGAAAGCACAGGGTATCCTGAGCGTGTTTCATTACTTGCCGCTGCATCTTTCGGATATGGGACGGCAGTATGGCGGGCAACCGGGCGATTGCCCTGTGACTGAACGATTGGGCGACTGCTTGCTGCGGTTGCCGTTCTATAATGACCTGAGCGCCGCCGATCAGGACGCGGTGATTGCCGCGATGGAATCTTTTGACGGTTGGATGTAAGCGAAAAATGAGCGCAAGGCCGGGGGGTGTTGCAGGTATTCAAGAACCTCACCCCCCGCCCCCTTTCCATAACGCGGAGTACCGCTAAGAGAGGGGATAAGAGTCTTTCTTACTCCCCTTCGCCTTTGAGGGAGAAGAAGGGGTTGCGGGATGTAACCCGTAGCGAAACGCTGCGGTCAAACTTATGATACAATGGGAAGTAATTTGATAAGTGCTTCCAAAAATATTTTTTGCTAAACCTTTTTCACATTTCGGTTGAGAAGGTGAGTTCCTATAGAGAAAGGAAAAACCGGGCGAGGTCCGCTCCCCCGGTAGTTTGCAATTATGGCGAAATCAAAACTGCGTATCATCCCGATAGGTGGTCTTGGTGAAATCGGCAAGAACATGACCGTGTTTGAGCTGGGTAATGATGCAATCATTGTGGATACAGGCATCATGTTCCCGGCTAACGATATGTTCGGTGTTGATTACATCATCCCTGACTTCCGTTACCTGCAAGAACGCAAAGACCTGAAAATTCATGGCATTTTATATACACATGGTCATGAAGATCATGTGGGAGCCACCGACCATGTGGTTGCGGCTTTCCCCGGTGTGCCGATCTGGGCAACCCCGCTGACGGCTGGCCTGATTGATGTCAAACTGCGGGAGGCACAGCTTCAGAACACCACCCGCATCAACGTGTTTACTGCCGGGGACATCATTAAGGTGGGGCCGTTTGTGGTCGAAAGTTTCCACATGTGCCACAGCATCCCGGACTGCGTGGGCTTTGGCATCAACACGCCCTTTGGCTTGGTGGTTCACAGCGGCGACTATAAGTTTGACAACACGCCTGTGGACGGACGCAAGCCCGACTACGCTAAACTGGCGGAGTTCAGCAAGCGCGGCGTGCTGCTGCTGATGGCGGACAGCACCAATGCCGATCAGCCCGGTTGGACGCCTTCCGAGAGCGTGATTGACGGCGCGTTCGACTCGGTGTTCCGGCAGGCGAAGGGGCGAATCATGGTGGCGACCTTCGCCTCGCTCATTTCGCGCTTTAATCAGGTGGGGAAGGTAGCCGAACGCTACGGGCGCAAGATTGCGGTGGCCGGACACAGCATGTCCGCCAATATCAAGATGGCGCGGGAACTGGGCATCCTGAATATTTCGGATGATATGTTCCTCGATGTCAGCCGCATCGGGCAGGTACACGATAGCAAAGTGGTGATCCTCGTGACGGGCGCGCAGGGCGAACCTTCGGCGGTGCTGGCACGTCTGGCGACCGGACGCCATCGCCAGCTTGAGGTGAAGGCGGGCGATACGATCATCATTTCATCCCACACCATTCCGGGCAACGAAGAGTCGGTCAACCGCACCATTAACCGTTTGTTCCAGAAGGGCGCGGACGTGATCTACGATCCGATTGCTCCGGTGCATGTGTCCGGTCATGCGCGGCAGGAAGAAATGAAACTGCTGATGAACCTGACCAATCCCCGCTATTTCCTGCCCGTACATGGCGAATTGCGCCATCTACGCGCCCATGCCCGCCTCGCGGTGCAGTCCGGCATCCCGCAGGATCACGTATTCGTGATCGAAAACGGGTTTGTGGTGGAAGCCGACAAAGGCGGCGTGCGCGTGGCTGAACGGGTTCCGGGCGGGTATGTGTTTGTGGATGGTAGCGGCGTGGGTGATGTGGGCAAGGCGATCATTCGTGACCGCGAGACTCTGGCGCGGGATGGTTTCGTGATGGTGGTTGTGAACGTTAGCAGCAAAAGCGGCGAGCTGGTGTCCGACCCCGAAATCATTTCACGCGGGTTCGCGTTCGTGAAGGACTCGTCCGAACTGATGGAGCTGGTGCGGAATACGGTGAATGATGTGCTGATGAATGCGGGCAGTCATAACGGCAAGCGCCGCGAAAAACTGCAAGACAGTCTCAGCCGCGTGCTGTACAACGAAACCAAGCGCCGCCCGATGGTGTTCGCGGTGATTAACGAACGCTGATACCGGCGCGTTTGTGCAAGGAGAGCGTCCTTAACGGGGCGCTCTTTTTATTTAGGCGGGTCTTGCGTAAGTGATATAGATAGTGCCAAACTGTGGATATTCGCTCGTACAGGGAGTTCGTTCGCATGAATGTTTTTGACCTTGAAACCCCTAGCGTTCTGATTGATCTGGATGTGATGACCGCGAATATCCAGCGGATGCAGCAGCGTTGCACCGATCTGGGACTCGCGTTTCGTCCGCATACCAAAACCCACAAGATTCCCGACATCGCCCGTATGCAGTTGGAGGCCGGGGCGGTAGGGGTGGCTTGCCAGAAAGTGACCGAAGCGCAGATTTTTGCCGAGGCTGGCATTAATGACATTCAGATTCCCTATAACGTGGTCGGGCCGCAAAAGACCGCACGGTTGGCTGATCTGGCGCTGTATAACCGCGTGACGGTATCTGCCGATCATCCGATGGTGGTGGCGGGCTTATCGGATGCGGCGAAAGCCACCGGAATCACGATCCGCGTGATGGCTGATCTGGCGACGGATATTCAGCGCACCGGAGCGCCTGCTGAGGAAGTGATCGAGCTGGCAAAGAAGATTGATGAGGATGAACATCTGCATTTCGCTGGACTGCTGGTGTATCCCAGTAACCCCAGTGTGCGGCCTGCGCTGCAAGAGGCGCTGGCGGGGCTGAACGCGGCGGGAATCGGCGTGGATTCGGTCAGTGGCGGCGGCAGTGGGGCGGCATGGCACGCCCACGAAATGCCGGAGCTAACCGAACTGCGTGTGGGAACGTATGTGTTCAACGACTGGTCGTGCGTGTCTAAAGGCTGGGCGGCGCTGGAGGACTGCGCGATGCGGGTGTCGGCGACAGTGGTCAGCCGTCCAACGGCGGATCGCGGCATTCTGGACAGCGGCAACAAGACGCTGGCGGCGGATCGCATACAGGATGGACACGGATATATTCTGGAATACCCCGGCGCACGCATTTACCAGTTGAGCGAAGAACACGCGCATGTGGATTTCAGCGCGTGCGAAGAACGCCCTGTCATTGGTGAGCGTGTGCATGTGATTCCGGTGCATACCTGTGTGGTCACGAATCTGCACAACCAGATTTACGGGGTGCGCGGTGAAAATGTGGAAGTGGTTTGGCCGGTGGCGGCGCGTGGTCTGGTGTGGTGAGAACTACCCGTTCGGCTAGGCGCTTCCTGCCAGTAGGTGTGGCGACAGACGGCTCCGCTTTGTGTCATGATAAGGCTGTCAACAGGCATGATGGTGAATAGGAGACAAACAGATGTCGGACATTCTCAAAACTCTATCAGACGCGATGGCTGGAGCCGTAGAAACTGCGGGCGCCAGTGTAGTGCGGGTGGCGGCGCGGCGGCGCATGTCGGCGACTGGCATTGTCTGGTCGGCAGATGGCGTCATCATTACGGCGCATCATGTGGTGGAAAGCGACGACAAGATTCGTGTGGGGCTGCCGAATGGCGAGATGGTGACTGCCACGCTGGTCGGGCGTGACCCCAACACCGATATTGCCGTGCTGCGTGCCGAAACCAGCGGCCTGACCGCGCCACAGTGGGCAGAGGCGAACGAAGTGAAAGTCGGTCATCTTGTGCTGGCGGTAGGCCGTCCCGAAGGGGATTTGCAGGCGACGCTGGGCGTGGTCAGCGCCCTCAGCCACAACGAAGCCGAAAACAAGTATTTCGCGCAGACGGATGTGGTGATGTATCCGGGCTTTTCCGGCGGGCCGCTGGTCAATGCCAGCGGGCAGGTGATCGGCATGAATTCCTCCGCCCTGATGCGTGGGGTGAGCTTGACCGTACAGGCTTCGACGGTGCGCTATGTGGTCGAAAGTCTGGTCAAGCATGGACGGATGCGCCGGGGGTATCTGGGCGTGGGCATTCAGCCGGCGCGTTTACCGGCTGCTGCCGCCGAAGCCTTGAGCCAGAACACGGGCGCGCTGGTGGTTTCGGTGGAAAGTGGCAGCCCTGCCGAGAAGTCGGGCATTTTCCTCGGTGACACGATTGTGTCGTTGGGCAGCCACCGCGTAGAAGATATGGAAGGGCTGCTGACCGCGTTGGGCAGCACCGGCATCGGCTCGATCGTGGCGGTTAAGATCGTGCGCGGCGGGCAGGTGCAAGACATTCCCGTAACTATTGGCGAGCGTTCGTAAGAACCACGCATCCCGCTGAACAAAAAAGGCGTTCCCAATGCGGGGACGCCTTTTTGATGTGCACGAGTGCCGGATTAGTCCTGCACGCCGAACGTTTGCCCATCGGTGAAATAGGTTTGCCCCGGCGCGACCTTCAGCACCTTCATCTCGAAGCCGTTTGCGCCGCTGACAGCGGTTAAATCGCTGCTGGCGAACGATTCCAGTTCGGGGTCAAGCAGCACCACATTCCATTCCTGATCGCCGCTGAATCCCAGATCGGCGGCGCTCACCGGCTGATTGATAAAATCAACATTGGTGGGCTGGCCTTCGGTGACT
>CAIPFY010000205.1 GCA_903864435.1 uncultured Chloroflexota bacterium | reverse complement strand
GGATACCACACCCCGCCGTTCAATTCGACATGCGCGATGACATTGAGCGTGGCCGGCGCCCGGTAAGGGCTGGCTCCGACATAGGTGGCGAAGCGGCCTAGAAGCTGGCGCAGGTGCGGGGAGCGCACATGGTTGCGAATGGCGCTGTCCATACTGCGCCATGCGTCCACATGGGGGATGTCCAGCGGGGAAACGCGGGCGAGACTGGCGAAGGTGGGCGGTTGATCGTAGATGAACACCTGCCCGGTGATACGGTGCAGGCGGGCAGCATAAGCTAGATAGGAGAGATACCCTTCGGCATCACGCGGGTGGAGCGCACTGATCTGTTCGAGGGTGCGCGAGAGATCACGCGAGATGTCTAGCTGTGTGCCGTCCGGGTAAAAGTAACGGGTGAGAGGTTCGACGGCCTCAAATTGTAGGTAGTCTTCCAAGCGGCGATTCGCGGCGCGAAACAGGTCTTCAAAGACGTGGCGCATGGTGATGACGGAAGGCCCGGTGTCCCAGCGGAAGCCTTGCGCATGGATTTCGCTCATCTTCCCGCCAACCTGCGGGTTTTGCTCGATGATTTCTACGCGCCGACCCGCAGCCGCAAGCCGGATGGCGGCGCTGAGTCCGCCGATGCCCGCGCCGATAATGATGATGGGATGGGTTGAACTAGGCATTCGGTATCCCTTTGGCGGGGGCGATGGTGCGGCCTTTCCAGCGCGGGCCACCGAACCGGACGTGCCACCAGACGGATTGGGCGGCGATGCGCGTCATCAGGAGCGCGGAAAGGGGCATGAGCAGCGCGTCTTGAAGGCGTTGCCGGGTGGCGGCGGCGGTGAGCATACGCACGCCGATGCCGAGCGCGGTGAGTGCCAGCGGCCATTCCGGCCAGCCTGTGCTATGGAGTCCTGCGAACAGCCATAGAAGCGGCAGCACAAACAGGCTGAGATGAAACAGGGTGGAGAAGGCTAGAAAAGGCAGACTGTTGCCATGACCCGCGAGGATGTTTTTGCCGAATCCATCACGGACAGCAGACCAGTTGCGGTACATGCGGCAGGTGATGAGTCCCGCGCTGTCCGCCATGCGCAGGCGTAATCCGGCGGCTTTGATGCGGCGGGCAAGTGCGACATCTTCCACGATATTTCCGCGTACCGGCTGATGCCCGCCGATTGTTTGATAGGCGCGGCGGCGGAAGATCAGGCATTGACCGTTCGCGGCAGCGAAAGGCGCCCACGACGTATTATGAACCAGCGGCAGCGGTAGGTAGCCGAATATGGCTAAGGCCATCAGCGGTACAACCAGCCGTTCACCCCATGTTTCTGTCACCTGCGTAGGCCAGACAGCGAACAGATCTGCTTGTTCGCGTTGCATTCGGCTCAGGGCGGCGGTTAGCGCATCCGGCGACCAGCAGACATCGGCATCCGTGAACACGAGAATTTCGCCGGATGCATGCTGGCTTAACTGGTGACAGGCCCAGTTTTTGCCCATCCAGCCCTGCGGAAGCGGCTGACCACGCAGAATGGTCAGCCGCGAATCGTCATGTGCGGCGGCACGGGCGAGGTCGGCTGTGCCATCGGACGAGTCATCGTCGAGGATGAGCAGTTCGAGGTGCGGATAGGTTTGGGCGAGCAAGGCCAGTACGGTTTCGGATATGACTGCGGCCTCGTTACGAGCCGGAATCAGCACAGATACTTTCACATCCGGCGCAGGAAGGGCAGGCGCAGGATGCAGGCGAATGAATAGCAAGGTGTTCAAAATGGCGGTGGCGCAGATGACTATGAGTGCTAGAGCGATAACGAGCGCAAGGATTGTCATGCGGCGGCACTCCGGTTTCGCAGGCCGGGCGGTTGGCGCAGATCGTGGCGATATTTCCAGACCAGTAAGAGGGTGCTGCCCAGCCATACCGTCATCCAGACCCATTCGGCTTGAATGAGCAGCAGATAGAGCAACAGACTGAGCAGGGCAAACAACAGGGCCCACCCGCTGATCGTAACGGCTTTGAACCAGTAAAAGAGCATGACACCGAGGACAATTGGGGCGTGCCAGAGCGTGAGGCCGATCCATACGCCGAAGGTTACGGCGACGGCTTTGCCGCCTTTGAACCGCAGAAAGGGGGAGAAGGCATGACCAAATAGCGGCGCGAGGGCGATGGCAACCAGCGACCAGCCCTGTACGCCGTTTATCATACTGGCTAGGCTGACCGGAATGATGCCTTTGAGGGCATCCAGCACGACTGCCAGCACACCTACCCAGCGCCCACCTGCTTTGAAGACGTTGGTTGCGCCGGGATTGCCGTCTCCGTAAGCGCGGATGTCTTTTTGAAGCGCGAGTCGGCCTAACCAGACGGAGAAAGGCAGGGAACCGGAGATGAATGCGGCGATAATCCAGAAGGCGACGCTCATCAAAAAACGGCGCGAGATACCCCCACCTTTAGGTGCGGGGAGGGATAGCGCCTAATCCTTTCGTATAGCTGTACCCATCGGAATGATGGATAGTCTTGATATGTTTGTGCGATACGGTTACTTTTCCAGTGGCAGTTGTGATG
>CAIPFY010000204.1 GCA_903864435.1 uncultured Chloroflexota bacterium | reverse complement strand
ATCCACATCCAGCTTGGCGAGGAGTTGTGGGATCACGCCGTCGGTCTGTTCCAGCAGCGCCAGCAGGATATGTTCGGTATCCACCTGATTGTGACCATATCGCTGCAAAATTTCGTAAGCCCGTGCGGCGGCATCCTGCGCACGCTCGGTAAAACGCTCAAAACGCATCATAGTGGCTGTTGTGAACCTCGCTGAAACCAACCCGGCGCATTCAGGATGACTGCACCCGCTGCCCGTATTCTACTGCCATTTGCGGCGTTGAATGTGGAGCGAAGGCATAAACCCCGCGAAGGGCGGATGAACATCAGCATCCAGCATAGCGGGTCTGTATCAGAATTGTCTCAATATTGGCTGAAGATCACGCAAGAGTCGGGCAGGCTTTTTTGGGGAAGGGGGTGGATTCGTAGGGACACGGCGCGAGCCGTGTCCGGTTGGCTACGGTTGCTGTTGCTCCCCATCTTTTAGCAGCGGTAGGATGATGCGGAAGGTGCTGCCCGCGTCCGGTTCGCTCTCCACCTCGATCATCCCGTTGTGACGCTGGATGATCCGCTGCGCGATGGTCAGTCCCAGCCCGGTGCTGCCGTGATCTATGTTCCGCGCTTTGTCCGCCCGGTAGAAGCTCTCGAAAATGTGCGGCAGGTCTTTGGCGCTGATGCCCATGCCCGTATCCACTACTTCGATCACCACCCGGTCAGCCTGCACATGCCCGTTCACCGTGATGCTGCCGCCTTCGGGGGTGTACTGCAAGGCGTTTAACAGCAGGCTATCCACCGCCCGATTCAGCATGACCGCTTCAGCCATCGTATAGACAGGAACAGCGGGCATGTTGTTGACCAGCAACAGCTTTTTTCGCGCTGCCGACTCTTGCCGCCGGACAAGCACGTTTCGCACCAGCCCGGTCACTTCTACCGGACTGAGGAGGTAATCATCATCTTCCAGATAGGAAACGGTGAACATGGTTTCGACCATATTCGCCATGCGTTCGGTCTGGTCTTCGATGGCGATCAGATGGCGCAGGCCGGGGAAATCCTCCCCTGCTTTGCGCCGCAGCAAATACATGCTGGAGTTGATGACCGAGATCGGCGTGCGAAAATCGTGCGACACGTTGCTCAGGATGTTCCGCAGCGCCGCCACCATTTTGCGCTCGGCGGCCAGTTCCAGCGCGTTCTTTTCCGCCTGCCGCCGTTCGTCAATGTTGCGGCTGACGAAAATCGCGCCGCCAAAGCCCCCATCCGCCTCGCGCAATACATTCGCTACCGTTTCAAACCACAGGATGCTCCCGTCCGCAGCCAGTACGCGGTGATCCATACGCACCGGACGATCGGCATCGGAAAGCGTGCTGAACAGCGTCGCCATCGAACCGAGATCATCCGGGTGGATGAACTTTGACCAGCCCAGAATCGCTTCCTGCATCAGCGTGCTGGCATCCTGCCCTGTCCAGGCCTCGAACGCACGGCTCATATACTGCAAACGACCATTCCCGTCCACCTGCCCGACGGAATCGCTCATGGCATCGGTAATCAGGCGCAACCGTTCTTCACTCTGGCGCAACGCCTCCTGCGCCTGTTTGCGTTCGGTGATGTCCATCACAATCCCGATCAGTCGCTCAGGAATTTGCTCCGTGTCGTACCATATATTGCTCAGATTATGCAGCCAGTGGATGCTGCCATCCGGCCACTGCACCCGGTATTCAAAATTGCAGGCGGTGTGGTTGAGAATGGAATCGTTCATGGTGTTTACGGTAGCGACCTGATCATCAGGATGCACTGTGGTGATCCAGTCATCCAGTGTGGGCTGGAAGCTGCCGGGGGCATAGCCCGCCAGAATGAAGTGCTGATCTGACCAGACGACCGATTGCGTTTTCAGGTTCCATTCCCACCAACCGGCTTTGGCCGCTTGGAGTGCCAGATGCAAACGTTCCTCGTTCTGGCGCAGCACGTCCTGCACCTGTTTGCGCCCGGTGATGTCCATCGAAATACCCACGAGGCGTTCTGCCACGCCGCCCTGCCCGTAGCGTGCCTGACTCATATCATGCAACCAGTGAATGCTGCCATCCGGCCAGATCACCCGGTACTCCTGATTGGTGCTGATTTGATGAATAATGGCATCGTAATAGTTCTTCACGACTTTTTCCCGATCATCGGGATGCACGCAGTCTTTCCACCAGTCCATTGTGGGCATGTAATCCGCACGGGAACGTCCCATCAGGGCATATTCTTCATCTGACCAGTGCTTAACCTGTGAAACGAGATCAGTTTCCCACGCGACCGCTTTAGCCGCTTGGAGTGCCAGTTGCAAACGCTGCTCGCTCTGGCGCAGCGCCTCCTGCCCCTGCTT
>CAIPFY010000203.1 GCA_903864435.1 uncultured Chloroflexota bacterium | reverse complement strand
GTGACCAGCACACTTGCCAATGCGTATTCGGGCAAGAACTACGATACGGTTGCATCGGTAGGCGCGACACTCCTGTTCCGTACTACCAGTGCCAACCGGGTGACGATCGGGCGTGATGTGCGTGCTGCCTTCGCGCCGATGCAGGTTTGCGTGATCCGCGAGTCGGACAGCGCACGCCAGTGTACGATTGTGACCAACATCGGCGGTGCCGGTATCTCGCAGCCCATCAGCTTCCCGCTGCTGGACTCGACCCCGCATGTGGTCACGATCACCTTAACGGATGCGGGAACGTTCAATCTGGACTGGATTGAAGTTTCCAGCCGACCTGCTTCGCCGCCAGCCTCGGTGCTGGGCGCGGGAACGTATGACGAGAATCAGCCGGCGCTGGTGTACAGCAATACCAGCGATAGCACGCGCCCGATTCGCTCTCAGTGGAGCGATATTACCGGCATCAGCTATGCAGGCGGCGGGGCGATGCTCTCCACGCTGTCCGGCGCAAGCGTGACCTTCGCTTTCCGGGGGACGGGCTTCGGCCTTATCACCCAGTTCGATACCCTGAGCAGCATTCTGGATGTGGATATTGATGGGACGACCAACGATTATCTGAATCAGGTGTTCACCAATACCCATACGCTCGCGGTCTATGGTTCGGCGCAGGTCATCAGCGGGTTGCCGCTGGATACCTACACAGTCACCATCACCGAGAATGACCCGTCCAAGAACAAGTTCGTGATTGATGGGCTGGAGGTGTATGGGGACTATGACGCGGCGCGGGCGATGCCTGCCGGTCTGTATGACAGCGCGGCGGTCAACGGGGCGGGTAATGCCTATCTGGTGACGGCACCGCTGTCGAACACGACATGGACTTCGCGCAGCACGCTAGGCTACTTCGATCTGACCAACCTGTACTCGATCAAGTACGGCGCGACGGTCACGTTCCGCGTGAACAGCGCCGGACTGGTGACACTGTTCCACAAGGGGACGACCAGCACGCGGTTGCAGGTGTGTGCGCGACCTGCGAGTGGCGGCACGCGGGTGTGCGGCGAAACCACAACGGCGGTGGCGCGTGGCAATACCACGATTTCGCTGGTGAGCGACATCACGGCGGATATTTCGCTGGCAACGGGGACAGCCACACCGGGCGATTACATCATCAGCATCACCAGCCTCAACCATGCGAAGGTCTTTGGGGTGGATGCGGTGGGCGTGTATAACACCACCACCAAGACGGTACTGGGTGCGGGTATGTATCCCGAAAATCACCCGCTGCTGAACCTGCCCGCTACAGATAACGCTTTCAAGAATACGTGGGTGGCGACTTCGGTGGTGGAAGCGATTGCGACGGATGGTTTCGTCAAGAGTACGGGCTTGAACGCGGTGGGCAGCAACCTCACGTTTAGCTTCAGCGGGACGGGCTTTAGCATCATCCTCGCCGAGAACACGCTGTCCTCGCAGAGCTATACCTTGTGCGTGGATGCGGCAGGCGGCAGTACGTGCGACATCGTGAACAACGGGGCCGCGACCACACCGTTGACGTTGACTCCGGTGGGCGTGACCGCGGCGCGTCGTCCGGTGGCGCTGACCTATCTGGGACTCACGAGTGGAACGTATACCGTTACGCTCACCCAGAACGATGCTACCAAGCCGCTACTGGTAGACCGTGTGGACATCCTCGGCGCACTGTCGGGCAGTCAGCAGATTGACGACAGCGTGACGAATGTGGTCGAAAACGCCGATAAGCGGCTGATTTACTTCCCGTATTTCAGCGCGACATTGAGTACGCTGGTTGGCACATCTGGTGGCAGTCAGCACCTTTCCGGTATGCAGGGCGCGGGTGCGTACTTTGAACTGAACAGCTTCACCGGAAGCGGCTTTGAGTACATCCGGCAGACGTTAGGGACATACGGGCCGGTGCTGGTGTGTACGGGCGAAGTGGGGACGCATTCGGGGCAGGCCGCAGTCTGTACCACGAATGTGACCTCCCCCGTCACGAACCCGATTTTGAACTCGACTGCGCCGCTAGGTTTAGCGCGTTCGCAACCGGTAACAATCGGGGGAACGAGTGGACAGACGCGCTGGGTATTCCTGCGCAAGACCAACGGTAGCCTTTCGACGGTGGATGCGATTCGTCCCACGTTTGATCCGGCGACAGCCAATCGCGCACTGATAGTGGGAACCTATGAGGAAACCACCGCCGCGATTCGCTACTTCAGCGAAGCCACCGGGACGTATACGGTGGCGGCGGTGGGTGATGATGCCAACTTTACCAATCTGGTCAGCACGACTGCATCGGGCGGGGCGGTGAAAATCCTGAGCGCGGATTTGCCGACAGTGGGCGATGGCCTGAACGAAGGGCTGGCCTTCCAGTTCAACGGCACGGGTTTCGGCGTGCGCTTCACGCTGGATAAGAATGCCGATGCGGTCAAGATTTGCTGGCAGAGTGGGCTGGCTGATCTGGATACTGCCGGGGCGATCAACACCATCCTGACGACGGGCGCCTGCCAGACCTTCGACAATCAGAGTGTGCTGGCGCGGATGCAGGCGGGGCGCGTGGTGCGCGGGCTGGTTGCTGGCGAATACACCGTCGTGGTGCAAATGCTGGCGGACAACGGCTTACCGGCTGTTCATGCGGCGCTGGCACTGCCTATCAAAATGCAGTTCGACGGCATACAGGTGTTCAACGAAACGCTGCCGACGAACATTCTGGGCGATAGCGCCAGTGAGTTCGGTGTGCGCCATGAAACCAGCTATGCGAATGCCAGCACCGACCAGAAGTTCCTGTACAGCGGGACGTGGAGCAGCCTGAGTGTGCTGCTTGCCAAACTGCATTCGGCGCAGAATGCGGACACAACCACGATGCTCGGCGCGAGTGTGGCCTTCCAGACGCAGGGCGCGAACGCGCTGTTGCTGTACCGCCAGACCGGAGCCGGTTTCGCGCCGGTGCAAGTGTGCGCACGGATTGCGCCGTTCACCGACACGGATGCCGATCAATACTGCACGACGATTACGAACACCTTGCCGATTGGCTATCAGACGGCGGCAAAGGTGTATCTGAACGACCCGAACGGGGCTAACGCAAACGATACCAGCCTGCATGTCGTGACCATCACCACGTTGGATGCGGGGATATTCAATCTGGATGCGGTGGAAATCGTGGATGCTTCCACCAGCGCGGCACTGAAACCCGGTCTGTACGAAGACCTGTATCCGGCGCTGACCTACACGAATGGTACGGTGATTGTGCCGGAAACGGCATGGGCATCCATGCTCATCGTCGGAACGACGGCGGGGCGTGTGCAGCAGTCCAGCGATAACGAGGCCGCGTTGCAGTTCAAGATCACGCAGGCGACGGGCTTCGAGGTGGGCATCCTGTCAGATCGCTACGGCGGCGAGGTGGAAGTGTGCTACGACAACACCAATGCGGTTTGGGGTGACGGTACCGACCGTTGCGCGACCTACCAGCATGAGGTGGCGCTTGCGAACATCCTGACCACTCGCAGCGTCAGCGGCCTGAGCAGCGCGAGTGACTACTATGTGCGCGTGCGTAATGTGGAGGATGGAAATTCGGTGCTGTCTGTTCCGCCGGGATTGCCGCGTGTTGTGACCTACACCCCGGCGCGGTTGCGCGTGGACTATGTGCAGGTGTTCGGTACGGCGCTGCCGCCGGTGGCTCCGGTTGGCCTGTATGACGACACGTCGACAACGGGCGGCGTGCCGTACCTGCAACTGCTTCCGGTCATCCGCTGGAACACGGTCACAGGAATTGCCGCGAAACTCTACACCAATTCGACCTACAGCACGGTGGTGGATAGCGCCAAGCGTACCTCGATAACGATGGCGGGTGTGTCGGCGCTGCTGCGCGTGACCGTCCCCAGCGGTGCGGGCGCTGCGGGGGCGAGTACGGTAGTGCTGTACACGCCGATTTCGCTGACGGCTTCGACGCAGTTGTTGATCTGTGCTAATGCTGTGGATGACAATCCTGCCGCGCCATCCGGGAACTGTTTCGTCTATACCGGACTGCGTACCTCCAGCCAGATCGTGCTGAACGAGAGCAACCTGAGCGCACTGGGTACGGATGGCGCGACGGTGGCGATTAGCTTCCGCACGCTCACGCCGGGCGGGTTCACGATTGACGGCTATCAGGTGGTGGACGGCACAACGCTCACCCCCGGTGTGTATGACGACTTCTTCTTCGGGCCGACCAGCCTGATTAAGACCGGCTTGAGTGGCGCGGGCACGACGGGTAGTTGGACGCTCAATACGGTGCTGCTGAATTCGTATCGGGGCAAGGTGGCGGTGGCTGCCAGCACTGGCGTGGCTACCAACGATGACCCGACACTCACCTTCAGCTTCACGGGGACGGGCTTCACCATTCTCACGCAGAATGATGTGAGTGGTATGGACTTCCGCCTGTGCTACGTGCTTTCGGCGAATTTCACTAACAACATGGATGACGCGGGGACGACAGGTGAAACCTGTACCACCCTAACGACGGACACAACGGCGGTGGACTGGACGAAACGTATGGGCACGCAACCGTTGCTGCTGCTGGCGCCGCAGTACGGGTTTACCGTTCCGGGTTTGCCGGAAGACACCTACACGGTTGAACTCCGTGTGAACGACACGGTGGTGTTGACGACGGATCGGTTGCGGGTGGACGCGGTGATTGTTCATGATGTGGCGACCACCACACTGACACCGGGAACGCTATACGATGATCGGCAGGCCGGACTTACCCTCAGCCCCAGTGCGAACTGGACGCTGACGACTTCGCTGCTATCGCCGCCGCGTGGCCCGTGGCAGAAGACGGATACCACGACCAAAGCAGCGGGCGCAATCGCGCAGGTCAACGTGACCGGGAACGCAGTCGTGGTGTATCAATCTACGGGTGCGTTGGGCAGTCGTTATGTGCAGGTGTGTGTGTCCACAACGGGCAAGACGCAACAGTGTGCTGAGTATAGCCAGTACAGCACAACGGCTAAGTTCTTCACACCAGTGGCCTTCTACGGGCTGGGGACGGGCGCGACGCACCTGATCGTGCTGGAAAACCGCGACCCGGGGCGCACGTTAAGCATTGACGCGCTGCGCGTTCTGCCGTAGACCTGAAGGAGATGGGAGCAAAGCCCTCTCCTGACCGGTATACAATTACATCGAATGGATATGAGCAGGGGGAACCATCGTTCCCCTTGCTTCATGGTAGAATAGAAAAATTCTATCCTGAGATGTGATGCAGGTAGGTGCAATCCTATGAAATCTGAACTGAAAATCGCTTCCGAAGTAGCTGCCGCCTTGCATGACGGACGGCCTGTGGTTGCGTTGGAGTCCACGCTGATTACACACGGCCTGCCGTATCCAATCAACGTGCAAACGGCGCTGGCGATGGAAAATGCCGTGCGCGAAAGTGGCGCGGTTCCGGCGACTGTGGCGGTACTCGGCGGGCAAATCACCGTCGGGCTAACGGTGGCGGATGTGGAACGCTTGGGTTCGCTGACTAGCGGGCAGGTTCGCAAATGCAGCCGCCGCGATTTTGCGATTGCGGTGGGGCTGAAGGAAGACGCGGCGACGACAGTGGCCGGCACGATGATCGTGGCACAGGCGGCGGGGATTTCGGTGTTTGCAACGGGCGGCATCGGCGGGGTGCATCGCGGTGCGCCGTTCGATGTCTCGGCGGATTTGATCGAACTGGGGCGTACGCCGGTGGCGGTGGTGTGTTCCGGCGCGAAATCCATCCTCGATCTGCCGCTGACGCTGGAAGTGTTGGAAACGCAGGGCGTTCCGGTGATCGGCCTCGGCATTGACACGCTGCCTGCGTTCTATACGCGCAGCAGCGGGCTACCGATTGATGTGCGCGTGAACAGCGCAGCGGAGGCGGCGACGATTATCGCGGCCTCGCGGCGGTTGCAGATGCAGCACGGCATACTGATCGCGGTGCCCGTGCCAGAGGAGGACGAGCTTTCGTCGGACATCGCGGAAGCTGCTATCCAGCAGGCGACGGACGAAGCCACCGCGCAGGGGATTCATGGCAAGTTGGTTACGCCGTTTGTGTTGGGGCGGGTGGCAGCTATCACCGAAGGCGAAGCGCGACGGGCGAATATTTCGCTGCTGGTGAATAATGCCCGTACCGGCGGTCAGATTGCGAGCGCACTCGCGGCATTGCCCGTATGAGCGCCGGAGATGCGCCCCGTCTGGTGGGGGTGGGCGGTATTTTTATAGATGATATTGTGCTACCCAGCGGCCAGACGTATATGGCGCAACTGGGTGGCGGTGTGATTCATGCACTGATGGGGATGGTGGTCTGGGGCGAACGCCCCGGATTAGTCGCGCCGATGGGGGAGGGGTTCCCGCCGGAGTCGGCAGAGCGCCTCCGGCGTAGTCTGGATATGCGCGGTGTGTACCACCTGCCCATTCCACAGATTCGCGCATGGCAACTATTCGAGGAGGATGGGTCACGCCGCGAAATGTACCGTGTGCGTGAAACGGCCCCCTTTATACAGGGGCCGCAGCCCACCGACTTGCCAGAATGTTACCAGCAGAGCGATGGGTATTATCTGATACAGGACTTTGAGGGCATAGAACGCTGGTGTTCGACCTTGAAGGGGTTTGTGCTGTGGGAACCCCTTCAGCAAATCATGACCCGCGAGAACCGCGAGAAAATGCGGCAAACCCTCGCCGCTTGTACCCCTGATCTGGTATCCCCGAATCTGATGGAAGCGCAGGCTGTCTACGGGGTTGATGACCCTGATCGGTTGATTGATGCGCTGTTCGAGGATGGCGTGCCGAAGGTGGCGCTGCGCATGGGGGAGGCCGGTTCGCTGCTGGCTGATCGTGAAACTGGCTACCGCGTGCATGTGCCGCCTGTGCCGGTGGAAACCATTGTTGACCAGACAGGCGCAGGCAACACCTACTGCGGGGCGCTTCTGTGGGGGGTGATGAACGGCTATGATTTGCGCCATGCGGGTGCTGCTGGTGCGGTGGCAGCCTCGTTCTGTCTCGAAGGGGTGGGCGTAGTTGATCCCACCCGTGTACTTCCGGCGGAGCGTGATCGCCGCCTGCGGGCGTTGCTCGGTTAGCGGGCTGCGCTGCCGCTTTTGGCGGGTGCGGGCATTTTGCCACTCTGCGTGTGCCGGGTGACGACGTGCAGCGTGAGATCGTCCATCGTGCGGAAGCGCCGCTGACAATACGGGCAGACGGGAATCGGTTCGTCGCGACCGGATACGGGTTGAGGCCGCTGATTGTTTGAAGTCACGGACACCCTCTCATGTTCACAAGAAAATAACGTATTTAAGAATATTGCGATTAGTGTAACTGTATTTTGCAGATTGCACAAATACAATTTTTCTTAACTATCGTACAAATGCAGAATGTAATCTTGCTCAAATGTGGGCGCACCCATGCGGTGCAGGATGGGCAGCATTTGTGCGCGATGGTCTGTGCCGTGATTCACCAGATGGAGCAGAATCTCCCCGCGTGTGTTGTGCTTGATGCCGCCGCGATGGGGCATGTCGTAAGTGATGACCTCCGCATGCTGTTCTTCCGTGAGCGTGGGCAGATAGGCCAGCACAGCGGCTTCGACTTGTTCCCATAGCGGACGGACGGTTGCCTGCGTGGTGAGCGCATCCGCCGTCAATGGGGCAGGCAGGGGTGTGCCCTGTAGCCGCGCCAACCAGCGGCTATCCACGCCGACCAGATGCACATAATGGTTGCGCAGCGAACCGATGGAATACGGCACATCTTCCACGAACTGCGCGTCGGTGATGTGGTCTATGCTGTTCCACAGGCGGCGGTGGGCAGCATAGTTGTACTGTACAAATGATAGAATGGTTGAAATATTCATAGCGTGAACTATACCATGAGCTGTCACATCCGTCCACTTATGCACCGATGTGAAATGCCCGAAAATGACAATCGGCAGGACGGAATCCGTTACGGAGTAACCGCCACGCGCCACACTTCAAGCCCCTTGTCGCAACCGATGACCAGCGCGGTGCCGTCCCGACTGATGCGAACCAGATCAGGCTGGCGACCACATGCGCGGCGGTTGCCCAACTCGTAGCGTTGACCGCTGTGCGTATCCCATGCGACTAGCGTTGGCTGACCGCCGCCATCTGCCGTTAGGATGACATCTCCCCCCATCGTGATTTGCATGAACGGGATGTAAACGCCGTTCAGCGGGGCGACGAGATGATTTTCGCCCGTCTCGAAGTCCAGCCAGTACACGCCCTGCGATTCGCCATCGCGCCAACCGAAGTAGCGACCATCCGGCGTGAGCGCCCCCATCCCCGGCAGGGCGGGAAGCTGGGCGCTGGCGTTGACCGTCCCCGTGTCCAGCATCCAGCGTTGAATCCGGTTGTCGCGGGTGATGGTGATGGCGTAGGGGGGATCAATGCGCCCGATGCGTAAAAATGCGTTCGGGTCGCTATCCGGCGCGGCGGCGCGGGTGGCGCTACTCGCCTCTGCGCCGATGGGCAACATGGCGATATAGGGCGGCGTGAATCCGTCCTGCGGCATCATTTCCAGCCCAATTTGATCGTCCGGTTGCCAGATGCGAACGGGAAAATCTGCCCAACCACAGGTCAGAATGGCGCTATCCCCGTTGATGACGGCGGTATAGGCGCTGCTACCATTGATATAGGCTGCCGCAAAGCCCCGCGTGCCGAATGCGCCATCCACGAATGCCCCCGGCTTGTCGTCTCCCCCCGCACACACCGGACTGATCGGCGGGCTGAACCCGTTGGTCGCATCCCAGAATAGAATCTGGTTGGCGCGATTGATGACCGCGATATGGCTTCCATCCGGCGACAGGGCGAACCAGCCATTTTGCACCTGTCCGTAGTCGGCGGGAATGTCGGCAAATTGGATCGTCATAACGGGGTGGAGTGAGGGGATATTGGCGGCACTGATGACCGCAGGGGCGCTATCCTGTGCCAATGCGCTGGGTTGAAACGGAAGCAGAAACAGCGTGACAATCAGTAGAAAAATCGGTGTTCTGGGGAGCATGACCGTTACCTAGACGGCGAAGTGCCGCTATAATGATGAAACACATCAGCAAAAATCGAACGAAAGAGCAATGGATGACGACACAGACTTTAGCATCGCAGTTGAAGCGCATCCTCCCCCGCGTAACTAAGCCGGGGCGCTATGTGGGCGGCGAGTACAACAGCATCATGAAAGACTGGTCAGCCATTGACTTCAAGGTGGCGCTGGCCTTCCCGGATATTTACGATCTGGGCATGTCCAATCTGGGCATTATGATCTTGTACGAGCAGATCAACCAGCAGGCGGACATGCTGGCGGAGCGCGTGTTCAGCCCTTGGGTGGACATGGAAGCCGAGATGCGTCAGGCCGGAATCCCGCTGTATTCGCTGGAAAACCAGCGTCCGTTGCGCGAATTTGATCTGATCGGCATCAGTTTGCCTTACGAGCAATTGTATACCAACGTGCTGAACCTGTTGGATTTAGCCGGTATGCCGGTTCGTAGCCGTGACCGTGACGAACGCTTTCCGGTGGTGATCGCAGGCGGGCATTCCTGCTACAACCCGGAGCCGATGTCGGATTTCATTGATGCGTTTGTGATCGGGGAGGGCGAAGAGATCATCCTTGAGGTGGCGCGGACGCTGCAAGGGGTGCGCGGACACAGCCGCCACGACCAACTGCGGGCGCTGGCGCGGATTCAGGGTGTTTATGTGCCGCGCTTCTACGATGTGGACTACACGCCGGAAGGCACGGTAGCGCGGATTGTGCCGAACACGCCGGAAGCGCCCGCCCGCGTGCTGAAGCGCATCGTCCCCACACTGCCCAAGCCGTTTACACACTTTCTTGTCCCGAACATTGACACGGTGCATAACCGTGCGCCCATCGAAATCATGCGCGGTTGCACACGCGGTTGCCGCTTCTGCCATGCGGGGATGATTACGCGCCCGGTGCGCGAACGTCCGGTGCCAGAGGTGATGGAGGCGATTGGCGAGATCATCGCCAACACCGGCTTTGAGGAGATCAGCCTTCTCAGCCTGTCGTCGTCCGACTATATCTATGTGCATGAACTGGTTGAAGCCGTTCACGCCAAGTATCACGACTCCGGCCTGAGCCTGAGCTTGCCGAGCTTACGCATCGAAACCACCAGCGCCGATTTGCTGGATAAACTGGGCGACACGCGGCGCGGTGGGTTCACGTTCGCGCCGGAAGCGGCCACCGAACGGATGCGCGACATCATCAACAAGTCGGTGCCGGATGAGCAACTGCTGGAAGCGGCGCGGGCGGTGTATTCACGGGGCTGGCGCACGATCAAACTGTATTTCATGATCGGCCACCCGGAGGAAACGCTGGATGATGTGCAGGCGATTGCTAACCTGTGCCATGCGGTGCTGCGCGAAGGGCAGAAGATCATGGGCGGCAAAGCGAATGTCAATGTGGGCGTGAGTACCTTCATCCCCAAGCCGCATACGCCCTTCCAATGGGTGCCGCAGGATACGCACGAACAGGTGCAGCAGAAAATATGGCTGCTGCGCGATCAACTGCGCGGTCACGGGCTGCATCTGCGCTATAACACCCTGCAAGACTCGCAGTTTGAGGGCATTCTCAGCCGTGCGGATCGGCGTATGGGGCGGGCGATTTACCGCGCATGGGAACTGGGTTGCAAGTTCGACGCATGGGGCGAACAGCATTTCCATGATCGCTGGCTTCAGGCGCTGGCGGAACACGGCCTTGACCCGGCCTTCTACACACACCGCGAACGCAGCATTGACGAGGTGTTCCCGTGGGAACATATTGATGTGGCGGTGCATAAGAAGTTCTTGATCGAGGATTATCTGATGAGCATTAAGGGCGAGACGCGGGTGGACTGCCGCGACCGCTGTTTCGCCTGCGGCATCCTGCCCAAGTTCAAGACACAGCGTTCGCAGACGGACGAAATGGCGTGGGAATGCCCGCCCGTGAAGCCTGTCAGCGAGCGCAAGCGCGGCGCAGATGACGGGACTCGCACGTCCAACGTGCAACTGATCTGAGGGCGCTGTGCGCAGCGAGAAACCTGCTATAATCCCTGCGCGATCAGGAGGGAACACATGCGGATTCGGGTGGAAGGCAAGCGCCCCCTCAACGGAATTTATCGCCCATCGGGCAATACCAACGCGGCTATGGCGCTGCTGGGCGCGGCGCTGCTGACTGGCGAACCGGTGACGCTGCGGAACATTCCCCGGAATGCGACCCTCAGCACCAGTTTCGGCGTGGCGGAACGGCTCGGCGCGAAACTGGATTGGGTGGACGACTCGACGGTGAAAATCGTCACCGAGCAAATTGGCAAGCGGACGCTCACGCTGGCGGATACCAACGGCCTTGTGGGGATGATGCTATTCCTGCCGGCCATGCTGGTGCGGCGGCAGCATGTTCGCATCGAGATTGATTTCCCGCTGAACCGGATTCGCACGCATCTGGAGGCGCTGCGCGATCTGGGGCAGGAGGTGAATACGCCGGGTGGGGCGCTGGAATGCCGCGCCGCGTCGTGGGATCATAAAGAGATTATCCTGACGCAGGCCAGCGTGACGGCGACGGCGATTGTGATGATGCTGGCGGCCTGCATCGGCAAAGAGACGATTGTGCATAATGCCGCCTGCGAACCACATGTGCAGGCACTGGCGCATTTCCTGTGCGATATGGGTACGCATATCGAGGGCATCGGCTCAAACTCGCTGCGGATTATCAGCCCGCCCGCGCTGTCCGGTGCGGAAGCGACGGTTCGCGCCGACCATATTGAGGTGGCGAGTGTGGCGGCGATAGCGGCCATGTGCGGCGGGCGGATGCAGATCGAGAATGCGCGGCGGGCGGATTTGCAGATGGTTATCAAGCAGTACCGGCAACTGGGCGTGGCGCTCGATCCCGACGAGAATACGCTGTACGTCCCCAAACATGAGGCGCTGGCACTGTCTGACCGCGAGGAGGATACCGATCTGGCGGTGGAAAGTGCGCCCTGGCCGGCCTTCCCTTCGGACTTGATCGCCATTGCAACGGTGATCGCTACGCAGGCGCGGGGAACGAGTTTGATTCACGAAAAACTGTTCAACAACCGTCTGCTATTTGTGGATAAGCTGAAGGGGATGGGCGCACAGATCGTCCTATGTGACCCGCATCGTGCGATTGTGGTGGGGCCGTCCCCGCTGCACTCGATCTACATGGATACGCCGGATGTGCGGGCTGGCCTCGCCATGCTGGGCGCGGCGCTGGTGGCAGATGGCGTTTCGGTGATTGACAACGCGCAGGCATTGGAGCGCACTTTTGCCGGCACGCTCGGTCAGTTGCAGGCGTTGGGCGCAGGTATCACCCGCGAATGAACAGTCCCGCACCCTCTAATCTCACCGTTCAGGGCATCCCCACATCGCATATCGTGGCGGGCGACGGCCTGCCGCTGCTCATGCTGCACGGATGGGGCGCGAACAGTGGTCTCGTATGGCCGCTGGGCGAACGCTTGGTCACGTTGGGCTACCGCGTGTATATCCCGGATATGCCCGGTTTCGGGCAAACCCCGCCGCCGCCGACCGCATGGGGTGTGCCGGATTATGCGCGTTATGTGCTGGCCTATCTGGACGCGCAACAGCTTGAACGGGTGCATCTGTTCGGGCATTCGTTCGGCGGGCGTTTGGGGCTGGTACTCGGTGCGGATGATGCCCCTCGGTTGCTGAAGATGGCGCTGGCCGATAGTGCGGGCGTGCGCTTCCCGCCTTCGCGTCGTTCGCAGATGCGGTTGCGGGCTTACCGGAGCGCCTTAACCGTATTGCAGAAGGCCGGATTGAACGCACAGGCCGAACGCCTGCGAGCATGGTACGGCGCACGCTACGGGTCGCCGGATTACCGTGCCGCGCAGGGCGTGATGCGCGAGACGTTTGTGCGCGTGGTGAACGAGGATTTGCTACCGTATGCGGCGCGGGTGCAGGTGTCTACGCTGCTGTTCTGGGGCAGCGCAGATGAGGATACCCCGCTGTGGCAGGGGCAAACGCTGGAGCGCACGATACCGGACGCTGGATTGGTGGTGTGGGAAGGCGCGGGTCATTACAGCTATCTGGAGCGTCCGGCAGATACGGCGCGGGTGATGGCGCATTTCTTCAACCCGTGAGGGTTAGTGAGTATGGATAGAGAGTCATGGAATTTGCTCTGATTGCCGTCGCGCTGGTGTGGTTGGCTGGAACATGGCTGGTGGTGTACCGGCAGGCGCGTTTCTACCAGATTGAGGAATACAAGAGCGTCCGCTATTTGCGTTGGGCGATCAGCCGCCGCGAACGCTGGCTTCCGGCGCGTCCGCTGGCGGCGTGCGTGATCGGTGTGGGACTGGCGTTCGTTTTAAGCGAATCGCCGGGGAGCATCATGCCGATGCTGATCGGCCTCGTCGTCAGCCTGACCGCGGTGTGGCCGCCGTCCGAAGGCGAAGTGAAAAAGGGGTTCAAGGCGACAGCGCGGGCGAAGCGGTTGCTGGCGGCGGCGGGACTGGTGGCGGCTGCTGAACTGGGGGTGCTGCTGTTCGTGGTCAGCCGCTTGCCGTTGCCGGAACTGGGTGTCGTTCGTTTGGCGGCGGCGCTGCTGATCGGCCTGCTGGCGTTTTTGAGCGCACCGCTGATTCTGGCGGTTGCGAATGTCGTGGTGCAGCCGGTAGAGGAATTCCTTCGGCGGCGCTTCATCGCACAGGCGCGGGGCGTGCTGGACGAAGTGCGGCCTACGGTGGTGGGCATCACCGGCAGTTACGGCAAGACCAGCACAAAAACGTATTTGACGCATATCTTGAACGGGCGCTATAAGACCTATCCCACGCCCAAGAGCTATAACACCATGATGGGCGTGTGCATCGCTATCAATAACGACATCGCCCATGATCGCGGGATTGAGTATTTCGTGTGCGAGATGGGCGCGTATATCCCCGGCGAAATCGAGCGCATCTGCGATCTGACTCATCCGGCGATTAGCATTGTGGTCGAGGTGGGGCCGCAGCATTTGGAGCGTTTTGGCACGTTAGAGAATGTAGCGATTGCCAAGTACGAGATTATCAAGGCGCTGCCACCGGATGGGGTGGGCGTGTTCAACTGGGATAACCCGTATGTGCGCGAGATGTACCAGCGCGGTTATCCGCAGACGCGCCTCGCGGTCAGCCAGACGGTTGACCCGCAAAACGTCCCCGCTGGTGGGCCACGCTTTGTGGCTTCCGATGTGCAGGAGACTCTGGACGGCCTGCGCTTCACGGTGACAGATACCGCCGCCGGTCAATCCGAAGCATTCGAGATGCCGTTGCTAGGGCAGCATAATGTCACCAATGTGCTGCTGGCGACGGCGGTGGCGGTGCAGGAGGGGATGCCGTTGCGGGATGTGGCGCGGCGGGTGCGTGGGCTGCAACCTGCCGAAAGTCGGCTGGTGCGGCAGATGACGCCGGAAGGAATCACGATTATCAACGATGCCTACAGCGCGAATCCGGTGGGGATTGTGTACGCGCTGCGGGTGCTGGCGCTGCACCAGACCGGACGGCGACTGCTCATCACCCCCGGCATGGTGGAGTTAGGAACGCTTCAGGGACAGGAAAACCGCAAACTGGGCGAGGTTGCCGCGCAACATGCGACGGATGTGATTTTGGTCGGCTCTAAACAGACGCAACCTATCCACGAAGGGCTGCTGGCGGCGGGGTTCGCAGCGGATCGCTTGCAAGTGGTGGAAACGCTGGCGGAGGCGGTGGCGTGGTATCGGAGCAACCTGCGGGCGGGTGACAGCGTACTTTTCATGAATGACCTTCCCGAAACCTACTCGTCATAGGTTGGATAGCGCACGGGGATGAGCGAGATTCATGATCGAGATGGGGCAGAGTATTTTACTGCTGGTGGCGGGTGCGTCCATGCTGATCGCGCTGGTGCTGGCCTTCGTGCCGATGATGCCGGGTGCGCTGCTGGTGTGGGGCGTGGGCATCGCGTTCGGGTTTGTTGAAGGCTGGCAGCGAGTCACGGTGGCTTCGGGCATTGTGATGAGTCTACTGATGGTGGTGGCGGTGAGTAGCGATTTCTGGCTGCCGCTGATGGGCGTTAAGACGGGTGGGTTGACCTGTTTGGGCGCGGTGGGCGGGTTGGTGGGCGGGCTGTTCGGCACAATCTTTATCCCGATTCCGGTAGTGGGGACGCTGCTGGGCAGCGTGATCGGGACGCTGGCGGTGGAGTTGATCCGCTTTCGCCAATTGCACAAGGCTTTACAGGCAGGTCAAACGGCGGCTAAAATGTTCGCTCTGGGGTATGTGATCGAAGTCGGTGCCAGCGCCGCGATTGCAGCTACCTTCTTCATCAGTCTTTTGACCAGCGGATAGCGCGGGGCGGCGGCAGCGCACCCGGCGATACCAGCGAGGAGTAGGGCATGAGCGCGAGACGCAAGACCACCGTAGCGGTCATCTTTGGCGGGCGCAGTGTGGAGCATGATGTGTCCATCGTCACCGGACATCAGGTGATGCGTGCGTTCGACCCCGAACGCACCGATGTCGTTCCGGTTTACATTGATCGGCAAGGGCGCTGGTATACCGGCGAACCGCTGCGCGAACTGAAGAACTTCCAGAACGAAATCATCAGCCTGAAGGGTGTTCACAGCGCCATTCTTTCCCCCAGTACCGAACATCACGGGCTGATCGTCAACCCGACTGCCGGACGCTTTGAAAAGAGCGAGATCATTCGCCTCGACGCGGTATTCCCGACGGTACACGGGACGCACGGCGAGGACGGCACGCTGCAAGGCTTGTTTGAACTGGCGGATATTGCCTATGTGGGCTGCCGGGTGCTGGCTTCGGCGCTGGCGAACGACAAGGTGATGACCAAGATCACCTTGAGTCAGCAAGGTGTCCCGATTGTGGATGCGGTGTCCTTCACCCGTGCTGAATGGCTGGATGCGCCCGATAAGGTTATCAGCCATATTTTGCATCAGTTGAAGTATCCGATGTTCGTGAAGCCGGCTACGCTGGGGTCGAGCATTGGCATCAGCAAGGTGAGCGACGAGGTGTTGTTGCGTACTGGCATCGAGATGGCGGCCAATCTGGATCGCCGCATACTGGTTGAGCAGGGTGTGGAAAAGGCTATTGAGATTAACTGTTCGGTGATGGGGCATGATGACCAGATTCGGGCTTCGGTGCTGGAGCAACCGGTATCGTGGGATCAATTCCTGACCTACGAGGACAAGTACATGCGCGGCAGTGAAGGCATGAAAAGCGCCGAACGGCTGATTCCCGCGCCGCTGTCGCCGGAGATGACCGAGGAAATCCGTAATCTGGCTGTGCGGGCGTTCCGGGGGATCGAAGGGTCAGGCATTGCCCGTCTGGATTTTCTGATCCAGCCCGATACTAGCAAGATTTACCTGAACGAGATCAACACCATGCCCGGTTCGCTGGCCTTCTACCTGTGGCAGGAAGAAGGGATGTCCCCGCGTGATGTGGTGTACGCGCTGGTGGATGCTGCCCGCGACGCGCAGGCCGAGAAGCGCCGCAACTCGTATGATTACCGCACCAGCTTGGTCGAATTGACGGCGGCGCGTGGTTTGAAGGGTGCTAAAGGGAGTAAAGGTGGGGCTAAAACCATAACCAAACCCAGCGGTTAGCCTATCATGACAGGCTCGATTACAATATACGCTATGCTTGCAGTTTGATTGGGTTGGATTGAATGGAGCCTGCCGTGATCTTGCGTTCGCCATTCACCTCAGTTGCTTTCCTCCTGCTGTTGATTGCGCTGGCAGGTTGCGCAGGCAATCCTACGCCGCAGGTGGTGACGTTCATCCCTAGCGCAACTGTCGGCGCGTTGGTTCCCACACGTATACCGACGAACACCCCCACACCCGTCACCGCGACGGCGACGGCGACAGCCACGCCGACAGCGACCGCGACACCAACGGCGACAAACACCTCTACACCTACGCTCACGCCCACGCCTTCGACCCCGATTGCCGAAGCTGCGCGTGCGCTTCCCGTCCGGCTTGGCCCCGCATTGACCTATCCACAAATTTCAACGCTGGACATCGGCGCTACAGCGGATATTCTGGGCGTGAGCGAAGACGGCGGTTGGTATCAGATCGCGCTGGCGGATGGCGCGATTGGATGGGTATCGTCCTCGGAGAATGTCGTGAGCGCCTACGGGAATGTGCGGAGCGTGCCGATTGCGCTTGCGCCGACCAACACGCCGACCCATACGCCCACCGTGACGCCGAGCGCGACACCGACGGTCACGCCTAGCCCAACAGTGACGCCGACGGTCACGCCTAGCCCGACTACGACGCCGAGCGCGACCCCGACAGTCACACCCAGCCCGACAGTGACACCGAGCGCGACTCTTGCCCCATCCCCGATTTTCGTACCGACTGCGACCCTCGTTGTCGTTCAGCCGCCGACACCGGAGTTGCCAATCAATACCACTCTGCCGATCACGATTCCGCAGGGCGACCCGCAAGCCATTGTGGGCGCATTGGGTGTTGCCCCGGACAACGGCGCGTTGAGTGAGCAGTTTGATCGTCAGGCATCTGACCTGACCGGACGTGATAACTGGGTGGAATGGACGCCTTTTGAACAGAGCTACGCCGATTTTGTTGTGGGGACGACAGTGACATGGGGGGCGGGAGCAGCAGATGATTACTGCGGCTTTGTATTCCGCCAGACCGAGCCTCAATCCGACAATAACTTCTATTCGGTGGGGATTGATCGCAATAACTTGCTGTGGTTCCAGCCGCGTTTGAACGATGAATGGCTTGACTATGCTTATGGTTCGGGCGATTCCGTACAGACGGGCGCTGTGGATAGCAACGATCTGGTGCTGGTGGCAGTGGGCAGCCAATTCACGCTGTATGTCAACGGCACGCTTGCCGGTCAGTTCGAGAATGACGCCCTCGCGCAGGGGGATGTGGCTGTCCTTTCAGGAACCGGAGAAAACAGCGATGCGGCGGGCTGTACGTTCACAAGCGGGTGGCTTTGGCGTTTGCGTTACCCGCCGGGGACGGCAAGCACCCCCGGCGTCGAGATGCCTATCCGGTACGGGCAGTCGCTAACCGGCGCTTTGAGCGATACGGTTTTTGAGCAGCAGTATCGTTTCAGCGGGCAGGCCGGCGATCAGATTGAAATTCGGATGTCGGCGACCAGCGGCGATCTGGACTCGTTCATTACGCTGACCGACAATCAGGGCATTACGCTGGTTGAGAATGATGATGACCCGAACGGCCCCGGACGCGATGCGCTGCTGGCGAATGTGACCTTACCCGCCAACGGTGAGTATGTCATCATTGCGACCCGTTATGATTGGCGGCAAGGACATACGATAGGCGGCTATACGCTGACCCTGAATCGGGTGTCGTCGTCCCAGCCCCAACCGGACGAGGGGTTGCCGCTGCAACTTGGCGATCAGGTCACTGGGACGGTGAGCGATTTACTCCCGTCTATCACGTATACGCTGACCTTAGATGCTGCTGGCGTGGTCAATCTGTATGTGAACCGCTTGAGTGGCGATCTGGATGCGCTGCTGGTGGTGCAGGATGCCAACGGGAATGAAATCGCGGTGAATGACGATGCGGTGGGAGAGGCAACCCGCGATGCCGCGCTGATGGGGCTGAACCTGCCAGCGGGAACCTACAAAATCATCGTGTCGCGCTTCCAGAATGAACCGGGATTGACCCGCGGTGATTACCGCTTGATCGTGGAAGCGGGCGGCTAGTCGCGCTACAGCCGCCCCCGGCTATCCTTTGGTCTCGATCTGGCTGACAAATCGGTAGCCGATGCCATATTCGTTGTGGATGTAGGTGGGCATACGGTAATCCGGTTCGATTTTGCGGCGCAGGTGCGACACATAAATGCGCGGATAGTGGTACTCGTTGTGGTATTCAAACCCCCACACCTGTTCCAGAATTTGCTGGAAGGTGAGTACCTGCCCCTGCCGCTTAATGAACAATTCCAACAGACGATACTCGGTGGGGGTCAAGCGCATATCCTCGCCTTTGACCAGCACATGCCGTCCGTTCAGGTCTACCGACAGGTAATCGTCCAAATACCCCTGTATTTCGTCGGTTTCGGCGCTTTTCTGCTGTCCATGATAGCGGCGCAGCAGCGCCTTAACCCGCGCTTGAAATTCAACCTGACGGATGGGCTTAATCAAAAACTCGTCAGCACCCGCGTCCAGTCCGGCGGCAATATCCTGTTCGGTGATAGCGTGCGCCGTCATCATGAGGATGGGGACATCGGAGAAGTCGCGGATGCGCTTGCACACGGTCATACCATCCATGAGGGGCAGCGCAATATCCAGAACGACCAGTTCGGGGCGTAGGTCATGGAAAAGCCGCAGCCCTTCAAGCCCATTGGAAGCAACGAGCGCCTCATAACCGGTATGCTGCAACGCCATCTGCAAGATTCGAGAAAGTTCTCGATCATCTTCGACAATCAAAATTCGGGTGGTCATGCCACGCATCCCGCTAATAGAAATCTGTTCAGAGTGCATTATAACACTGCTTGAGCCTCGATAAATTGTTGGCTGAATTTGTATACATCGTGTATTCTTATCTGTGCATGTTCTACAAGTCCGGGGATATAACAATGACAAAATCCACAGGTGGCAAATCACGCGCAGAGGAGCGTGTGGAACGATTGACGTGGTTCTTCCTCGTGATGATTTTTGCCATTATTCAAGTCTTGCTGGAAAGCGGGTTTGGCCTACCAAACTGGTTTGTGCCGCTTTCCGGTTCAGTGGTATTGATTGGTTCCGGCTTATACCAGTATTCCCGCCGCTGGCGCGTTAGCCCGACGACATGGTTGGGCGGGGCGTTGCTGGCCGGCCTCGCGTCGGTCAACCTGTATTGGAGTCCAGAGCGCAACTTCTTGGGAATCTGTTTACTGGTGTTTGCGGGCGTGATTCTGATCGGTATTGTGACCGGTGAAACGTAAGCTGTTCGATCTGTATAGATCGGCGGCAGGGCTGTTGTGGGCGTGAAGGGGGCTGTGGTAGGTCGAAATGGATAATAGCAGCACATTAACTGTGGAAGATGTTCGTAAACAGGCGCTTCCACTGGGTACAAGAGTGGTGGCGGGTGATGGTTTGCTCAACCGGTTGGTGACATGGGCGAATGTCTTTTACCCTGAGAATCGCACAGCGGGCAAGGTCATTCAGCGGGG
>CAIPFY010000202.1 GCA_903864435.1 uncultured Chloroflexota bacterium | reverse complement strand
TGCACCAGATACCGCTGCGAAACCTCGTTGCTGATCTGCTGCCAGCCGTTCAGCGTCCAGCCCTGCACACCGGCCTCGGCATCGTCGCGGTAGCCCACTTCGGGGAGCGTGATGTTATCCACCGCCATCCCCTGATCGGGCGCTTCGGCGGCGCTGATCGTCTCGAAGCGCAGCAAAATGCTCTTGCCGGCATACGCGCTCAGATCAACGGTCTGCGGCATCCACAGCGGTTCGGGCGTGAACACGCGGGTGGGATGCACCCCCAGAGTGACCTCTTGATCGAAAAACTCGTTCCCGCGCTGGATGTACAGGTTCAGGACATCCCCCGGCTTGAAGTTGCTCAGGAAGGCGATCAGGTTGGGCTGCCCCGCCCACACCTTGCCGTTGTAGCCCGCCACTGTATCCCCGGCCTGCACCTTCGTGTTCGCCAGCGGGCCATCGGCAACGATCTGCGTGATGGTGATGCCGTTACTATCCAGCCCGATGCCCAGATAAGGGAACGGGCGCGGCGGTTCGGGGTTGCTGATTCCGGTGAAGGCCGCGCCGTAGGCCATGCCTGCGGGGTTGGCGCTGGTGGTGCTGCTGGCGGGCAGCGGTTGCCATGTTGCGCCGCCATCGTCCGACACCATCACGTAGCCGTAGTTCAGCGGTTGACCGAGGACATACCATGCGTCGAAGGTCAGCGTGGCGCTGCTCACGCCCGTCAAATCGAACGGGCGGGTGAGCGACGCATCCCTGTCCGCGCCGTTGCCCGACCAGTAGAAGCGGTTGACCGGATCGCCGGGGATGGGCAGGCGGCGGCTGGTGGCCTGCCCCGCAAAGAACAGGCTGAACTGGGCGGCCTGCGTCGCGGTCAGGGCGATATAGGCCGAACCGAATTGCGGCACGCCCAGCCCCGGTTGCTCGAAGTTGAACTCGTCCTTCAGCACCGCCGCCTGCGCGGTTTCGCCGTTCGCGGCCTCCAGCGTATAGACGAAGCGCCCGTCGCCAATGGTGGTGTTGAGCGCGTTGGTCATCGCCCAGTCCGCGAACACATCCCGCGCCGTAAGGGGAAGTCCGGTGTTCATGTCGGTCAGGTTGTTCTGTGCCAGCAGCCGATCTAAGGCGCTCAGGCCGTCTCCCGTTTGCGTGAACCACGCCCGCAGCAAGCCCTCGCCAAACCGCTGCCCCACGTAGCGCAGGAACAACTGCTCGGCGGCGAACTCCTGCCCGTTGCTGGTCGCGCCCGGCAACCGCGTGAGGGGGGTATCCGGCGCGGCGAAGAAGGTCTGCACATCGGCAGGCAGCAGGTCGTCGCCCTGTGCGCTGAGGAGCATATACCACGCAAACGCCTCGCGCAGCCATGCATCCTGACCGGGGAAGTTCTCGCGGCTCAGGCGCTTGTAATACTGGCGGACGAAAATGTTGATGTAGGCCGGATCGTTGAGCGCCACGCCGGGGTAGGCCGACACGTTCACCGTGAACAGTTCGCGCTCATTGCTGTAGCCGCCGGGGACGAGCGCGGCGGGCTGGCTGTCGTTGGGGTTGTCCAGCAACGTGCGGCTGAGATCGGTGGCGAACAGGATGTTGAAATGCGAATCGTTGTCCACATCGCTCAAATCGAGCAGCGAATACACATTCAGGTCATCCCGCGACTGCGGCCTGACCACCACGCCGCCCACATTATCGCGGATGCGGAGCGTAGCGAACAGCGCATCCAATTCGGCGGCGGGCTGCGCCAGATCGTCCGCGTTATAGGTGATTCCCTGCTCCACCCACAGGTAGATGCCCGGTGTGAGCGCCGCCAATTCCGCCGTGATGCGCGTGGGCGCGTCCTGTCCGGCTTTCGTCACCCAGAACTCGGCGCTATCCCCTACGTTGTAGATCGGGACAGGCGCGGGAATCACAGGGTCGCCATTCCAGTTGAGCAACCGCCGCGCCAGATCGGGGATGTCGCGGGTATCGGTGGATTGGGCAGCAGCAGGCGCAGCCACGAGCAGCAGGCCGCACAGGAGGATGCACAGGAGGAGCGAACGACGCATAGTGCTGGTATTCCTACACATAGACGATGGTCATCAGTGTAGTCGTTTCCGGCCAAATTCTCCAAGCGGCACTCAGCAAGTGTTCATGCGACGAATGCTGCCCCCGATACAAGAGCATGGGTTGACCACGCCGCGTTGTGTTACAAGTCGAGTTATGCCACAATGGGCGCGAGTTCGGGATCGTTCCTCTACGGAGTTCCCCTGCTCCACAGCTTTCTATGAACAGGGCGGAGTGCGACCCCGCTGTTATGCGCTGGCGGCTCTCCCCCATTGGAAAAGAGGTTTTGATGAAAGTGCGTTTGTTCACCCTCCTGCTGCTTCTGCTGCTGGTACAGGCTCCGGCGCGGGCGCAAACCCTACCCTACCAGAATCCCGACCTGAGCGTGGAAGAACGGGTGGCCGATCTGCTGGGGCGCATGTCGCTGGCGGAGAAAATCGGTCAGATGACACTGGTTGAAAAGGGGAGCATTGACCCCGCCGCAGTAACCCGCTACGCCATCGGCGGCGTGCTGAGTGGCGGCGGCGGCTATCCTAGCGGCAACAACACGGTTGAAGGCTGGGCTGAGATGGTGAATGCCTATGAGGAAGCGGCGCTGAGTACCCCGCTGGCTATCCCCGTGATCTACGGCGTGGACGCGGTACACGGTCATGCGGCGCTGGCGGGTGCGGTGGTCTTTCCGCACAACATCGGGATAGGCGCGACGCGCAACCCGCAACTGGTGACGGACATCGCACGCATCACGGCGCAGGAAATGGTCGCCACCGGCATCTACTGGAATTACGCGCCGGTGCTGGCTGTCCCGCAGGATATTCGCTGGGGGCGCACCTATGAGGGCTACAGCGAGAACACCGCGCTGGTGACTGAACTTTCGACCGCCGCGCTGGTGGGTTTGCAGGGTGAAAAACTGTCCGACGCGACTTCGGTGCTGGCGACACCCAAGCATTTCGTGGGCGACGGCGGCACCGCCTTTGGCACCTCACCAGTACCCGAAGGACTGCTGGATCGCGGCGTGACCGATGTGGATGAAGCAACCCTACGCGCCGTGCATCTGGCGCCGTATGTGAGCGCCATCCAGAACGGTGCGCGTAGCATCATGGTGTCGTTCTCCAGTTGGGGCGGCAAGCGCATGCACGGGCAGTCGTACCTGCTTCAGGATGTGCTGCGCGGCGAACTGGGCTTTGACGGGTTCATCGTGTCGGACTGGGAAGCACTGAAAGATGTCGCGCCCAACTATGCCGACGCGGTGGTACTGGCCATCAACGCCGGCATTGATATGAACATGGTTCCCTACGACTATGCCGGCTTCATCACCACACTGACCGCCGCCGTGAACAACGGCGAGGTGACGATGGAACGCATTGACGAAGCCGTTTCCAACATTCTGCGCGTGAAGTTCGAGATGGGGCTGTTCGAGCATCCGTTTGCGAATACCGACGCGCAAGCACTGGTGGGTTCCGAAGCGCACCGCGAGGTGGCGCGGGACGCGGTGCGCCAATCGCTGGTGCTGCTCAAGAACGAGAACAACGCCCTGCCGCTGGATGCCAATGCCAGCCAGACCGTGTTCGTGGCCGGCCCCGCAGCGGACAGCTTAGGGATGCAGTCCGGCGGCTGGACGCTCGAATGGCAGGGGTTCAACCAGAATAACCGGACGGAGGGAACCACCCTCATCGAAGCACTGGAAGCCGCGTTCGGCGAGAACACCGAGATCAAGTACAGCGCACGCGGACGCTATGCGGCGGTGAATGGCAGCGAAGCCCATGCCGACATTGGCATTGTGGTGGTAGGCGAAGACCCGTATGCCGAGTATCTGGGCGACAGTGCCGATCTGGCGCTGAGTACCCGCGACATCGGCCTCATCAACAACCTGCGCGACAAAGTGGATAAACTGATCGTGATTCTGCTGTCGGGGCGGCCTGTAATCGTGGATACGCAGTTGAATCAGGCAGACACTTTTGTGGCGGCATGGCTGCCCGGTAGCGAAGGTGCAGGCGTGACCGATGTGCTATTCGGCGGGTACGATTTTGTGGGGAAACTGCCCTACACATGGCCGCGCAACGTCGGACAGCTTCCGTTCGATTTCGCCCATCTGCCCGCAGAAGGCTGTGACGCGCCGCTGTTCCCGTTCGGCTATGGCCTGAGCTACGCCAGCGCGGAAGCCGCCGCATCGTGGCTGGAACTGGCTGCGACCTGCGCGCCAGCCGCCAGCTAACCCTTCATCACTGACGATGCCCCCTTGGCCGCATGGCTGAGGGGGCGCTGAAGTTCGTCACACTTCGCTGCGGGTGGCCTGCAACTGCGCCGACAGGTCGCGGGCGGCGGTCATCACCTGCGCGGCGAGCGTGTTCAGGCGGTCATCCGTCATGCGGACGGTGGGGCCGGAGATGCCGATGCAAGCGATGGCCTGCCCGCTGGAGTCATAGACCGGCGCGGCGATGCAGCGCACCCCGTAGTCGTTCTCCTCGTCATCCAGCGAGTAGCCCAACCGCCGGATGTCTTCCAGATGGGCGAGCAGATCGGCGGCGGTGGTCAGCGTGCTATGGGTGCGGCGGGGCATGTCGGGCGGCATCGGCACGCCGGAGAAAGCCAGTAGACACTTGCCCACCGCCGTGCAGTGCAACGGGATTAAGCGCCCGATTCCCCCCACCACCCGCAGCGAAGCCGACGCCTCCACATCATCAATCACCAGCGCCTGCTTTTGCGAATACACCGC
>CAIPFY010000201.1 GCA_903864435.1 uncultured Chloroflexota bacterium | reverse complement strand
TGTGGGATTAGTCGGTTGCCCGCTTTGGCAGGAATAAGTTCAGCGCAATTGTAGTTAGCATCAGATTTCCATGTCCGGCTGGGCCGCCTGGAAGGCTGCGAATCTGGCGCGGAGAACTTTCTTCTGTAGGGATTTGTCAAACCTATAGGAGCGATCGGCCAACATGTGTTTGGGTGCATCCAGCAGGTCGTTGCAACCTAAGAACCGGGCGGATTGACCGAAGATGTTCGGTTTGGCGATCAGTAGATCTCCGATGCGTTCGATACCAGAATTGTTAAAGCTTACCGCTCCGGGAAACGACCCTTCGGCGACCTTGAGCATTCTGCAGTCTTCGAATTCGGCGGCATTGTCGTTTATGTTGGGCGCGGTAATCACGAGTTTGCCGATGTGTTCGATGTCGGAATCATTGAAGCTCACCTTACCGTGAAATGTGCCCTCTGCAACCTTCAGCTCTTCGCAGAGATTGAACACGGCGGCAAAGTGCTCTCCGTTGACCGGAGTGACGACAAGCTCGCCAATGCGCTTGATGCCCGATGCCGTAAATATCACTGTCCCTGTATATGTGCCTTCAGCCACATCCAGACTCAAGCAGCCATTGAAATAGGCTGCCTTGCCATTATCGTCGTGACCGGTGACTCGGAGATCCCCAATGCGCTCGATACCAGAATCTCCGAAGCTCACCGATCCAGGATATGTGCCTTCGGCTACCTTCAGGTTGCCGCAGTCGCAGAAGCATGCCGCGACCCCTTCTTTGTTGGGTGACCTGACGTCAAGGTTGCCGATTTCTTCGATTCCGGAGCAGCTGAAGTCCACTGATCCTGGGAATTTGCCCTCTGCAACCTTCAGGTGTTTACAGTGGGCGAAGCTGGCGGCAATACGGAGATTGTTAGGCGCGTTGATGATAAGTTCTCCGATTCGTTCAATGCCGGAGTAGTCGAAACTGACCCATCCGGGGAACTTTCCTTCGGCTATTATCAGTTTATCGCACCTATTGAAATAGGCGGCGTCCCCGTCCTTATCTGGAGAGTCGATCACAAGGTCACCAATTCGCTCAATGCCGGAGCAGTCGAAACTGACCGATCCCGTGAATTTGCCCTCAGCCACCTTCAGGAATTTGCAACATCTGAAGAGAGCGGCCATCCCTAAGCAATCAGGCGAAAGAATTTTGAGATCCCCTATCTTCACCACGCCAGAGCTGCTAAAATTCACAAATCCGGCAAAACGTCCTTCGGCTACTTGCAAATTCTTGCAGTTGGAGAAGTCGGCAACTTGGTTAGATTTGTCGCAGCCAGTAAAATGTAATAGAGGTGATAGGTGAGCAATGGCTGATCTGTTCATGTCACAATAGTCCGTTATCTCAACTGGTTCGTTAAGATGTAGGGGCCACGTTGGATCGTGTTCGATGGCCATCTTGAATTGTTCATATGTCAATTTACGCATGTTATTTTGTTGGGTTTGATTGTATATGGGTTTGATGTTAGGTGGAATTGAGTAAGATAAATTATACTAGAGGTAAAATGAGGTTAGTGCGGGTGGTGAGCTGGTAATTGGTTGCAATACATCACAAGCCTTCTGATTACACCGCTGTCAGCAGCTTAGCTTTGGCTGTCTTTCCTAGTAGAACGGCACCCAATCGGCGACGTTCTCCCCACCAACCTGCCGTACCTGTATCTATATATTGCAGGAACCGCAGTTTGCCGGGTTCGATGTTTTTGGTGTGGGCGAGAAACGTCATGCGGGCGTAATCCTCCCAAGCTTTTCCTTTTCCAGCGCCCGAGACAGCAGCCAAGTTGTTCGCCTCAGCGTTAAGCCCTGCGGCGCGGAGGGCGGCGAGTGTCCTGGACAGCGACTCGCCACGCACATTGAGGGGTTCAGCCCAGACGTGTTCACATTTCTCGACTCGGATTGCGGCACAGATGTCTGAGGAAAAGCTGTCATAATCATCCTGAGGAAGGCTCGGGCAGATCATGCCGAAAGTGCGGAAGTCATTGTCCTGAAGCCAATGTAGTGATTCGAGGCGCTTCGATACGGTAGCGGAACCCGACTCGATGGCTTTCGCTACGTTGTCGTGCAGGGTGCCGGTGGAGAATCCAAAAATCAACCGATGGTGATACTTGGAGGGAATCATTTCGTTGGCTACCAACAGGTGGAGCAGGTTGCTTTTCGAGAGCAGGCGGATATGCCATCCTGTGTGTTGCAGGATCATATTGCAGGCTTCTGCTGTTTCACGTAGCAATTCCATATTCGCCGCGACATCAACAGTGGTTGATGAGAATACGACGCGGGCGTCATCATCGTCCGAGTAACGGCGGCGGCCCTTTCTATCCAAGAGTTGGGCGCGTAAACGATCTATTGCGTTTTGCCGCCGAATGACCACCTTTTGAAATGGGAGCGTGACGCCATGTGTTAGCGTATATGCACTCAGTACGGGCGGAGCATGGAATCTCAGCATGGAGCCCACATAGCAAAATGAGCAACTGTAGGCACAGGCATCTCCTAGATTGAGAATGACTCCGCCGCAAAGGAGTTTCTCTTTGAAGGCGTTATTGTTGACATTGAGGACGGTCTTGGCGTCGCGGTAGAGAACAGGCTTGCCGTTCATTGTGGTTCTGGGGGTGCAGGTGCTAGTGCAGGGTGCGAATATGGGTAATGTGTGCTTGTTTTTCATGGTTGGATTGGTTGGTGTTAGGAAGGGTTGGGTGGTTTAGGCGCGTTTCGATTGGGATCTCAATGAGTTCGAAGAATTGGGTGAATGCCCGACAGTCGATCACGCAATTTTCAGGTTTCGGTTTGCG
>CAIPFY010000200.1 GCA_903864435.1 uncultured Chloroflexota bacterium | reverse complement strand
GTGATCTTCGTCTTGCTGCAATCGGCAGGCGACCCGCTGGCGACGTTGGGCGGGCGCTTGCCCCCGCGCCCCGAAGACCGCGAACGACTGCGGCGACAGCTGGGACTCGATCAGCCGGTGCTGACGCAGTACGCCTACTGGCTGCTAGGCAACGACTGGACGCGCTTCGATATGGATGGCGATGGCGTTGCCGAAACCGCTGGCACGCGGCGAGGCGTTCTGCGCGGGGACTTCGGCACTTCGATTGTCACGCGCCAACCGGCGATTGACATCATCCTCGACCGCCTGCCCAACACGCTCATTCTGATGGGCACGTCCGAAGTGCTGATCCTCTCGTTCGCGCTGCTCATCGGCGTGATTTCGGCGGTGCGCCAGTACACCATGCTCGACAATATTCTGACGGGCTTCTCGTTCGTCACCTTCTCCACGCCCATCTTCCTGATGGCCTTCGGGCTGATGTACATCTTCGCCGTCAAATTCCGCGAGTGGGGGCTGCCCTATTTCCCCACCATCAGCAACCCGTCACAGGCCAAAACACTGGGCGAGTATATTTGGATCATGACGCTTCCCGTCCTGACCATCGCGCTCATCAGCATTGCCGCCTACAGTCGCTACATTCGCTCGAACATGCTGGAAGTCATCAACTCCGATTACATCCGCACAGCACGCGCCAAAGGCATCTCCGAACGCGCCATTCTGTACCGCCACGCCTTCAAGAACGCGGCGCTGCCGCTGGCAACGCTCATTGGCCTCGATCTGCCCTTCATGCTAGGCGGCGCGGTGGTCACGGAGCGCATTTTCGCGTGGCCGGGGATGGGACGCCTGTTCATTGACCATCTGGGGCGGCTGGATTATTCGGTGCTGATGGGGCTGCTCATGCTCATCACGGTGGCGGTGGTCTTTTTCCAACTGCTGACCGATCTGGTGTATACATGGCTCGATCCGCGCATTCGCTACACATAAGGCAACCGGCATGACCCGTACATCTCCGTCCAGCAAACCCGCCACGCTCAAAGCGGACGCCGTAGCCATTCAGCCGGTCACGCCCACGCAGCAGGTGATCCGCCGTTTCGTCCGTCACAAAGGCGCGATGGTCGGCCTGTTCATCCTCATCGGCATCATCCTGTTCATCATGGTTGGCTCGTTCGTCTTCAGCGAAGCAGACGCGAACCGCACCAACACCGGCATTCGCTTGCAACCGCCTTCCGCCGAACACCCCTTCGGCACTGACCGCATCGGGCGCGATATTCTGGCGCGAACAATCTACGGCGGGCAGATTTCGCTGCTCATCGGCCTGCTGGCGGTGATCGTGGAGGTTAGCGTGGGGACGACGGTGGGGGCGCTGGCAGGCTACTACGGCGGTTGGGTGGATGCGATTTTGATGCGAATCACCGAGGCCATGCTCAGTATCCCGTCGTTACTGCTGCTGCTGGTGATGGCGAAGTTCTTCGGCAGCAAAATCCCGGATGTCGAGTTGCTTGGGCGCAGTTTCAGCGGCAGCGTGGTGGTGATCGTGCTTATCATCGGCCTGACCAGTTGGATGGGGCTGGCGCGAATCGTGCGCTCGAATGTGCTGGCGCTCAAAGAGACGGATTTCATCCTCGCAGCGCGGGCGCTAGGGCTACCCAACCGCCGCATCATCATGGCGCACATCCTCCCCAACACGCTCGCCTCGATCATTGTGGCGCTCACGCTAGGCGTGGCAACCGCGATTCTAGCAGAGGCCTACGTCAGCTTTCTGGGGCTGGGCGTACAAGCGCCCACCGCCAGTTGGGGCAACATTCTCACCGAGGCGCAGGAGTTCCAGATCATCAAGGATGCGCCCTGGTACTGGTTCTTCCCCAGTGCGCTCATCCTGCTCACGGTGTTGAGCATCAACTTCGTGGGCGACGGCCTGCGTGACGCGCTCGACCCCCGCAGCGACAAGAAGGTGTAAGAGGGGCGGGATGAGGGGGACGAACAGATTGCGCGTCTCCCTGTGTTTTGATGCTTACGGTTGTGCCTCTGGTACGGTGTCGCAGCTTCCAGCTTCGGTTACAACATCTTCGCGTACCCAACCCCCATCTGAGAGTTTCCACCACCTGAGATTGCCTGCGCCAGTTCGCTGACCGATGACATCTACAGGTACATCTTTAGCGAGTGTTCCTAAACGGGTGAAACGGGTTCCGGGGCCAGAGCGCACATTAGGCTCCCTGTCACTTCCCACCATGCAAACGATATGCTCATCAACCAGCGCCAAAACGAACGAATCACGATCAGTACAAGTAAATCTTGTAGAATAAGTACTCCGCGTTCCCTCTATCCTTGTGGGGGATACAATCTTTGTTATGTACTCAAAAGAAAGGATAGTTCCATCGTTATACGATTGATTTCGCAGAAAAGTGTATTGACCGTCTGCGTTAATTTGATATACGAAATTATAAAGTGACCATACGAATAGATCTTCAGTCGAGAATGTATCATTGGCAACATCAGTTACCATCATGAAAGGACGATTATTGGAGGTCGTCTCAAATTCCTTACATGTAGATACTTTTCCTTCCCATATCACCTCCCATTTACCGGGGATGAGATTGGCTGTGGTCATGACGCCTGTGGACTGTGCTTCACCTGTTGACCACGCCACTGCATAGCTACCATCAGCACTCAACGCCATGTTATCCACATGTCCAAGCGAAAGGGTTACGGATTCTTGTGCCCCGACGACTTGTATGCCCATGAATAAACAAATCGAAACCACGAGCAGTAAAAAATACGCACTAAACCGCATATTTGTTAATCCTTTTGGGCTATTTTATTCATGACTGTTTTAGCGTTATTATTTTAGCAATATGCGGTTGGATTTGAAACGACTATCGAACGGGATTCATTCAACAAAAACATGCTGATGGAACTGATCCCCGCAGCGACAAGAAGGGGCGAGAGGGACGGGTAAGATTCGACATCTTTCGTAGGGGACGGCCTGCGTGCCGTCCTGCCCTTTCAACAACGCGAATGTGATTGGATGCGTAAAATACCTACCCTTGAGAGGGGGATAGGGGACTCTTTCCCCCTCTCAAGCGGTAATCCGCGTTACGGAGAGGGGGCAGGGGGTGAGGTTCTTTGCCTAGCCGCCAGATCGGGCAGCGGGCAGGCGGTAGGTGGACTGCACCACGCCCTTGTTATCCGTCAGCGTCAGCACGTCCGATTCGGGGTTAAAGACCGCCTCGCTGCGGTTCCAGAACAGCGCAATCGCCGTATCTTCCCCCACGCGGCTGAACACACTCACCAGCGCGTTCGAGAACAAGAACCGTTCGTCAAAGGTGTAGGTCGTGCCGTTGCCACTGGTCAGCGTCCAGTCCTTCAGGTTGATCGTGTTGCCGATGTTGCGAATGGACACGCCCTCGGCGGTAATATCGCCCGCGCCGATCACTTCCACGATTTCCACCTGTGCGCTGGCGGCGGTGGGCGGCAGCGTGAGCGTGGCGCGGGCGGTAGGTGCGAGTTCAGCGGTGGACTCGGCGGTGGCATCGCCGGACGCCTGCCCCTCGACGGTGGGTTCCTCGCTGGTGGGAACCACTTCCGCCGCCACATCTGCCGCCGTCAGTGGGCAGCCCTCCAGCGGCACAATCAACGTGTCGCCAATCTGGAGCAGCGCGGCGGTGTCATCCGTCAGGCCGTTCACTTCCATAATACGGTTGAAGTCCGCCACCCCGTATTGCTGCGCGATACCGTAAGGCGTGTCGCCAGACTGAACCGAGTGCAGGATGCAGTTCTGCGGGAGCGATGTAGCCGTGCCTTGCAGCGGAATGTTCCCGCTGAGTGCCTGCGCGTCAAACGTGCTGGCGATCGGGGTAGTTCCGGCGGCGGCGGGTGTATCCAGCATGTTCGTGGGCAGGATGACTTGCCCCGGCAGCGGCGTAGCCGTCACAATGCGGATCATCGGCGTGGCGTTCGGGTCGGTGGTCGCCGTCACCAGAATCGGCACGGTAATCACCACCTGTTGCCCACCCGAAGTGGGGGTGGTCTGGTTGTTCATCATGGAAGTGACGCCGAACACAACGCCTACCGTCACCAGCACATTCAATAAGACAAAAATAATCAGCGAACGTCGCCGCATGGTCATTCCTCGCTAGACTGATCGTTCCCCCGGAAGAAACCCCGATGTGGGGAGTTTAGCACCATCACCCCGTAGCGGCAATCTATGACCGAATTTCCCCTCTACACGTCTGCGAACGTCTGTGCTATGATCGCATAATAGGCGCATCCGCCGCGCTTGCGGTATGATAACGCCTTCAGCGAAAGACATGCAGCGGGATGGTCACATGCCTGCCGAATTGAAATGTATCGGGGTTCTCGCGCATCCACAGCGCCCGCAGTCCGCGCCCGTCGCGCATCAGATCGCGGCGCATCTGGCGCGGCGGGGATTCGCTCAGTGGATGTATACCCAGTGGGATGAAGCGTCGGTACAGCCTGCCATCGCCGGAGCCGATCTGGTCATCGCCATTGGCGGAGACGGCGCGATGCTGCGGGCGGCGCGGGCGTGTGCGCAGCGCGGCGTGCCGGTGCTGGGCGTGAATATGGGCTATCTGGGCTTCCTGACCGAAATTGCCGGCCCGGATGCGTGGGAAGAACCGCTCGAACGGGTGCTGGCGGGCGATTTCTGGATCGAGGAGCGCATGATGCTGCAATCCAGCCACCTGCGCGACGACGTGCTGTTGAGCAGCGCGAACGCACTGAACGATGTGGTCATCAGTCGTGGCGTGGCAGCGCGGACAATCCGCCTCGAAACCTACATTGACAAGGATTGGACGACCACCTATAACGCCGACGCGCTGATTATCGCCACCGCCACCGGCTCGACCGCTTACGCGCTGGCCTGCGGCGGGCCGATCCTGCCGCCGGAGCTGCGGAATATCCTGATCGTGCCGGTCGCGCCGCATTTGAGCATGGAGCGCCCGATTATCCTGTCGGAAGGCGCGACGGTGGAAATCATCCCGCCCCTCAACAACTCCACCGACATTGCGCTAACGGTGGACGGCGTGTTGATGGGGACGATTTTGCCGGGTGATCGGGTGCGGGTGCAGGCCAGCCAGCATGTCAGCCGCTTCGCCCGTTTGCGCGAACGGCACTATTTCTACCGTTCGCTGTTAGACCGTCTGGAACCGCGCCAATCGGTGCGCTCGATCCCTGAAAAACGCCAGATTTAATCGTCGAGAAAGAACGATTCCCTATGTCCATGCCTGCGCCAACGACGGAAGAACTGACCTTTTGTGAAGTGCATCCTGACCGCGAAACCAGCCTACGTTGTAACAAGTGCGGGCGGCTGATGTGCGTGGAATGCGCCGTCCCGACTCCGGTGGGCTACCGCTGCAAACAGTGCGTTCGCCAGCATGAGGATAAATTCTTCAACGCCAGCCCCAACGACTACGCCATCATCGCGGCGGTATGCGCGGCGCTCACGGGCGTGGGCGCGTTCATCATCAGCGCCATCGGCATCTGGTTGATTTTGACGATCATCGCAGCCATCCCTATCGGCGGCGCGATTGGCGAGGCGGCGCTGCGGGCAACCGGACGGCGGCGCGGGCGCTATTCGGCGCAAATCGCGGGGGCGGCGGCGCTGCTGGGCGGGCTGTTGGGCGGCGTGATTCATGCCTACAGCGCCATCCAGCAGGCGCTGAACGTGGCGATCACGCAGCTGGGACAACAGGCGGTTCCGCCCGTGCCAATCGAGATGGTCGTGAACGCGGTTGTTCAGGACATCGGTCTGCTGGTGTTCGTGGGGATGGTCACATTCTTTGTGTACAGCCGTTTCAAAATGCGGGGGTAGAAGCCAACCCTCACCCCCTGCCCCCTCTCCCAACCGCTGAGTACAGCTAGGCGAGGGGGAAATGCGGGGACTCTGCGCGGGACGAAATCTAAGCAAAAACAAACCAAACGCGGTGCGCTTGGTATACTCAGGTTAAAATGACCTTTTCGTGAATGGGACGACAGACGATTTTCGGGAAGCGGATTGCAAACCATGCTCGAAGAACTTCGCATTCATAATTTCGCCATTATTGACCGCCTCGAATTGGAATTTGCCACCGGCTTCAACGTCATCACGGGCGAAACCGGCGCGGGCAAATCCATCATCATTGACGCGGTAGAACTGCTGCTGGGTGGCAAAGCCGATCCGTCCTTCGTGCGGGCGGGTTCTGACAAAGCGATGGTGGAAGGCGTGTTCGCGCTGAACAAGACCACCGCCGCGCTGGTAAGACCCATCCTCGAACGCGAGGAAATGGAAGGCGACGTGCCGAACTACGTCACCCTCTCGCGGGAAGTGCGTACCAACGGGCGTTCTGCCGCCCGCATCAACGGCGTGAGCGCCACGCAGGATTTGCTGCGCGAGGTGGGGTCGCTGCTGGTGGATGTACACGGGCAGAGCGAACACCTGTCGCTGCTGAACCCCCGCGCCCATATTGATCTGCTCGATCGCTACGCTGAACTGACCGAGATGCGCCTCGCGCTCGGCTCGCTGGTGGAGCGCGTTCACCGCGTTCGCGCCGAGATCACACGCTTGCTCTCGGACGAGGCGGCGCTCAAACGACGCGCCGAACAACTGCGGCATGATGTGGAAGAAATCGAAGAAGCCGATTTGCAGGTGGGCGAGGATGACGAACTGCGCGCCGAACGCACCCGCATGGGCAACAGCGAACAACTGGCGACCCTCACCGCCGAAGCCTATTTGCTCCTGCATGGCGACGACAACAGCGACCAGCTTTCGGCGGTTGACCAGCTGATGCAGGTGGCGGTGCTGCTAGGCAAGCTGGCGAATATTGACAGCGACATGAAAGAACACGCCACCGAAGCCGACAGCCTTGCGGAAGAAGCCGAAGAACTGGCGCTGGTGCTGCGCCGCTATACCGACCGGGTAGAGTTTAGCCCGGAACGGCTGAACGAAGTCGAGGAACGGCTGGAACTCATCAACAAGCTGCGCCGCCGCTACGGGACAACGGTGGAAGCCGTGCTGCAATACGCGGAACGAGCGCGGGCGGAACTGGACGGCATCGAGAACAGCGAAGAACGCCTGACCGAACTCCGCGCCGACGAGGAAAAGCTGCTGCGGCATGTGGGCGAAGTGGCGGAGCGCGTGAGCAAGGTGCGCGGCATGATCGGCGGCAAGATGGCCGAGAAGATTGTGGGCGAACTGGGCGACCTTCGGATGGAACGGGCGCAGTTCGAGGTGTCCATCACCCGCAAGCCCGACCCGCAAGGCTGCTATGTGGGCGACCAGCGATTCACCTTCGACACGACAGGCATTGATAAGGTCGAGTTCTTGATGAGCGCCAACCCCGGCGAACCGCTGCGCCCGGTGGCGAAAGTGGCTTCCGGCGGCGAGACAGCGCGAATCATGCTGGCGCTCAAACGGGTGCTGACGCAGGCCGACCAGACGCCTACGCTGATCTTTGACGAAATTGATACCGGCATCGGCGGGCGCGTGGGCGGCGTGGTGGGCGAAAAACTGTGGTCGCTGGCGCTCAACCATCAGGTGATGGTGGTCACGCATCTGGCGCAGTTAGCCGGCTATGGCGATAAGCATTTCCACGTC
>CAIPFY010000199.1 GCA_903864435.1 uncultured Chloroflexota bacterium | reverse complement strand
TGCGCTGGACGTGTGTTTCGCGCCGCAGGCCGGCGTGGACGCGGACGACGCGAAAGAGATGGGCGGCGGGCCGGGCATCGGCATCGGGCCGAACTTCCATCCCAAGCTGCTAGACAAGATCAAAGCCGTTGCCCGCGATTACGAGATTAAGCTGCAAGATGATGTGATTCCGGGTGCGAGTGGCACGGACGCATGGGCGATTCAGGTGGCGCTGGAGGGCATTCCCACCGCGCTGTTAGAAGTGCCGCTGCGCAATATGCACTCGCCTGTCGAGACGGTTGATCTGCGCGATATTGAACGCGCCGGACGACTGATGGCACACTTCATCGCCAGTCTGGACGCAGATTTCATGGCTGCTGTCGAATGGCCAACAGCACCCGCCGGGGAAGGTAATGCCTGATGAACGACACCACTTTTTTCAAGCAGCTTTCGGAAACGGTTGGCGTTTCCGGCAAAGAAGAAGCCGTCCGCGACCTAATTCTGAACGAAATCCGCGACCATGTGACCGGCCTGCGCGTGGATGCGCTCGGCAACATCACCGCCGTCAAGAAGGGCAAGGGGCGGGGCAGACCGCGCCTGATGCTGGATGCCCACATGGACGAGATCGGCCTGATGGCGACGGGCATCGAGGGTGACGGCCTGATCCGCTTCACCAACATCGGCGGCGTGGATGAGCGCATCCTGCCCGGCCTGCGCGTGAAAGTGGGCGACAGCGCGCTCTCCGGCGTGATTACGTGGACACCCATCCACAAGAACCGCGACCAGAACGCGGTGGCGCTGAAGAATCTGCGGATAGACATCGGCGCAAGCACCCGCGACGAGGCCGGCGCCAAAGTGAAGGCCGGGGATCGCATCGCCTTCGACAGCTATTTTGCCGAAATCGGGGCGAACATCCTGCGCGGCAAAGCCTTCGACAACCGCGTGGGTTGCGCGCTGCTGGTGGATGTGCTGAAGGGCGGCCCCTACGCGGTGGATGTGCTGGCAGCCTTCACTGTACAGGAAGAAATCGGCCTGCGCGGGGCGCGGGTCGCCGCCAAAATCCTTCAGCCGGATGTGGCGCTGGCGCTGGAAGGCACGACGGCTAACGATCTGCCGAATCCGGTGGCTGAAGCCGACGACCTGCTCGGCGTGAATCCCACCTGCCGCTTGGGGGCGGGGCCGGCAATCACGGTGATGGATCGCAGCATGATCGCGCATCCGAAACTGCTGGCGTTCGTGCGCGGAACGGCTGACCGCCACCACATCCCCCACCAGATTAAGACGCTGCTCGGCGGCGGGACGGACGCCGGGGCGATTCACACGTCCGGCGTGGGCGTGCCTTCCGGCGTGATCTCGGTGCCGTGCCGCTACATCCACAGCCCGACGGCCTATCTGAACCGCGAGGACTACGCCGCCACGCTGCGGTTGGTGCAAGCCATCCTGACCGATTTGAAATGGGATGATTTGAAAGACTGATCGAATCAAACAGGGCGGGGAACATGCCCCGCCCTGCTGCTGTGACCGCCTTAGCGCGAGAGGGTTTCGCGCAGTTCCAGATGCGGCATAATTTCCGCCGGTGTGCGCCACACTTCGCGCAGCTCTTTGGCGGCGAACAGCGGAATCTGGTCGCCAAAATGCGGCGAGTCCGGCTGGGTGGCATTCCCGTAGGCCAGCAGCACGCGGGCGTGTACCGTGTCGCCAAACTCGATCACCGCGATATACGACTCGCCCGCCACCGGACGGAAGCGCAAGTCCCGGTCTTGGGTGAAGGTGAGCGTGCGGAACGTGCCGAGCAGATCGTCGCCCCCGCTGGCCGGCAAATCATAACCGGCGTAGCGAATGCGGAAAAGGTCGCCATAGGCCACGTCCATGCCGCCACCTAGCACCCGCAACAGTTCAAGCTGCTGTGCGGTTTGTTCCAGCGCCGCCACCGCCGCTGCCGGATCGGCCAGTCCACGCGGGGTATTCAACGGGTCGTTGAGGTCGAACGGAATCGCCAGCGCCCCGAAACCCAGCGGACGCAGATAAGCCGCCGCCCATGCCGCGAACAGCACCGCGCCCCGGCTGTCGGCGTCTGCATGGCGATCCCACGCCTTCAGCACGGCAGCCGCTTTTTGCGCGATTTCGCTGGATGAATTTTCGGCAGCCGCCACCAGATCATCCAGACACCAGCGCGTTAGTTCCACAAAAGTAGACTGCTTCAACTCAATCAACTGGTCAAAGGTCAGGTTGCTGTTTTCCGACATCAG
>CAIPFY010000198.1 GCA_903864435.1 uncultured Chloroflexota bacterium | reverse complement strand
GCGCTCAGATAATCCGCCAGCAGCCGCACCGCGCTCAATTTGTCGTCCACAATCAAAATGGTTTTCATCGTTTGCCGCCCCGTTGGTCAATGGGTATGCTGAAATCAGCATAGCGCACGTTGGACTTCACCACACCTTTTTTAAACTCGATAGTCCCTCGCCCAACTGCGGCGTGCAGCTAGGCGAGGGAAAAGAGGGGAACAGATAGACAGGTGTGGCCTTCACATGAGCTAACTGCACAGGTACAGGTTGCTGCCGCTGGTCGAAAACTCGCTGACGACGGCGCAATCACTTTGCAACCAAGTGCTAATCGCGCTATCGCTGCTCCCGCTGTTCGGCCCACCCCCGCCGCCATACAGGATGTAGCGCAGTTCGCCCGCCGCCACCATCTGCTGCAAATCCGCCACATCCACCACCGGATCGAGGCCGTTAAAGCCGCCCATGAGCAGCACAGGCCGCCCGGTGCGCAAGATGTACGCATCGCCTTCATGCGAACTGGAAACGGCCATCAGATAGCGCACGCCTTCGGTGTTCAGTTCCAGATACTTGAGTAGCGTTTCATCCACTTGTTGCCCGCCGAAGCCGCCGCGCTGACCGTTCGCGCCCTGCGGCGGGGTCATGCCCTGCGGCGGGGTCATGCCGTTGGGCGGGGTCATGCCAGCAGGCAGTTGTCCGCCATTCTGTGCCGCCATTGCCACCATCGCCTGCGGGTCGAAGCCGCTGCGCAGATCGCCCTCATAGGCATGAGGCAGCGCGGTGCTGGCAGAAGCATCCGCCGTAGTTAGCCCCGACCAGACCGCCGGAACCGCCGTCAGGCTGACGATCAGGCACACGAAACCCGTCAGCGCCCAGCGCCGCGCCTGTCCGCGCAGGAGGAGCAGCGCCGCGCCCGCCACCAGTGCCGCCACAATCGGGATCAGCCACAGCGCCGCGCTCTGATACTGCGCCGCCGTGATGCACTGGAAAATGACCGTCGCCGCCACGCTGATGACCAGTATCCCTGTGGCTCCGCGTGGGAAGCGTTCGCGCAGCCCCCACAGGCGCATCAGGCCGATACCGACCAGCGCGGCCAGCGGTGGCGCCAGCATCGCGGTGTAGTAAGCGCGAAAGAAGCCCGCCGCGCTGAAGAACACCACTTCGGTCAACAGCCAGCCGCCCCACAGGATAGCCGCCTGCTGCTCTTTGTTCAGCGGCAGGCGCGGACGCCCAACCGCCAGAACGACGATAGATAGCAGGCCAAAGGGCAGCAGCCAACCGATTTCATTGGAAAGGGGTTGCGTGAACAGGCGCAGGATGCCCGCCTGACCGACTTCGCCGCTGAACATGCCGTTGCTCACAACAGCAGGGAGGTTACGCCCATTAAGCTGCATAGTTCCGGTGGTGCTGGCAGCCGCGCCATCCGCTGCTGTCGTGCTGGCAGCCGCGCCGTCCGCAGCCGTCGTGCTGGCAGCCGTGCCGTCCGCAGCCGTCGTGCTGGCAACCGCGCCATCGGGATTGTTGCCCATCACATCCATCACCACGCCCACACCCAGCAACCGCAGAACCCCGTTGTAACCCAGCGACAGTTCCAACGCACTGTTGCTTAGGCTGCTGCCCACATATGGACGCTGATCTGCCGGGGTCAAGTCCACCGCGATCACCCATGAGAGCGACACCGCCAGCAGCAACACCGTTGTGGCGACCAAATGGGCGATCTTGCGCCGCCAGCCGAGCTTCGCACCGAAGAAATACAGCGCGTAGAAGGCCGGCAGCGGCAGGAAGGCTTGCATCATTTTGATGTTGAAGCCCAACCCCACCAGCACCGCGCCCACCAGCAACCAGCGCAGGCTGCTACGTTCGGTGGCCTTCAGGAACGCCCACGCCGCCAGCAGCAGCGTGAAAATCAACGTAGCGTCCATCGTGTTGTTGCGCTGCGCCGCAATCGCAATCGGCGTGACGGCCAGCGCGAAGGCCGCGATCAGCCCCGCGCCGCTGCCAAACCCGCGCCGCACCAGATGGTACAGCAGCGGCACGCTAAACACGCCGGCCAGCAGTTGCGGCAGCATGACCGCGAAGCCATTCACCCCCAGAAAGAAGGCGCTGATGGCTTGCAGCCACAAGCCCAACGGCGGTTTATCAATCGAAACTGAACCGCCCGGTTCTGCCGCCACGAAGAAAAAGTTCGAGGGCGACTGGAGCATACTTTTCACCGCCGCCGTGTAGTACAGGTTGGAGTCGCCTAGCGAACTGAGGTTGGCGAAGTTCAGCACCAGCGCCAGCACGACAATCCCGATGAGGATGATCGTCGCCACCGACAGGCGCAACAGCAGGCGAGTTTGTAGAGTCCATGTACGGGAGGGGGTAGGAGCCGTATACAGATCAGGTGTGATAGTCGTCATGATATTGAATCTCCGATTGACGCTGATGATTGCTTGCCGGGATGCGCGTTCGGCACACCCCATGTTTCTTGTACCAGATACAGCGGGCGCGATTTGACTTCATCCACCATGCGCCCCAGATATTCACCGATAATCCCCAGACAGATGAGCTGAATACTGCCCAGAAAAAGCACTGCGATTAAGGTTGTGGCCTGCCCCGACAGCGGCGCGTCGGTTCCAAACAGGCGCAGCAGCACCACCCCGGCGATGGACAGCACACTCAGGCCAGCCATCGCAAACCCCAGCCACGTCGCCAGTTGAAGCGGCGCGTAGGAAAAGCTGGTGATCGCATCCAGCGCGAAACGCAGCATCTTGCCCAGCGTGAAACTGGTCGCCCCTGCGAAACGCGCCTGCCGGTGATAGGGAACGCCGGCTTGCCGGAAGCCCACCCAACTCACCATGCCGCGCAGGAAACGGTGGCGTTCTGGCATTTGCCGCAGCGAGTCCACCACCCGGCGATCCATCAGGCGAAAATCGCCCGTGTTCAGCGGAATATCAATACTGGTGATGCGCCGGATCAGCTTGTAAAAGGCGCTGGCGCTAACCCGTTTGAACCATGTTTCACCATCCCGCGCAGTACGCACGCCATACACCACATCATAGCCGTTTCGCCACTGTTCGAGCATCTGCGGAATGACTTCCGGCGGGTCTTGCAAGTCCGCATCCATCAGAATGACGGCTGTCCCCCGCGCCGCGTCCAATCCGGCAGTCACAGCCACCTGAAAGCCGAAATTGCGCGAGAGGCGCACCCCGCGCACCCGTTCATCGTGCGCATGGAGGGACGCAATCACGTTGGCGGATTGATCCCGGCTGCCGTCATCCACCAGAATCATTTCCCACGAAACGCCCAGCCCATCCATCACCGCAGATACACGCCGGTAGAGTTCCGGCAAACCCGATTCTTCGTTATGCACCGGGCTAATTACGGTCACTTCCGGCTTTTCGCCCACAGTCACCAGCGGCACGGTTTTCAACCGGCGTTCAGTCGGAACATCCTCTTTCCAAGCGATCATGATGCGATACTCCCTGCGCTCTCCGGCGCTTCCTTAAATGTCCAGACGCGGTTCACGAAAAAGTTCCAGAACAGGACGATCACGGTAGCGGCGATCTTGGCGATGATGGTGTGGTCGTCTGTGGCGCTCATCATGCTGCTGAACAGGCCAACCAGCGCGGTATTCAGCACCAGCCCCATCAGGCTGACGGCGGTAAACTGCCCGGCCTGCCCCCACCCGCTTTTGCTGCGGATGCCCGCATACGTCCAGTAGCGGTTCAGTAAGAAGTTGTTGACGATTCCGGCGCTATACGACAGGCTGTTTGCCAGCAGCAGCGGCAGTCCCAACCCCTGTTTCAGCACCACCAGCAGCACCATATCCACCCCGGTGCCGATCACGCCGACAAGGGCAAAGCGCACAAAACGTTCAAACTCACGTTTATCGGGTAGGGATTGCAGCAGGTTCATTGCACAGCCATCCTGTAGACTTCTCAACCAACGCCTACAGGATAAAGGGGAGTTATTTAGAACTTGTTCAGAAGATGTGGAAAGCAGCTATAGTTGGCTCAAGACGCGCCCGGCAGTCCGGGGTGGAGATGCCCCGAACGATCACTTACAGCACGCACCCGCCAATCTGCTGCTAATGCGTGAGATTGGCAGGCAGGCGGGGGGTTTCAGGCGGATGTACCCGTTCCATCAGTTTGTTGATCGCCTCCGACAGTTCATTGACGGCGGCTTTCAACTCCACGATATGACGGGTACGATCTTCAAGCGGCGCGTTCTCGATCAGATACACCCGCAGGTTCATACTGGTCATCGCCCCTCGCATTTGATGGACAGCTTCCTCAATCGTTTCAGTGCGCTGATGGTCAAAATCGAGTTGTTCAAGATGCTGCGCCAGTAATTCACCAATGTACTTTTCAAATTCCAGGGTTAATTGTGATGAGGGCGTTGAAGGTAAATTAGATGGAAAGACTTGCATCATAATCCCTGCTTCAATATGCGGTAGATAATAGATCGAAACCGCGTGTTGCAAAATATCTGAACATCTTAAGCCTATTCCAAATTACCTGCTGAAGATATTACAAATCAGTTTGAATTTGAGGTTTTGGGGAACTATAACAAATCCACCGGATCGAGGTCGAGATGCCAACTTTTGGGTATTTTGATGCCGTGCAGCACCGCGCCGGGGTCGTGGGCACGCAGGAGGACATGCCAGCGGTAGATGCGGTTGACCCGGCTGAAGAAGCAAGGCGCGGGGCCGATCACATCCACTTCGCCCGCCCGCAGTCGTTCGATGCGATTCCGCAGAAAGGCGGCGGCGCTTTCGGCTTCGGCGCGGGCGCGGGCGTCGCCGGGGTCGCTGAGGACGATGCGCGCCAGCCGGCGAAAGGGCGGGTAGCCCATGTCGCGGCGGTAGGCGATTTCCTGCGCGTAAAATCCGGCGAAATCGTGTTTGGCGGCGGCCTGCACCGCGTAATGCTCCGGCTGATAGGTTTGCAACACCACCCGCCCGCCCAACAGCCCGCGCCCCGCCCGCCCCGCCACTTGTGTGAGCAGTTGGAAACTGCGTTCACCGGCGCGGAAGTCCGGCATATTCAGGCCGGTATCGGCACTGACCACGCCCACCAGCGTCACCAGCGGCAAATCCAACCCTTTCGCTACCATCTGTGTGCCGATCAGCACATCGGCTTCGTGGCTGGCGAAGCGCGACAGGAACAGTTCGTGCGTCAGCGGGTCGCCTGCGGTGTCGGCATCCCAGCGCAGCAACCGCGCTTCTGGAAACGTGGCCTTCATCGCGTCTTCAATCTGCTGCGTACCCGCGCCAAAATAACGGATGCGATCCGAAGCGCAGGCCGGGCAGGTTTTGGGCGGGGCGCTCTGATAGGCACAGCGGTGACAGCGCAAACTGCCGCCTTCGCGGTGGTAGATCAGCGGCGTATCGCAGCGCGGGCAGTTCGCCACATGACCGCAGTCCCGGCAAAACACATAGGTCGAAGCGCCGCGCCGGTTCAGGAACAGGATGGCCTGTTCGCCATTGTTCAAGGTTTGTTGCAACGCCGCCTGTAAGGGGAGGCTGAAAATGCTCTTGTTCCCCGCCTTCAGTTCGTGGCGCATATCCACCACCGTCACCGGCGGCATGTCAATCGCCAGCGCATCCTCGGCGCGGGCGGGATAATAGCGCGGCGCGACTCCGGCTTCCTGCGCCTGTTCGAGAATGCGCCTGCGGTGTCCCATAATGCGCGTAGGCAGCGTCAGCCGCATGAGCGCCCCGCGTTCGGAACGGTAGAAGGTTTCCAGATCAGGGGTGGCGCTGCCCATCAGCAGCACGCCTTTGTTGGCACGCATCATCTGTTCAGCCACATCGCGGGTGTGGTAATAAGGCGGCCCGCTGGCGGATTGCGATTGTTTGTAGCTGTCGTCGTGTTCTTCGTCCAGAATCACCAGCCCCACATCCGGCAGCGGCGTGAACAGCGCCGAACGCGCCCCGACCACAATCGGGATTAAGCCTTCCCGCGCCCGCCGCCATGTGTCGTAGCGTTCGCCTTCGCTCAAGCCGCTGTGAACCACCGCCACCTGATTCGGGAAACGGGCAGCCACGCGCCGCAGCGTTTGCGCCGTGAGTGCGATTTCCGGCACAAGGAACAGCGCCCCGCGCCCCTGCGCCAGCGTGAGTTCAATCGCCCGCAGATACAATTCGGTTTTGCCGCTGCCCGTCACGCCATGCAGCAGGAAGATGCCCGCGCTGCTTTCGCCCCGCGCCTGCCCCCAGCCCCAACGTTGAATCTGCGCCTGAATGATTTCCCACGCAGCGGCCTGATCGGGCGTTAGCGGCGGGGCGCTGGCCGGCACGAACATCCGCCCTGCCAGCGAGTCGCGCCACTGTTCTTTTTCGCCCAGCAGCACCAGCCCTTCATCCTCAAGGCGCTTCAGATCGTTCAGGGTGGAGCCGGTCTGGGCATACACCCAGCTCACATCCACCGCGCCGGCCTCCCGCGCCAGCATTTTCAGGATGCGCAGCGGTTTATCGGCCTGTCGCAGTTCGATCAGCTTTTCTTCCACTTCATAACGCGGCAAGGTGAGGGAGAGTGTGCGTTCGCGGCCTTCGTCATGCACCACCACCCAACCCTTATCGGTGAGGGTTTTGAGCGCGGCAGCCGTCACCCCTGCCGCCTCCAGCACCGCTTTGACAGGCGCACGTTCGACAGGCAGCGCGTCTATCACCGCCAGCAAATCCGCCGGACGCGAGTCGCGCCCCAAGTGCCGCACCATCCCCGCAATCTGGTCGGGATGGATCGCCAGCGCCGCCGTCTGCACGATGCGCGGACGCACACGCGGCGCGGCAAGGATGCGTTCTGTCCGCACCGCGCCAGATTTCGCCAGCGCATCCAGCGCAGGACGCCAGTGATGCCCCTGCATAGTCTTTGCCATTTCGAGGCTGCGTCCGGTGATCGTGCCGCCGCGCTTTCGCAACAGCGCGAGAATGTGTTCTTCGAGGGGGTCGGCGCTGCTTGCGTCCGGGTTCAGCAGCGTCGCACGCAGATCGCGCCCGTTGGTCAGGCCACCGGGGAGCATCAGCCACAGGCAAGAGCCTATCGGCGCGAGGTAGCGTTCGGACATCCAGCGGGCGAGCGCGATTTGTGCGGCAGTCACCACCGGACGCGGATCGAGAATCGAATCCAGTGGCTTGGTCTGCATAACCGGACTGGTCGTGTGTAAGGCCAGCACAATGCCGTGCTGCAAACTGGTTCCGAAGCCCACCTGCACCAGATGACCGACTTCAACCCGCCCCGCCAGTTCGGGCGGCAGGTGGTAATGAAAGCTCTGGTGAATGGGACTGTTGACCGCAATTTCGGCGTACATTGGCGCACCCGGACGCAACGGCTACTCTCAGCGTTTTTCTACTATCATACCGCACAGCAGAAGTAGGCTGTACCCTGCGCATGATCGGGGGCAACAGCGGGAATCCCGTCGCTCACGGTTGCCGGATGGCGAAGGGCGTGACCGCGCTCCATGCGCCCCACACGCCCGCCGCGCTGCGTGCCTGTACCCGCCAAAAGTAATCGCCGTTGAACAACGACACGGGCGGCGCATAATGCGGGGTCTGGTCGGCGGGCAGCAGGTCGCTCTGCACCACGATCTGCGTGAACGCATGGTCACGGGCGATTTGCACCTGATAGGCCGCCGCGCCCACCACCCGATTCCATGTCAGATCGGGCTGTCCGGTCGTGTAGATATTGGTCAGCGGCGGGGCAGCGGGCGCATCGGGCAGGTAGCGCACCGCAATTTGATCGCTCGCCCCGCGCACGGTGTAGGCCGCCACCACATCTCCGGCGGAATCTCACCCGCCACTGGCGAGTCGTCTATCGGTTCGCTGGCGGAGCCGGGGTAGGTTTCTTCCCACACGCCACTCACGAAGCGCCGCGCATAGGTGCGGGCGCGGCTGCTGTCGCCTAGCAACTCCGTCCATGCCAGATAGAGGATGCCGTCGCCATCAAAGGTGAGCGCCGGATGCTGCGAATGATGGAAGAAAGCAGGCGTGCTGCTCACCCCGCCCGTGCTGGCGGAACCCGTGCCGACCTCCACCCATGCGCTGCCATCGAACCGCTTGATATAGATTTCCCAGTTCTCGTTCACCCACGCCTGCCATGTTAGATAAGGCGTATCCCCCGGCCCGAACACCAGATCGGGATACCAGCCGCTATGGGCCGCTTCAGGGTCAATCGGGGCGCTCACGCCGTCCCCGCTGGCAGACCCCGCGCCGACGGATTCCCACGCATCCCCGTTCAAGCGTTGAATGTGGATGCGATACGAACCGTACTGTGAAAACGCATAGGCCACGTAGGGTAGCCCCGCCGCATCGAAGGCCATCACCGGATTCTGCCCCGTGCCAGAGCCGTCGTTCAAGCCGTAGCCACTGGCTGCGCCTGTGCCAGCCGCCACCCATGCGCTGCCGTCCCAGCGTTTGACATACAGGCCGGAGGGGGCGTTATTCGTCCATGCCACATACGGCACGCCAGCGGGCGATACCGCCAGCGTCATAAAGACCACATTCCCCGGCAAGCCGCTGACTCCGCCGCCGCTGGCAGACCCCGCGCCCACTTCGCCCCATGTGTTGCCGTCCCAGCGTTTGATGCGCAGCACGCCGGGGCCATTCCCGTTCAGGCCGAGCGAAATCCATGCCACATACACCGTGCCATCCGGCGCGACCGCCACCACCGGAGAACTGTCGTAGCGCGTGTCGTCCGGGTTGGCGCTCACGCCGCGCCCGCTGGCAGAACCGCCCACTTCTTCCCACGCCGTCCCGTTGAAGCGTTTCAGATCAATATCCGCCACGCCCTGTACCGCGTGGGTGATGTCGTCTATCCACGAGTTCATATTGACATAGGCCACAACCACCGTGCCATCCGACGCGACGGCTAAGGACGGATAAATCGCGCCCAACGGGTGATCCGTGATCGTGGCGCTAATCCCCAGCGGCTCCCACACGTTGCCCTGCGCGGCGGCAGGCGTGCCGCCGCAGGCCATCCACAGCAGACCAATCACCAGCGGAAACCAGCGGTAGCGCGTCATCGGCGGTACACTTTCTGCAATTGCACTCTATCGCACATTATACATTTTATCTGTAAGGGAGATTGAAAGATATGGATATTCAAGCATCCGCCGGATCACTGGCGACACAGGCCGCCGACGCCGTGATGGTATCGGCTTTCGAGGGTGCGCCGCTGGCAGGAGCGGCGGCGGCGCTGGATTCCGCGTTGAACGGCGCATTGAGCGACCTGCTCACCGACGGCGATTTTAGCGGCAAGCCCGAACAGGTGGCGGTGCTATACCCGCGTGGTGTGATTCCGGCGCGGCGCGTGATTCTCGTCGGGCTAGGGAAAGCGGCGGCGTTCACGGCAGATGCAGCGCGGCGGGGCGTGGCGGCGGCGCTGCTGAAAGCGCGTGAACTGAAGGTCAAACATGCCGCCAGCGCCCTGTTCGGTGAAGGGCTGGCGCTCGACGCGGCGGCGCAGGTGGTTGCCGAAGGGGCGCTGCTGGCGGCGTACCATTTTCGCGGGCAAAAATCCGGCGACGAAACGCCCAACCTGCCCACCCGCCTCGATCTAATCGTGGCTGAAGGGGAACAGAACGCGGTCAGCGAAGGCATCCGCGCCGGAATCGCCATCAGCGCGGGCGTGCGCTTGGCGCGTGATCTGGTCAACCAGCCGCCCAACGTGTGCAATCCGGCTTATCTGGCGAACGCGGCGGCAGAAATGGCACAGGCCACCGGCTTGAAATGCCAAGTGCTAGGCAAGGCGCAGATGGAAGCCTTGAAGATGGGGGCGCTACTAGGCGTGGCGCAGGGCAGCGTCAACGAGCCGCGCTTCATCATCCTCGAACACAACGGCGACCGCACCGACCTGCCCACGCTGGTGCTGGTCGGCAAGGGCGTGACCTTCGATACCGGCGGCTACGACATCAAAACCTTCGAGGGCATGAGTACCATGAAGGGCGATATGGCGGGCGGCGCGGCGGTTATCGGGGCGCTAGGCGCGGTGGCCGGGCTGAACCTGCCGCTGCGGGTGATCGGCCTCATCCCCACCGCCGACAACATGATCTCCGGCGCGGCTTACCGCCCCTCGGACATCCTGACCGCCAGCAACGGCGTGACCATCGAAATTATCAGCACGGACGCCGAAGGGCGCTTGCTGCTGGCGGACGCGCTGGTGTACGCGCAGCGTTACCAACCGGCGGCGGTGGTGGACATCGCCACGCTGACCGGCTCATGCGTGACCGCGTTGGGCGAAGGCGTGGCGGCGGGCGTGTTCAGCACCGACGACCGCCTGCGCGATCGGCTGGTCGCGGCGGGGACATCTGCCGCCGAGCGCGTGTGGCCGCTGCCGCTGTACCCGGATTATGACCGCAAGATCAATTCGCTGGTGGCGGACATCAAGAACAGCGGCGGTTCCTACAGCGGAGTGGGCACGTCTGCCGCCTTCCTGAAACGGTTCGTGGCGAATCTGGCGTGGGCGCATATTGATATGGCGGGCATGACCTTCAATCTGCCGGAAACGCCCTATGCGCCCGCAGGGGCTTCGGGCTTTGGCGTGCGCCTGCTGACCGCGTTCGTGCGCGGTTGGGTGTAGGCGGAGTCCCCTATCCCCCGCCTCCCGGATTGCGGACGCGGGGCGGTAGGATTCGGTCAACCACGCAAAATGACCGTACAATAGAGGGAAGTTTTACGTGCGAACCGGGAGATTGCATTGAACGTTGCTGCTCAAACTCGCCCGCCTGTGCGCCCGTGGTTGGTGCTGGCGCTCATCTGTCTGCCGATTTTCATTGGTTCGTTAGACCTGACGATTGTCTCGGCCTTTCTGCCGGAAATTCTGATCGGACTCGGCCTGCCCCCCCAGACCATGCTGGACGATGCCGCGTGGGTGGTCAGCGGCTATCTGCTGGCCTACGCCATCAGCATGACCTTCATGGGGCGCGTGAGTGACCTGATCGGGCGGCGGGCGGTGTACATCGGCTGCTTGCTGGTGTTCGTGGTCGGCTCGGTGCTGGTGGCGACGGCGCACCTCGGCCCGACGGATGTACTCTACACGCTGATGCGCCGCATGGGGCAGCGCCCGGAGCGCGAAGTCATCACGCTAATCGCCATCATCCTCGGACGGGTGGTGCAGGCGTTGGGGGCGGGGGCGCTGGTTCCGGTCAGTCTGGCGCTGGTGGGCGATCTGTTCCCCAAAGAGCGCCGCGCACAACCGCTAGGCGTGGTGGGCGCGGTGGATACGCTCGGCTGGGTGCTAGGGCATCTGTACGGCGGCGTGCTGGTCAACTGGTTCGCCCGCAACGAGTTAAGCATCGTGACGCTGCTGCGTTCGCTCGGCCTGAACTGGCCGCCCCCGGACTGGCGCACCCTGTTCTGGATTAATGTGCCGCTGGCGCTCATCGGGCTGGCGTTTACCCTGTGGGCGCTGCGCGGCGTACCCACCCGTCGGGCGACAGGCCGCTTCGATGCGCCGGGTGCGCTGCTGATCGGCGCGGCGCTGGTGGCGCTGGTGATCGGCCTTGGCGGGCAGATTGACCCGTCGGTATCGTCCGGCAGTTTCGCGCCGACGACCGGCGCACCCACCTATAACGCGGTTGCGCTGCTGATCGGCGCGGCGGCGTTCGCGGGCTTCCTGTGGGTGGAATCGCACACCCGCGACCCGCTGCTCAACCTGAAGCTGTTCCGCAGCCGCAGCCTGAGCGCGGGCGCAATCATTAACCTGCTAATCGGCTTCTGCCTGATGATCGGCCTCGTCAGCGTCCCCATCCTCATTAACATCCGCATTCAAGATGCTTCCCATCTCTCCGAAGCGGCGTTTCAGGCCGGCGTGCTGCTCTCGGCGCTGACCGTGCCGATGGCGTTGGCGGCGGTTCCCGGCGGCTGGCTGAGTGACCGCATCGGCATTCAGCGCACCACGCTGTACGGGTTGGGGCTGGCAATCATCGGCTTCGGGCTGGTGTGGCAAACATGGACGCTGGACATCGCAGACGGGGTGATCGCGGCGGAAATGGCGCTGATTGGCGTGGGCATCGGCCTGACGTTTTCGCCCATTAGCGCCTCGGTCATCAATGCCGCCAGCGATGATGAGCGCGGCGTGGCCTCGGCTCTGGTCATCATCCTGCGGTTGATCGGCATGACGGTAGCGGTGGCCTCGCTGACGGCGCTGGCCTTGCAGCGGGTGAGCGCGTTGGCAGAGGCGGCCATCACCCTGAGCAATGCCGCCGCCGACCCGAACGCCGTGACCCTCATTTACACACAGATGACAGCCCGCGTGCTGGCCGAATTGGGTTTGCTAGGCGCGGTGTTGTGCGGGGTGGCCTTGATCCCGGCCTTCTGGGGCCTGCCCTCCCGAATAGGCGAATCGGCAGCGAAAGGATAATCAGTATGGCGAAACGCGAACATGCACTTCTCAAACGGGCGAAGGCCGAAGGCACGCCCCTGATTGACGGCAGCGATGTCACGTTTGTGTGGGAAGGGGACGAAGCGCCGGTACTCATCAACGATCAGAACGCATGGGGCGGCGAAGGCGTGGTGGAGATGACGAAAGCCGCGCCGGGGGTGTGGTCGCACACCATCACCGTCGAACCGGACAGCTACCTCGAATATGCGTTCGTCAATCCCGATGGGCGCGTGCCAGACCCGCACAACCCGCGCCTGACCACGAACGGGATGGGCGCGTTCAACCATTATGCCGATCTGCCGGCTACCCGTCATACCCCCCTCATCCGGCGCGGGCGCGGCGTGGTGGCGGGCAAGGTGACGCAGCACCGCATTAACGGCGGGTTCGCCATCGTGGGCGATAAGCGTCCGGTGTACCTGTATCAGCCGCCCACGACGGAGCCGGTGCCGCTGCTGGTGGTGCTGGACGGCAACGACTTTTTCAAACGGGCGAAACTGGCGGCGATTGTGGATAACCTGATCGCCAAGAAGCGCATCCCGCCGATTGCGATTGCGGGCGTGGCGCACGGCGGGCAAGCGCGGTTCGTGGAATACCTGTGCAGCGATGCGACGCTGGCCTTCCTCATCCGCGATGTGTTCGCCCTCGCCCGTGAGCATCTCAACCTCGTGGAACCGACAGGCGGCAAGTACGGGATTATGGGCGCTTCGATGGGCGGCCTGATGTCGCTGTATGCGGGGTTGCGGATGCCGGACATCTTCGGGTCGGTCATCAGTTTTTCGGGCGCGTTCGGCTTCGGGCTGGGCGGCCACCGCAGCGTGGTGCATGATCTGGTCGAACTCTACCCGCCGCGTCCGCTGAAGCTGTGGATGAACGTCGGGCGTTACGAGTGGCTGCTGGAGCCGAACCGCCACATGCGCGAGGCGCTGACGGCGCGGGGCTACAGCTTCGACTACCGCGAATACAGCGGCGGACACAACTACACCTGCTGGCGCGACGAACTGCCGCTGGCGCTGGAGGCGGTGTACGGCGGATAAACCGCAGCGGGGACTCCCTACGGCTTGCGGGTTTCCGATTCCAGCAGCAGCGGGGTCGGAAGCCCGTCCATGCGGGTCACGGTAGGCTCGTCGCGGTACGGCTCCAACTTGTCCTTGCCGGGCGTATCGGCCCGCCGGAAAGTGCGCCACGAGCAGCCCCCCCGAAAAACACCCCCAAAATGAGCGTTCTGCGAAACTCGAATTAGTGCGCCTATTACGTTATTTCTTAGGTTTACTTTGTGTTTGCTATTCGTGCAATAAAAGAAATTATTGAGGGAAGAATGTGTTTTGTAATTCTGCGAAACTCCCCCCCCTTTTTCAGCAGAAATCGAGTTTCGCAGAATGACGAATTATTACGGCAAAAAGGGGTTACGCTGGCAAAAAACGGGGCGTAAAAACGGCTCAATTTGGCGTTAATTTTGGTGCTTGCGCTAAAGATGACCTGTGCTACAATAAAAGCCATACAGGGT